>CAYOSS010000001.1:0-26598 GCA_964406705.1 uncultured Eubacteriales bacterium
TGGAACTTGCGACGACGAAGCCGCGCCCGTCGGCGCAGAGAAGAAAAGCGGACAAATGTTCCCCTCGGCGCAGCCGGGGAGAAAGCAAACTGCCCTCGCGTCAGCGAGAAGAAAGCAACGGGACGGGCGGAGCCAAACAAGCTACCGGCACCGCAAAGCCGCTCTTTTACCCGCGAACCTCCGGGTTTCCCCGGTAGGGACCCTCTATACATCTGCGAGCCTCCCCGACCGGCGGGCAAAGGCTACCCGGAAGCGCCGGGCCCCGAACGACAGCTGCGAGCCGCCCGAGCCGCCAGGCAAAAGTTACCCGAAAGCGCTGAGCCTAACTCGACAGCGGCGAGCCGCCCCCAAACCGGCGAGCCTTTTGTACCGGGCTCGGCGAGCCCTGAATGACCCCGGCGGGGTTCCGGAGCCGGCGCCGGCGGGACCTCCGGGCTATCCCCGCGTCAGCGACCGCAAGGGCAACGGTACAGGTGGCGGCTACCCCGTAACCACCCAGCGAGGGGCGTCACCTGATAGCTCTCGGGAACCACTCGGCCTTTCGGCTGCGAGCTGCCGGAACAGCTCGGTGAGGGTATAGCGCGTGAGCTCCTTTTCTTTTACGAAGCTTTTCTTTTGCCTCTCTCCCGTTCTTCCGGTATGTTGCCGCGGGGAGAGAGGAAAAGAAAAACGTCAATAACTAAAGAAAACCACTCAGGTTTCCTCCCGGTAGGGAACAGACCGGTTCGCCCCCAAACAGTCGGGGCGAAAGCCTCCGGAACATTCGAGCTGCCCGTGAAGCAAACCCAACCTGTTACGCTAGCGCGTTTATCACCGCCAGAATCATCACTCCCACGTCCGCGAAGACCGCTACGGGCGCTCCGACCAGCCCCAAGGCGCCGAGCACCAGCACAATCGCTTTGACCGCGAGCGCGCCCACTATGTTTACCCGGACTTTTCTCACGGTACGCCGCGACAGGCGGAATGCCTCCGGGATTTTGGAAAGATCGTCGTTCATAATCACTATGTCGGATGCCTCCACCGCCGCGTCGGAGCCGAGCGAGCCCATCGAGACCCCGATGTCCGCCGTGATCAGCGTCGGCGCGTCGTTTATTCCGTCGCCCGCGAACATCACGGGGCCGCTCCCGCGAAGCTCCTCCACCGCCGCGCTCTTATCCTGTGGGAGCAGCCCGCTCTTCACCCGCGAGACGCCGACCGCTTCCGCGACCTCCCGTGCCGCCGCCTCGCCGTCTCCGGTGAGCATTACGGTTGAGAGGCCCGCGCCGTTCAGCCGGCCGACCGTTTCTCTCGCCTCGGGCTTGACCGTGTCGCCGAGCGTGGCGTACCCCAAATACCTGCCCGATTTAGCGGCGTATACCGCCGTAGCGGAGGGCGAGCCGCCCGGCACGGCAACCCCGTTCTCCACGAGCCATTCCTTTTTGCCGGCGAGACAATCTTCGCCCGCGACCCTGGCGTATACCCCCTTGCCCCCGGTTTCCCGGAAGTCTGATATATCCGCCGTGTCGGCCGCCTGCCGACCCCTAAACGCCGCCGCTACGGGGTGGGTGGAGAGCCGCTCCGCCGAGCCGAGAGTGAGCGCCAACTCTTCGGGCGAGACGCCCTCCGCCGGGCAAAGCTCTTTAACCGAGAAGCTCCCTTTGGTTAATGTGCCGGTTTTGTCGAACGCTACTGTTTTGATTTTGGGTAGTTTCTCTAAGAAATCCCCGCCCTTGATGAGTATCCCTTTCCTGCTGGCGGCCCCAATCCCTCCGAAGAAAGCCAACGGCACCGACACCACGAGCGCGCAGGGGCAGGACACCACGAGGAAGGTCACCGCGCGGCGCAGCCACTCGGTGAAGTTCCCCCAAATAACGGTCGGCACCGCGGCTATCAGCACGGCGAGCCCCACCACCACGGGCGTGTAGACCCGCGAAAACCGTGTGATGAACCGTTCCGAGGGGGCTTTCCGCTCCGCCGCGTCCTCCACAAGCTCCAGGATTTTCGCCACGGTGGAGTTTTCGTAAGTTTTATCGGCGCGAATGCCGAGCGCTCCGTCGCGGTTCACCGAGCCGCTCACGACCGCGCTGCCCGGCGCGACATCTATCGGCATCGCCTCCCCGCTTACCGACGCGGTATCCACGCTTCCAGAGCCGCTCACGACCGTGCCGTCAAGCGCCACCGACTCCCCGGCGCGTACTTCGAACACCTCGCCCGCCTCGACCTCTTCCGGCGGGACTTTTACGGTTTCGCCCCCCCGTATTACGCGGACCGTTTCCGGGCGAAGGTTCATCAGGTCCGCTACCGACCGCCGCGAGCGCGCCACCGCGTAGCTCTGGAACAGCTCGCCAACCTGGTAGAAGAATAGAATCGCGACCGCCTCGGGGTACTCCTTAATGCAAAGCGCCGCCACGGAGGAGACAGTCATTAAGAAGTTCTCGTCCAGTACGTGCCCCCGGAAAATGTGCGTTATGCCGCTCCACACCACGTCGTACCCCACCGTGACATACGCCGCCAAAAAGGGGATAAACCGCCATTTAGCCGGGACGGTGTAGGCTCCCGCGAAGAGCGCCGCCGAGACCGCGAGCCTGATTATGACGCTCCTTTTCATAGCGCGCCCGTTATGACGCAGTCTTTTTCAACCCTTGAGATAATTTTTTTTGCCTGTTCCAACACGGCGGGGAAGTCGCCCTCGTCCGTGTCGATGAGGAGCCGACCCGTCACGAACACCACCTCGGCGGAATGCACACCCGGGATTTTGCTCACGGCGCGCTCGATTTTTTCCGCGCAGTGGGCGCAGTCGAGACCCTGCAATCTGAACTTCTTAAGCATAAATTTCGCTCCTTTACTCTTTGATATGCTCCATACCGTTATTTAATATAATGCGGACGTGATCGTCGGCGGGGGAGTAGAAGACGCTCCGCCCCCGGCGGCGGCACCTGATAAGCCGGCTCTGCTTGAGCACGCGCAGCTGGTGAGAGACCGCCGACTGCGATACGCCGAGGATCTCAGCGATGTCGCACACGCACAGCTCGTTCGCGAGAAGCAGGTACATAATCTTCATACGCGTGGAGTCGCCGAACACTTTGAACAGCTCCGCCGCGTCGTAGATGTCCTCCTCGGCGGGAAGGTTCTCCCTCGCGCGGCTGATGTTTTCGGAGTGAAGCTCGTTCTCCTCGCAAAGCGGCATATCCCCCTGCGCGCCCAGCGGCTCGTCCTCCGCCGAGTCGGCCAATTCCCTTACCGCAGTCTCTTCATTCATCGTGCGTCACCTTTGATTTGATATATGAACATTTGCTCATATATACATTATATCCTTTATAGTCCGTTTGTCAAGGGGGGAATTTTCAAGATTTTCACGGATTATGCGGGATATTTCCCCGCGCGCAGAGTTATCAACGCGCAAAAAGCCCCGCCTCTCGAGGAGGAGAAGCGGGGAATGCAATTAGCCAATAATTATCTTTTTAGCAGGGGGGAGGTCAGCTCGCCCGACCGCTCGGTCCGGCTTGCCTTGCGGCTGGTGATAGCCGCGGCGAGAAAGAGCGCCGCCATCAGGAAGTACCCGACGCCCGCGATGTCGAAGAGGTTTATCCCGCCCCGCGACATTACGGGTATGATGTCGAACAGGTAGATAGCTAAGACCGCGATCGAGAGAATGGAGAACACCCGCGTCAGGGTGTTGAGCCGCAGCAGGTTGAAGACGAGGCAAAGGGTTATCCCCGCCGCGGTGCCGACGGCGACTATAAACGCGTCTGTCACGCCCTCGTAGCGTACCAGCGTCATCAGCGCGGAGGGTTGGTAGCCTTCCAACACCTGCGAGCCCTCGGTCGCGCAGAACGGGGCTGTGAGCCAGAGAACGGCGGCGGCCGCAAGGCAGAGGAAAGTCACGGGGCGAAAGTTTACCGGGAGGTTGATTTTGCTAAGCTTTTGAAGAAGCGAACCGACGGGGAAGGAGCCTTTTTCGGAGGTCGGCGCCTCGCCCGTAGCGGCGGAGTCCCCGCCCCGCGCTCCGTTTTCTTCCACTTCAACCTCCGGCATTCTCCCCGCCCCTTTGCGCGCTTTACTTCAAATAGTCGGCTAAAACAGGTCCGCGAGACCGCCGAGGGCGTTGCCGAAAGCGTTCCCGAGCCCCTCCATAACCGCGTTCTCGAGGGAGGACTTGCCCACCACCTGGAACAGGAAGTAGGCTATTATCACGGTGAGGAGCACCGTCACGCCCACTACGGCTAAGAACATCAAGAACGGGCTTTTCTCGCCGGCGTACTCCTTGAAGCCCTCGTACAGCAGGACTGCGCTCATCGCCGCGCCTACTCCGAAGAACACGACGGCGAGAGGACCCCAGAGCAGCCCGGCCAACATATTGACGATGCACGCGGCTGAGAACGGCAGAGACGCGACGCCTACCATATTGAGCGCCTGCGGGAAGGACACCTGGGTCTTGAACACGTAGTTAGCCGCTACCCACACGCCCGCGGTCAGGAGCCCGAAGGCGATAAGCCCCACGAGGAAGCTCATTCCCAACATCCCGCCGAAGGAGAGCGGCAGCGACGCGGTCGAACCCGTCATAATGGACAGCGCGGCGGCGAGGACCTTCTTGAATCCGATCGCCATAGAGAGCGCGAAGGTCACAAGTGAGATCCCCGCGAAGATAGCCCACTCCAGAGTCCCGCTCCGGGCCTCCTTCCTCACGGTGCCCTCCGGGTCCTTAACTATCCCGGTGAGCGACGCGGTGAAATTGGTGACCATCGGGTTTTGAGCCGGTTGCGCCGGGGCTACGGGAGCGTAACCGCCCCCGGCGGCGTCGGTGGGAGCCCCGCACCCGTCGCAGAACTTGGCGCCGTCGGCCAACTCTTTACCGCAGTTCCTGCAAAACATACACATACCTCCATCAGCGCGTGACGCGCGTTAATTACGGCACAAATCCTACTTTTATAATAGCCGACCGCTTGGCGTTTGTCAACAATCATTTTGCGAATTAGCGTGGTTTTTGAGGATAATTTAGTGAGTTAATGTTTGCCCGCTTATCGGTCATTGCCGCCGCGCCCGTTCCCGCGCTTCAGGGCGACCAGAGCCGCGCCGGACGCGAGCAGGGCGAAGAGGGCGGCGAGCCCCGCGGCGGCGCGCCCGCCGGTCTGCGGGCTGGCAGTCTCCCCCGGGGCGGAGGTCTCGCCCGAGGTACCGGGATCAGACGGGGCACTCGAAGTTCCGGGTTCGGACGGAGTGCTCGAAGTCCCGGGATCGGACGGAGTGCTCGAAGTTCCCGGATCCGACGGGGTGGAGGGTGTCGAAGAGGTGCCGGGCTCGGACGGCTCGCTCGGGTCGGTCGGCTCGCTGGGATCAGTCGGCTCGCTGGGATCCGTGGGCTCGCTGGGGTCGGTCGGTTCGCTCGGCTCGCTGGGATCCGGAGGAGCGGGCTCCGTGACCGTTACGGTGAACGTGGTCGAGAGCCCATTGTAGGTCACCGTCACCGTGTAGCTGCCGGCCTTGTCCAGAGGATCGCACTGGTATGTGTAGCCGTCCGTCACGGTTTCCGTGGAGCCGTCGGAATACTGCAGCTCAAGCGTAAGCCCGGTAAGGTCGAGTGTCTCTCCCGCGGTGTATTCCGTCTTATCGGGCGGGGTCTTGACGGAAAGCCCGGTCGGCTCCGGCGCGGGCTCGGCGGGAAGCACGACGGTTTCCGTGAATGCGTCGCTCGTGTTCTCACCCGTCACGCCTGTGTAGCTGATTGTCGCGGTTTGCTCCTCCTTGCCCCGGGTGAACTCGAACACCGCTTCCAACGTCTGCCCCGCAATCTCCGAGCCTTCCGCGTAGGCCAACTTTAACGTCTCGTCCCCGTCACGGCTCGAGAAGTAGGGCAGGGAGGAGCGGACCTCTTTTAGCTTTAGAACATTGTGGTCGTAAGCGAGCTCGCCCGCCGCGTTGGTAACCCCGTTGGGGTCCAATTTCACCGTGACGGTGTTGTCGGCCTCGTTCACTGTCGCGTTGCCCGAGAGACCCACGCGGGCGGCGGTTTTGGCCGCCTTCTTGACGTTCGGGTGGTCGCTGTAATCGTGCTGGTAGAGTACGCCGATTTGCCGGACCTCGTCCGAGAACTCGCGTGTCATCACGAGGGTGGCGGTGGCGGGGTTTATGAGTTGGACCCGCGCCCTGTCGTTGCGGATTTTGCTGACGAGCGCGAGGTAGCCCGTCGCCTCGTCGTAGATCATCGACGCGGTGGAGCTGCCCCTCATCTCGCCGACGCCGGTAAGGTCCACGCCGTCGACCTTGCCGATATACTCATAGCCCAACTTCAGCTGGTCGTACAGCTTCTCGCTGCCGTCAGACGCAGTCCCCGCTTTGCCCTCGTAGAGGTACATCATATAGAGCTCGCCGTCTTCGGTGACGAAGTAGTAGATGTCAACCACCTTGCTGGTGTCGTCGCTGTAAGTGTCCTGCCGGCCCTCCCGCGACTCTTTGTACGCCAGCACGGCGGGGGTCGCGGTAAGCCCGCCTATCGCCATTTTCCAGGCGAACCTCTGGTCGTAGAAGACGAACCATATATCGTTCTTGCCCACGTCGGAGGTGTTCGCGAATATGCAGTGCCATTCGCCGTACGCCCCCGCGGTTCGGGCGGGCGCCATATCGCCGTAGGTGTACTTGGAGCTGATGTCGCCCCAGACGATTTCCTGCTCGAAGGTGTTAAGATCCACCTTGTAGGGCGCGACGCCGCTTGTCACATAGAGCATATCTTTGTTGTGGTCGAGTGTCCCCGCGTTGTAGCCCGGCACGGGGTCCGAGAGCCTGATTCTCCCCTCCGGGTCGTCGGCGCTGAACGTCTCCCAGTAATACTGCCCGTCAACTTCGCGCACCTGCGCGGAAAGCTGCACCTTGGGGGCGGGCTTTACGGTTATTGAAACTGTTGCGGTCGCGGTCTTCCCGTCGGTCCCCGTGTATGTCGCGGTGAGGGTGCCCGTGCCCTCCTTCTTGGCCGTCACGGTATCGCCCTCCACCGAGAGGACGCCGTCGGCGCCCACGCTCCAGGTGACGCGGCGGCTCTCATCGCCGGTGTCCCACGGGGTGACTACGCCCAGGACGGTGGCGGTGTCGCCCGTGAACATCTCGCTCGGCGCGCCGAAAATTTTAACGGCTAACTCGCCCTCTTGCTCCGTGCCGAGCTCGGGCTTCTCGTTGAGATTTACCAGCGCCCGCGCGACGCACTCCGCTCTGGAGGAGCCGTCATCGGAGCCGGTATTGGACTTTTCCACGGCGCCGCTTGCCGCGTCGATAGAGTAGAAGTAGTTGCCGTTCGCGCCCGCCTCGAGGCTTTCGGTGGTGACGAAGAGGAGCTTGCCCTCCTCGTCCGAGCGGGTGAAGCTCATATAAGGCGAGGTTATCGCGCTCTCGCTGATTTCCTTAATCGCGCTCGCCTCGTATACGTCGCCGGATTTGGCCGCGCTTTCAGTCAGCTTCACGAGGGCGTTCTTCTTAGCCTCGCCGTCGTAGCTTGTCGCGTAGAGGGCACCGTCGAGCGTCGTAAGCCCGTATAGCGAGGCGGGGGAGCCGTCAACGGTAATTTTGCCCGCGAGCGCCACGTCTCCCGTGAACGGGTCGATCCGCCATAGCGAGTCGCTCCCGTCGCTCGCGTAAAGGGCGCTCCCGCTGCCGTCAAATGTGAGATCGTAGACCGTCTCCAGCCCCGACGCCTTAAGGTCGGCCAACGGGACGCGCCGTGCCATATCGGTGACGGGTGAGACGTAGAGTATGCCCTCCTCGCTGACCGTCCAGATGTAGTCCCCGGCGGCGTCGGCGGCTGTGACGCGGTAGCGGTCCTCCGTGTATATGAGCGGCACTGTACCCTTGCGGCCCCACGGGGTGATGGAAACCTTCTCCGGATCTATCAGCACCCAGGTGTTGGAGCCTATCTCTCCGCCCGCGCGCCCGGCGCCGATAAACGCCAGCACCCGCCCCGCGTCGCCGGGGATTTCCCCGTAGCGGAAGCGGTAGGCCCGCGCGTTGCCGGCGTAGTCGCCCACCACTATCTCGTATTCGCCGCCCTGCTGGAGCTGTGTCGCGTCAAACTCGCAGGTAAGCTCGCCGTCGCCGTCGCCGCCCCGCTCGCTGAACTTTTTCTCCCCGCTGGTGCTGAAGAGTGCTAAGTACGCTACATCCTCGTTATCCGTCACGGTAAGAGTAACCTTGTCGCTCTCGGTGTCCGTTATCGTGCATTCAGGCGCCTTGCTGTCCACGGTGACGGTGAAGGTGTTGTACGCGCCCTCGCCCAAGACCCCGCTTTCGATTAAGTCCTTGAATTGATCCCTTGTGAGCGCGCCGTCCGTCTCGTAATACTCGGGCACCGCTACGGCCCCTAACTCTATCTCCTCGCCCTCTTTTACGTCCATATTAGCGAGGCGGTTATTCACAAGCAGGTGTATTTTGCCGTAATCCCAGCGCTTGCCGTCGGTGTGGTAGGCGCAGCCCACGTGCGTCCTGAACGCGTCGATATAGCGCACCTCGCGGTTACCCTGTTCGTCCCTCACCATCACAACAAAAGCCATAGCTCCCGCCGGGCGTATGAGATCCACGCAAACCTCGTCGATGATGTCGTTTAAGCTCCTCGCGAGCTTTTCGGTGGGGAATTTTTCCTCCTTAATGAACGGGTTGCCCGCCTGATAGAGGACGTTGCCCGCCGCGTCGAGGTAGGTCATATAATTGATGTTGAAGTCTTCCGTGGTGTAGGTTCTCGTCTTGTCGCCGAAAAAGGTGCTGTCAATGTAGCTGTTGCGGTCGTACATCGAGGGGTCGGACCAGTTGCCGCAGAAGCCGATAATCGGTATCGAGTGGGTCACCTCGGTGGAGCCGTTCGCGGTCTCGGAGGGGGATACGTAGGTGAAACCCTCGAGGTAGGCGCCCTTGGGGAACTCGTCCAGGCTGTCCGTGACCTCGATGTTGACCGTCACCGTGACGGAGGAGTAGGGCTTTACGGTGACCCCCCGGCTTGTGAGCCCCTTTAAGATCAGGTGCGCGTCGTAGGAGTCGCAGTCGCCGTCGTTGTCCACGTCGCCGGCGTCGGTGTCAATATCCGCCGTGCCCGCGCCCGTCAGCATATCGAGTATGGCCTGAGCGTCCCTTTCGTCGGTGACCTTGTCGCGGTTGACATCGGCGTTTACGCTTGACACCTCGGCGAGGTCTTTCCCGCCCACGGAGTAGGTGACGTTGCCCTGAAGCGCCCGCGTCGAGTCCAGCATCCAGTCGGTGTCGCCCTCCGTCTCTACTTCCTGGGTGAAGAGATCCGTGCGGAAGGTGTACTTTTTGGCATATTTGCTTACGTTGTTGAGGGTGAAGGTGAATGAGAACTTCTTGTTTTCCCGCGAGCCGACCTCGGCTTTGACGCGACCGCGCTCCTGCCCCTCAACCTCGATATACGACTCCGCCAACACCCCCTGCTTGACGTCGGCCAGCCCCGCGCCCTGGCGCATAAGGGTGAAGTAGTCGCCCTCCTCGTTCTCCAGCATCGGGTTCGCGGTGGACATAAGCAGCCCGGCCACTATTTTGCCCGCGTTGGCGTCTTTGTCGAGCTTTTTGGCGCGCTCGAGGAAGCTCTCGCCCCCGAAGCGGTCGTCCTTGACGTTTATGGCCTGGAAGAGAACCGCCGCCATTCCCGCGATCTGCGGCGACGCCATCGAGGTGCCGGAAAGCTTGACGTACTCGTCCTCGCTGAAGCCCTCTACCGAGTTGATATACGTCCCGTAAGCCGAGATTTCGGGCTGGAGCTTAAGGCTGCTGGGGATCCCGTAGGCGCTGTAGGTGTCCATATCGGGGTGAAGGGTCTGAAAGTCGAACGCCATATCTTTGTTAACATAGAGCTTACCCACTCGGTAGGTATCGTTACCGACCGCGGTCGCCCCCTCGCGGAGCCGCTCGCCGCCGGCCGCCGTCACGGTCACCACGGGGGCCTCGCCCATATATTTTTCCGCGTGGACGTCGCTCGCGATGCCGGGCCGCCGGTTCACGAACACCACTGCTACCGCCCCGGCGTCGGTCAGCGCTTTGGCCAGCTCCGACGCGTCCCCCGACGCGGGGATCACCGCGACTTTGCCGCTTACCTCCGCCGGCAGGTTCTCCCCGTCGCCGAAAGAGCCGGAGAGGTAGATATACGGGATCTCTCCCGTGCCCAGCACAGATATATCCTTACCGAATTTCCCGTTATAGGCCGAAGAGTTGCAGTAGACGCGGGCGCTGTCCCCCGCCACCTGGAGGAAGTTGCCCACGGCGCCCTCACCGTCAGCCCAGGCGACTCCCATTATATCCGAGTAGGAGGAAGGGGGAGTGGTCTGGGACATATTCACGTCGTCCGCGTAAAGCTTGTTGGGGTGGCTTTTGTTCTCGTTTTGCCCCACCCAGGAGCCGTCGTTGCCGCCCGCGCCGAGCACTAATATTCCGGCGTCGTTGAGGCGGACCAAGATATCACCGTAAACCGTGTCCGCACAGGAGAAGCCGACCTTGCCGGTCCCCAGCGAGAGGTTGACCACGTCCGCGCCGAGGATTATGGCGTCCTCGAGAGCGGCGCAGATGATCCCGTCGGTGCAGTTGGCCTCGCCCATCACCTTCATATTCAGGATTTGCGCGTCGCAGCCCACGCCGACGGGGTACTTGTCCCCCGCCTTCTCGAAGGAGCCGTCGTCGTTCGGGAGATACGCGTTCGCGGCGGCTATCCCCGCCACGTGCGAGCCGTGGTGACCGCCCGCGGCGGTATTCTCGGTGGTCAGGTCGTTGTCGCAGTAGTTGTAGGCGAAGGGCATTTTCTCGTGCTTGTAGAGCTTCGAGGCGTCGCGTAAGTCTTCCTTGATGTTGAGCTGATTTTGCTTTAACGCGGCTTCGATGTCGCTCTCGAGCATAAGGTCGAGGCCCGTGATGTAGCTTTCCGCCTCGTCGTCCGAGACCACTCCGTCGCCGTCCAGATCTTTGGCGCCCTGTTTCAGCGAGTACATAAGCCCCGCCCCGCTGAAGGAGCGGTGTTTATCGTTCACGCCGGAGTCGAGTATGGCGATCCGCGAGCCCGCGCCGGTAAGCCCGTAGAACTCCCGCACCGTGTCGCCCCCCACCGTCTGGGAGACGTAGGGCGCGTCGGCGGCATCGTCCGCTTCCTGCACTTCCAACGGCTCGTACACCTGCTCTAACTCGACCGCTTTTACGCCGCGCACCTTGCGGATCTTCTCGATGTCGCCGTACTTCACGTCCGCCGAGATCACGTTGGCGAGCAGCGTCAGGTTAGCCGCGACCTTGAGGCGTTTCCCGCCGAGGGCCTTCTTCTCGATCTTTCGGGCGATGTCGGTTTGCTCCTTGGCCAATTTTCCCCGGTAGGAGAGGGCGGACTTGTTTTTAAGCAGCGATACGGGGGAGTACCCTTTCTCAATGACGGAGGGTTTTTCCAACTCGATCGATACCCTCACCGTGTCGCCCGGCGAGTAGTACTCGTCCGCTTCGGCGTGTTTGGCCTTCACTTCCTCCAAATAGAGGTCGCTTGGTAGCTCGGCGGAGTAAAGCCTCGTCCCGCCCAGCGTTTCCGCCGCTGCGAGCACGGCGGGAGAGAGTATCCCCAGCATCACACACACGCTCAGTACTAACGACAAAACCCTTGTTTTCATCAAAGAACGCCCCTTTTGCCTTTTGCCAAAGTAACTATGCGAAATATATTACGCCGCTATTGAGCGGATTAACGTGTAGAGCAGGACAACCGAGCCGAGGGCTATTCTGTACACCCCGAACGGCTTGAAACTGTGCCGGCGAATGAAGTTCATTAAGAATTTCACCGCGAAGAGCGACACCAAGAAGGCGACCGCCGTCCCGACTAACAGCACGGCTACCTGCCCCCCGGTGAAGCTGTTCCCCCCGACGAAGAATTTCACCACTTTAAGCGCGCTCCCGCCCGCCATAGCGGGTATGGCCATAAAGAAGGAGAACTCCGCCGCCGCCGGACGGGCCACTCCGAGCAGCATCGCGCCTAAGATAGTCGAGCCGCTGCGGGAAGTCCCCGGCACCAAGGCCAGCATCTGGAACACGCCTATCAGCAGGGCGGCGCGGTAGTTCAGCTCCCCCACGCTGCCGATTACCGGCTCACGGTGGCGGTTTTCGATTACAATAAAGAGTATCCCGTATACAATCAGCGCGGCGGCGACTATAACCTCCCGCGCGGCGCCGGTGAGCATACCGTCTATGGCGTCGTCAAGGAGTATCCCCGCGACGCCGGCGGGGACGCTCGCGACTAAGACTTTCCCCCAGAGCGACCAGGTTTCGCGGCGCTGCAGGGCGGTTTTCTTCCGGGAGAACGGGTTCAGCCGGTGGAAGAACAGGCACACCACCGCCGCCACCGCGCCGAGCTGGATCACCACGAAGAACATATCCTTGAACGCGTCGGGGGCGTTAAGCTTCACGGCGGCGTCTACGAGGATCATATGCCCCGTGCTGCTGATGGGCAGCCACTCGGTGATCCCTTCCACCAGCCCCAAGAGCACAGCCTTCAGTATTTCAAAAAACATATCGAGTCCCCGTTACTTATCGTTTTTGGAGAAGCTGAACCGCGCTTCCCTGCCGTGGATGAGCTTTACTATATTGGCGTGGTGGCGGATTATCATAAAGAGGCTCTCGGCGGCGACCAGGAGAGTCACTACCACGGCGCGTTCCCGCGAGACGGCGAGGTAGACGACCCCCGCCACCGAGCTCAACATCGTGGAGAGCGACATATACCGCGTCGTGAGCAGGAGGATAACCAGCACCGCGACGGCTATGGACCCCGCTTTCCAGTCCACGAACCATATGGTGGACATATAGACGAGCACCCCTTTGCCGCCCTTGAACCCGTACCACACCGGGAACGCGTGCCCCACCATACAGAACAGCCCCGTGTACGCCGCCCCCAGCGAGTAGTCCCCCATAAAGCGGCGGAAGAGCGGGGAGAACAGCGCGACCGCCGCCGCCGCCTTACCGAGATCCGCCAAGAGCACCCACCAGGCCCACTTGTTACCGAACACCCGCTTGAAGTTGGTAAAGCCGGGGTTGCCGCTCCCCAAATCGCGGATATCCTTGTGGTATATCAGCCGGGAGAAGAGTATCGCCGGGTTGACGCTCCCGGCCAAGTACCCCCCCGCCGCCGCGAGAATGAATACAAGCGCTTTCATCGAGCGTTACTCTATCGGCCCGAAGTCCGCCGCGCCGTGCTTGCAGAGCGGGCAAATAAAGTCGTCCGGCAGGGTGTCGCCCTCGTAGACGTAGCCGCAAATCTTGCAGACGAAGCCCTTCTTGCCCGCTGTTTGGGGCTTGGGCTTGACGTTCTCGTGGTAGTAGGCGTAGCTCATAGTGGGCTTGTCCGTCAGCACGCGGGATTCGGTGACCTCGCAGACGAACATCACGTGG
This sequence comes from uncultured Eubacteriales bacterium, assembly GCA_964406705.1. Taxonomy (GTDB): domain Bacteria; phylum Bacillota; class Clostridia; order Oscillospirales; family Acutalibacteraceae; genus CAZRRV01. The sequence goes on from CAYOSS010000001.1 coordinate 13,366, forward strand.
GTGTCGAACTCCACGCTGTTCACCACCTTCAGCGAGAGGAAGGAGTTGGCGTACTGCGGCAGGAAGGGCAGCCCGTTGGCGGAGCGGGGGAGGGTCAGCCCCTCAAGCTTATCCACCGAGCGGCCGCTTCTGAAGCCGAAGCTCTCGAACAGCGCGAAGGGCGCGTCCTCGGTGAGCGGGCAGGCGTTGAGCGCCCCCGTTTTCCCGATGACGTGGCAGGAGTAGTTCGCCTTGTTGACGGTGACCGAGACGCGGCAGGGGTTGTCGGTCACCTGCGCCACGGTGTTGACTATCAGGGCGTTGTCGCGCCTGCCGTCGTTGCAGGTGACGGCGTACAGCCCGTAGCCTATCTTGTATAGCGCCGCCGGGTCACGCCGGGGGGCGGTCTCCGCTATGGCCTTGTATTCGGCGGTGAGCCGGTCCGATAGCGTCTCCAGCGCCTGCCTGCTCTCGTCCGAAAGCGCGGAGTGGATACGCACCGCCGGCTCTATAAAGGTCAGGTTCCGGCACCCGGAGAGCGCGTCCCTCATTGTTTTGGCGGCTAAGGGCGCCCAGGAGCCGTTTTCCACGAGCGCTACGGTCCTGTTGGAGAAGTTCCGCTCCGTGAGCCTCTCCAAAAAGTCCCTCATAAAGGGGAAGACGCCGGCGTTATAGGTGGTGGAGCAGAGCACCGTCTTGCTGTAGCGGAAGGCGTCCTCCACTGCCTCCGTCATATCGTCCCGCGCGAGGTCGCACACCGTCACTTTGGGGCAGCCCTTGATCTTCAGCCGGTCGGCCAAGAGCAGAGCCGCCGCCTTGGTCCCCCCGTATACGGAGGTGTAGGCGATAAACACGCCCTCCTCCTCCGCGCGGTAGGATGACCAGGTGTCGTAGAGCGCGATGTGGCGCCCCAAGTTTTCCGTCAGCACGGGGCCGTGTGTGGGGCAGATGAGCCTTATATCGAGCGCGGCGGCTTTCTTTAGCAGAATTTGCACCTGCGCCCCGTATTTCCCGACTATTCCGAAGTAGTAGCGTCTCGCCTCGCAGTCCCACTCCTCTTCGCGGTCGAGCGCGCCGAACTTGCCGAACGCGTCCGCCGAGAAGAGCGCGCCGGTGAGCCCGTCATATGTCACTATGACCTCCGGCCAGTGCACCATAGGCGCGGCGACAAAGGAGAGCGTGTGCCGCCCGAGGGAGAGCGTGTCGCCCTCCTTTACCTCCAATTTATGCCCCGTCGGGTCCACGCCGAAGAAGTTCTTCATCATCGCGAAGGCCTTGCCGCTCGCGACCACCACGGCATCGGGATACGCCGCGAGGAAGGCTTTTATGCTCCCCGAGTGGTCCGGCTCCATATGCTGAATTATCAGGTAGTCGGGCGACTTGCCCGCCAAAACCTCCGCCAAGTTATCGAGCCACGCGTGGGAGAAGCGGGCGTCCACCGTGTCGAAAACGGCGGTTTTGCCGTCCGCTACGCAATAGGAGTTGTAAGCCATCCCGTTCGGGACGGGGTACTGCCCCTCGAAGAGATCCGTCTCGTGGTCGTTGACGCCTATATAATAGGTGTCGGCGGCGATGCGATTGCTCATAGCTTATCTCCCGTTCTACCGCAGGGTGAAGATTATATCCTGCGGGTAATTGCCGAATTTCGCGCCGAAGAGGTTTATCCCGCCGCGGTGCTCCGCGTCCTCTTTCACGCAGATGCCGAGCTCCACGCAGTCGCCGTCGGTAAAACGCAGCGTCCGCAGCGTGACATCCCGGTTGACGGGCGCGGCGTCGAGGAACACTCCCTCGTCCGTGACGGTAAATGTCTTTAGAAGCCCGTACTGCGTGGAGGTTACCGGCCAGAAGTCGGGGGTGTAGCGCCCACGCACCCCGCCGAAGTCCCCCGGGGAGGTGTAGGTGAAAAGTTCCGTCCCGTTTACGTAAAAAGTGATGTCGCTGGACCAGGTGTTGTTGTAGTAGGGGGCCTCGGAGCATAGCTCCAGGGAAAATTCAGCCTCTCTGCAGGGCTGCCCCGCCATATAGCGGAGGGGGAAGGTGTACCCTAAGCTCCCATGGTCGAACCAGAGGCACTGCGCTCCCGCCCGCTCGGGGGAAAAGAACGCGCCGGGGTCGTCCGCCTCGCCTATAAAGCCCGCCCCGCCGAGCATCCCGCAGGGGGAGGAGATCTCGCACCGGGAGAAAAGCCCTATCGGCATATCCACACGGAGCCCCTCGTGCTCCGCCGCGCCGGAGCCTCCCTCGAGGCGGATATCTATATCGAGGACGCTCAGCGCGCAGTATTTGGCCCGGCTCTTGATCCCGGGGCGGTACTGGAAGAAGATCAGCCCCGCGTCGCGCAGGACATCCACGTGCCGCGCCACCGAGGAGAAGGGGAGCCCGGTGTGCTCGGAAATCTCGCTGAGGCTGCTGCTGCGTTTTTGCAGGAAGCGGAGTATCCTCACCCGCTCCAGCGACGAGAGAGCCCGGGAAATCTCCTGTACCCGCCGTTCGTCGGGCTCGCTGTCGAGGGTGAGCGTCATAGTCCGCGCGTTTTGCATAGTAGACCCCCTTTCCGCCGATTCGTCGGCTTGTTTACGGGCGAAAACCCGACCGCCCGACGGTATGCGCTCGTATCTTTTCGCTACCTTGTATTTTACCAGAGAAGCGGGCGTTTGTCAAGCCGTATCGCGAGGTCAATTCTCATTTTTTGGATAATTAAGCATAAAATAACCAGAAAATATAACCCAAATTTTGCTTGGCAAAACTTCGTCCGAAATGTAAAATATTATTGTAATTTGAACAAAAAAACCGGGGGGGGGGGGGTCTTTCTAATAATGTTACAAATAAAGTTCACTAACCGGTTACATTTTGTTCTTAAAATTGTAGCGAATCCGACAACTGAAGACCCGACCCGGTAAACCGCCCCCCAAGGGGGCAATCTGCATTTTTGAGAAGGAGAGTTTGGTATGATTTTTCGCAGCGCAAGGTCAAAATCCGTAGCTAAACGCGTCGCTTGCGGCGTCGTGGCGGCGGGACTTGTGATGGGTCTCACCGCGTGCGGGGGCGGCGGCAGCCCCGGCTCCGACGGCGGCGGCGGCACCACCAAGGTTGATACCAACAAGACGCAGCTTTACGTCGGGATCCTCGACGCCGGTATGGGCGACGAGTATATGAAGGACCTCAAGGAGAGGTTCGAGGAGGTTATGAAGGATTACAAGGGCACCGGCGGGAAAGTCGGTGTCCAGGTGATCATCGACAAGCAGAAGGATCCCTTCCGCGGGGGCAACCTTATCAACAACGTCTCCGGCAACCGCCAGGACCTCTATATGACGGAGCAGATGTTCTACGACCAGTGGCTGCGCAAGGGTAACCTCCTCGCGGACATCACCGACGTGGTGCAGAGCGACCTCGGCAAGTTCGGCGAGAGCGGAGTCACAATCGAGAGCAAGATGTATGACGCCGACAAGGAGTATTTCAACCGCGACGGCAAGTACTACGGCATTCCCTTCTACAGCGGCTACACCACGATCAGTTACGACGCCGACCTCTTCGACGAGCAGGGGCTGTACTTCACCGACAGCGGCGAGTTCATCGGCACCAAGCCCGGCGAGAACGGCAAACCTCCCGTCCCGGACCTCTCGCAGAAATCCGCCGGCCAGGACGGCGTGAAGGGCACCTTCGACGACGGTCTACCGATGACTTACGACCAGTTCTTCAAGCTTTGCGACGAGATGGTCGCGCGCAACATCACCCCCATTCACTGGGCGGGCGGCTACCAGGGCTATGTGACCGCTCTCGCCAACGCGCTCTACGCCGACTACGAGGGAGCCGCTCAGTACGCGCTCAACTACTCGCCCACGTCCGGCACCGTGACCCACTATGTCGCGAACCCCGGCGCGCTTAACGGCTACGCTAACGTCCCCACCACCTCCCATACCCTCACCGCCGCCGACGAAAACAACGGCGGGATCTTTCGCCAGGCGGGCCGCTACTACGGGCTTAAGTTCTTAGAGACCCTTGTTAAGAAGCAGTACTCCGGGCCCCTCAGCTTCAGCCCCTCCGAGAGCTTCCTCACCGCTCAGGAAACCTACCTCTACAGCACCCGGCTCAATAAGCCCATCGGTATGTTCGTAGACGGCTCCTGGTGGTACAACGAGGCCAGCTCCATCTTCGCGGATATGGCCGACACTTATCCCAATTCCTCCGCTACCGACCGGCGCATCGGAGTGATGCCCTACCCGAAGCCCACCGCCGACTCCGTGGGCAGCCACAGCCTGATCATCCTTAACGACACGATGGTGTTCATTAACGCGTCTATCCCCGACGAGAAGTTGGAGCTCGCTAAGGACTTTATCCGCTTCGCTACGACCGACGAGTCCATGCGCCGCTTCACCACCATCACCAACCAGCTCCGCTCCTATAAGTACGAGCTTACCGACGAGGACAAGGACAAGCTCACGTTCTTCGGTAAGAGCTACGTCGAGTACCTCCAGAGCGCGGAGTGGATCTACCCCAGGGCGAACAACGACTATTACGAGGAGTTTCTCAACCGCAACACCAACTTTACGACTGTCGTCGACGGCAAGACGATAGGCACGCCCAGCCAGGCGTTTAAGGACGACGCCTCGCTGACCGCCGAGAAGTACTTCGCGGGGCTGACGATGTCCAAGTAGCACCCGTTTCCCGTTAGGGACAACACCGCGCGGTAACCGGTCGGCATTCCGAAAACGCCGCGCGGTGCCGCCCCTCCCGATATACTTATTAGAGGAGGTCGGCGCCTTGGCAAAGAAAAGCAAACCCGCGATTTCCCAGCAGAAGCACAAGGAAAACGTGTTCTTCGGCGTGATGATGATCATTCCCTGCCTGCACTGGATACTGTGGTACGCCGTGCTCAACGCGAACTCTCTCGCACTGGCGTTCCGCAAATACGACTTCGAGGCGGACAGGTACGTCTTCGCGGGGCTATCCAACTTTAAGGACGTTATAAAAACCTTCGTGAGCGACCCCTCCATGTGGCGCATAGGGATCAACTCCCTGATAGTTTACGCCGTGGGGCTGTCGGTCACGCTGCTGCTGACGATTTTCTTCTCGTTCTACCTTTATAAGAAGTTCCCCCTGCACGGGTTCTTCAAGTTCGTGCTGTACTTCCCCTCGATGATCTCCAGCATAGTGGTGGTGCTGATCTTCACCTACTTTGTGGAGAGATTTATCCCCGGGCTCGCGCAAAATATCTGGGGCGTGGAAATGCAGGGCTTCCTCTCCAACCCCGACACCCGGTTCGGCACGATAGTCTTCTACGGGATCTGGATAGGCTTCGGCGGGAGTATGCTCTACTTCCTGGGCTCGATGAACGCCATCGACCCTCAAATGGTGGAGGCGGCGCAGATTGACGGGGTCTCCCTCTTCCAGGAGTTCCGCTACATCACCCTGCCTATGATCTATCCCACTCTCACCACCACGATCGTCACCGGCATCGTGGGAATATTCACCAACCAGAACAACCTGATCCCCTTCTACGGCACAAACGCCCCCAGTAACCTCCAAACGATAGGTTACTGGCTCTTCGCGGACACCCTCAAAGCCGAGGAAACGCGATATCCGTTCCTCTCCGCCGCGGGCCTGCTGATTACCCTCATTGTGGCGCCGATAACCTTCTTAGTCCGCCACCTGATGGAGAAGTACGGCCCCAGCACCGAGGCTTAACGTCTAAAGAGAAAGAGAGGCGATTTCTTTGGCTTCCGGCAACGTAAAAGAGCAGCACCGCAACAAGCTCCAGCGCCCCGGGTTTTTGGGCTGGCTACTGTTCGCCGTGCTGATTATCTACGTGATCTCCCTGATGCTCCCGGTTGTGTGGGCGTTCTTCACCTCGCTGAAGTCCAGGAGCGACTTCGTGCAGAACCTCTTCGGCTTCCCGACGAAATTCCAGTGGAGCAACTACAAGACCGCGTTCGACTACTTCTATGTGGACGTTTACGGCGCGGGCGGCACCACCACGCGGGTAAACTACCTCCAGATGTTCGGCTACTCGCTCTACCACAGTCTGGTGGGTCCGCTGATAGGCGGGTTCTCCAATATGTGCGTGGCGTACCTTTGCGCCTATTACGTGAATAAGTTCAGCAACTTCATCACCTCGCTGGTCATTGTGATGATCATAGTCCCCATAGTGGGGAACCTCCCCTCCAGCCTGATGATGTACCGCGCGCTGGGCATTTACAACAACCTGTGGATCTACGAGCTTGTGGGGCTTGGCTCCTTCGGCGGGATGAACTACCTGATATACAGGGGCCTCTTCAAGGGGATACCCAAGGCCTACGCCGAGGCCGCCGAGATAGACGGCGCCAGCCAGTTCCAGATTATGTTCCGCGTGATGCTCCCCTTCGGGATGAATATGTTCTTCATCTTCTACCTGATGGGCTTCATCGGCAACTGGAACGACTACTCCCCCTCGCTGATTTACCTGCCCAAGTACCCGATGGCGGCGTACGGGCTATACCTGTTCTCCCAGTCCACCGAGCAGGCGGCGGCTTTCGTGCCGATGCGTATGGCGGGGGCGTTTCTGCTCTGCCTGCCTATCGCCATTATCTTCTTCATTTTCCGCAATAAGCTTATAGGCAATATCGCGGTAGGAGGTATCAAGGGATGAGTTTTGCGCGCATAGGCAGGTTCTTGCGGCGGCGAAAGGCGGCTGTCGTCGCGGCGGTGTGCGTCCTCGCGCTCGCGGCGGGCGTTACAATCACCGCGCTCGGCCAGGACGGCGACAGGGTTTACTCCAACGATATATTTGTGACACGCGGCTTTAAGTCCCAGTATTCCGCGACCATAGCGGACGGCACTCCGAAGGGTCTGCTGCTCACCGGGAAGGCGCCCGCGTCCTTCTCGCTGCGTAACGGCGGGGCGGGGGACTTCGATATGTCCTTCGCGCAGCTCGCCAAGGCGGTCACCTTCTCGTTTAGCGACGGGAGAGAGACTGTCACGGCGGTTGTCCGGCGCGACGGGGGCAACGTCCGCGTATCGGTGAACGGCGCGGCGGAGGTTTCCTTAGTGTCGCCCGAGACATCCAAACTGTCGGTGCGGCTTTTCGCAGACGAAAGCACCTTGCGCGTATCCGCCGAGGGCGGGGACGTCTCCGTCCCGGTGGAAAACTTCTCCTTTTCCGATTACTCCGTGACTGTCTCCGCCGACGCGGGCACCGGCGAGCAGAAGCTTTGCGTTTACTCGGTGGACGGGGCCTCCCTTTCCGGGCCGGTGCTTCGCGGCGGGGACGAGATCCTCTATTTCCCCGTCACCCACGACGGCGTGGTGAATATGCCCTTCGAGCTTCCCGCCCCCACCCTCTACACCGTTTCCGGCGGGGCGAGCAATAACGTGAATATCAGCGTTCACCGCGGGGACAACTACATCGTCAAATCCCAGGCTTATAAGGACGGGCTGCGCTTCACCCCCACCGAGGTCGGTGATTACACCGTGGAGCTTGTGGCGAACGGCGGGGCCGTCAGCAAGTCCTACAAGATTATGGTCCGCGAGGCTTTGGGCGAGAGCGAAGTCCAGGTCAAGGAGGAATTCCCCTTCGCGAGGGTGGGGAAGGGCTCCGTTGTGTCGCTCCCCAGAGTACAGTTCGGCAACGATCTTTACAAATACCGCTGGCAGGACAGCCAGTACACCGTTTCACTGAACGGCGAGAGGATAGGCGCCGCCGGCGGCGTCGAGAGGGGCGTGATGTACACCTTCTCCGAGCCGGGGACCTACCGTTTCGACTACTATTCCGCCGAGCCGTACATTAAGAATACTTACTCTTTTACCGTGGAGGTTGTGGAGGATCTTCCCGCCATTAACTTCCAGCGCAACGACGCGGACCGCACCGTGGGCGACGCTTTCAAGCTCCCGGAGGCGACCCTGACCCGCGACGGCAAGCCGCTTAAGATGACCACGGTGCTCACTTTCCCCTCCGGCAAGGCCATTACCAACGACACCACCCTCACCGAGGAGGGCGTCTACACGCTGGAGTTCCGCACCACTAAGGGCGAGGTCTACAGCGCCTACAGCTACAACTTCACCGTTTCCGAGTCGCTCCACGGCGAGTCGGTGGCGAAGTACGGCTCCTACTCCGAGGGGTACTTCGACACCCCCGTGAACGGGCTTCTGATTGAGCTTGACAACGGGAAAACTTACGAGTTCGGCAATATAGTTGACCTGTCCGACAACGCCTGGCCGAACCCGGATTTTATGGATTTCTACGCCCTGCCCTACAACGCCGGCTCGGCGGACTTCAGCGGGCTTGAGATCACCCTCACAGACGCGTACGACCCGGACATCTACGTGATTATCAACTTCGTCAACTCCACGGACGGGCGCGGGCAGTGTTACGTCAGGGCGAGGGCTTCCAACCAGACCGAGCTGATCGGCCTCGAGTGGACTAACAGCACTACGCCCAAAATTCACCGCAACAACATTTACGGTTATATCGGCCGTCTCTCGGTTACCGGCGTGGATAACATCGACTATCCGGGCGGCTTCGAGAATACCGACTTCCATTTGGGGTTCGATAACTCCACGCAGATTATATACGGCACCCACGGCTGGAACTCCAACAACTCTTTCGGCGACAACAACCGCGTTGTCACCCGCCTTGCCGACAACACCCTTTATAAGGAAGTATTCGGCGGGTTCACCACGGGAGAGGTGCGCGTCTCCATCGCGGGGACCAACTACAACTCCTCCAAGGGGCGCCTGCTTATAAAGGACCTCGACGGGCAGGATCTCACCAAAACGACGGTGCAGGACGGCAAGGGCCCGATGATCCGCGTCAAGACGGGGGACTACGAGGAGGGTTCTCTCCCGGTGGCGGTTGTGGGCAAATCCTACCCGGTGTTCTCCGCGACGGCGAACGACGCCCGCAGCGGCAAAGCGGCGGTCACCCGCAAGGTCACGTTCCAGAGCGGCAGTTCCTCCTTCGATGTCAATATGAAGGACGGCGCTTTCACCCCGGACCGCGAGGGCGTTTACACGCTCGAATACTACGCGACCGACTATTATAAGAACACTTCCAAATATTCCCTGACCGTCCGCGCGGTGAAAGCCGCCAACCTCACCGCCGCGCTTTCCGGGAAGACGGAGTCCGCCTTCTGCGGGCAGGAGGTCGCTACGGCCGCCTACACCATCAGCGGCGGGAGCGGCGCGCCAAGGCTTAAATCTCTCGCCGTGACAGGCCCCTCCGGCAAAAAGGTGAAGCTCACCGGCGGGAAGTTTATCCCGGAGAGCGAGGGGACATACAAGGTCGCCTACAAGTTTACCGATTACATCGGGCAGGAGTACACCACCGATTACACGGTGAACGTCACCGCGAGCAAGAACCCGGTTACCAACAGCGACCCGGTGCTCCCCCTCGCCTTCCTCGACGGCGGCACCTACACCCTGCCTATGCCGAAAGCCGTGGACTACTCCACCGGCAAGAAGAGGGAAATAGAGCCCAGCATCACCGTGGCGGACGCGAGCGGCACCCGCGCCGCGGAGAACGGTTCCGTTACCGTTAGCGGCAACACAGGCTCCAACGCGACCGTCACTTACACCTATAAGACGGATAACGGCTCTCTCACCAAGAAGTTCACCATTCCCGTCCGCCGCCTCAGCGTGGGGGAAAAATCCGCGCAGATGTTCAACGTGGCGGGGCTTGTGGTCCCCACTTACGGGAGGCTTACCACGATTGGCGACAGCCCCAACTACTTCTTCTCCACGTCCCGCGACGACTCCTTCTTCTTCGCCAATACGCTTTTGGCGGATGTGTTCACTTTTAACTTTAACGTGGGCTCCTCCCGCGACGCTAACGACGGCAACGTCGGCGCCGTGCGGGTGGTGCTGACCGACTCCGAGGACAGGTCCAAGAGCGTCGTGGTGGAGATAGTCCCCAACCCGGACGACCGAGTCACCTCTCTGTTTTCCGTGAACGGCGGGACGGGCTACGTCATCAACGGCACCTTCCACCGCAACACAAACTACTCCTTCACCGTGGGCTACAACGGGCAGACCAAGTGCGTCAACGCGGGCGACACCCTCACCGTCGAAGTGACCGAGTACGCCGGCGGCGGGAAGTTCAAGGGCTTCCCCTCCGGCAAGGTATACGCGAGGGTTGAGACCGTGGGCGTGACGGGCAACACCGTGATGGAGCTTATCTCCGTCAACGGGCAGCCGCTCACCCACGAGGATATGAAGGACCGCATTGCCCCCAACATCACCCTCACCAAGGCGCTCAAGGTTTGCTTCGACCGGAACGCGAGCGTCACCCTCCCGCGCGCCCTTGTCGCGGACGTGCTGAGCATTAACGCCAATGTCCAGGTGTCGTTGCGCTCCCCGAGTGGCAAATACGTAAAGGCCTCGAACGGCACCGTTCTCCAGAACGCCGAAACGGCGGATTACAGGGTGAAGCTCACCGAGATCGGCACCTACCAGCTTTCCTTCACCGTGTGGGACGACAACGGCGGCGCGGCGTCCACGATAGTGCAGTCGCTTAACGTGCTCGATAAGAAGGCCCCCGTCATCAAGGCGAGCAAGAAGTCTCTCGAGGCCACGGCGGGTGAGTCGATCGATGTCAGCGACCTCTTCACCGTGCAGAAAGACGACGACAAGCGCCAGCCCGATATCCACCTCTTCGCTCAAAGCTCCACCGGGCGTATGTGGGCTATCGAGGACGGGTACGTGACCTTCGACAAGGCTGGTAAGTGCAAGATTATAGCCGTCGCCTACGACGAGGCTGGCAACGAGGGCAAGACCGTGGTGAACGTTACCGTGGGAGGTGCAAAGTGATGCGGAGAATTGTAGCGGCGCTGCTCGCCGCGGTATTGACGCTGTCCCTCGCGGCCTGCGGCAAGGGCGACGGGGATGGAGGCGCGGACGGGAAAGTCGACTCCTTAGCGTATGACGGGCTTACCGATTACAGCGTGCTGATCTCTCCCGACGCGGGGAACATGACCCTGCTCGCCGCCCAGGATTTCGCGGATTACTTTAAGAGAGCGACCTCCGCCGAGATAACCGTCGAGTCCGGCGAGCGCAACTTCACCGAGGAATCCCGTTACATCAGCATAGGGGACAACTCGCTCAGCCGTTCGGCGGGGCTTTCGGAGTCCGGCGCCGACCAGGGCGACCAGGGATTCCACATCGAGACAAAGGGCAAGAGCCTGTTCGTCTGCGGCGGCGGGGACGCCGGCAACTATTACGGCACGTATGACCTTATGAACAAGCTCTTCAAGTTCGAGCCCTACGCCGCCGACACCATTTACTACGAGGAGACTTTGCGACTGGGGCTGCCGAAGCTCAATTATTCCGAAAAGCCCGACTTTGAGAGCCGCGTCATCTACACCTTCGCGATGAACAACGACCGCGGTTTCGCCCAGAAGATGCGCACCCACGTTTGGGAAAGCGTGTGGACCCGGCTGGGCGGCTCCCACTCGACTTTCCGGCTTATCGGCGCGAACGACGCGCTGCGCAAGGAGCACCCCGACTGGTTTGCCCGCAAGTTGGACGAGAACGGCAATATCGTCGCGACCTACAACCAGCTTTGCTTCACCAACGAGGAGGTCATCGCGGCGCTTACCGAGGCGGTGCTGAAGGAGGTTGACGGGACGCCGGAGGCTAAGAGCGTCGCGGTATGCATTGAGGATAACAGAAGCGTCTGCCTTTGCCCCGAGTGCCAGAAGGTGGCGGCGCAGTACGGCGGGAGCAACGCTGCGGCGGTTATCCACGCGTTGAACCGAATTTCGGCGGCGATAGATCAGCATCTTGAGGAAACCGGGCAGGACCGCACCGTCAAGGCGATAATGTTCGGCTACTACGGCTATTTAGACGCGCCGGTCACCGACAACGGCGACGGCACCTTCTCGCCGATCGATGACAGCGTGGTGCTTTCCGACCACTGCGGCGTGATGATCGCCCCAATCGATACGGATTACGCCCACAGCTACTACGAGACCGGCTTCAACGCCGCCGAGACCCGCGCTTTCGAGCAGTGGTCGTCCATCTCCAAGACCATTTACGTGTGGGGCTACTCGACCGACTTCAAGCATTACCTTGTCCCCTTCGACGCGTTCAACTCCATGCAGGAGAACTTCCAGTATATGCGCGAGCACAACGTCTCCTACATCTACGCTCAGGGTAACTTCGGCTCCCGCGGCACCGGGTTCATCGACCTTCAAAATTACCTCGAGGCGAAGTTTATGTGGGACGCCGACGAGGACTTCGACACTCTGGTGGACAATTTCTTTAACGCGGTGTTTCGCGAGGCGGCGCCCGCCATGCGTAAATATTTCGACGAGTTGCGCGACCATTTCGCGTATTTACGCAAGGAGCAGGGGCTCACCGGCTGGATCTACTACGAGAGCGAGAACAAGAACCTCTGGCCCTACTCCCTCCTCCAGCAGTGGAGCGGGTACATCGACGACGCGTACAAGGCAATAGCCAAGTATAAGAAGAGCGATCCCGAGCTTTACGCCGCCATCGAGGAGCATATCACGGTGGAGAGCATCGCCATTCGCCACCTCATCGCGACGCTGTATAAAGGTATGTATAACGACGCCGACTACCGCGATTTCGTCACCGCGCTGAAGGACGATATGTCCCGCACGAACGTCACCCGCTACTCGGAAGGTTCCGCCGAGCTGCCGTACTAAAAGAGGGAGTGGTACACAAGATGAAAAGAAGAATTTTGGCTCTCGCCACGGTATTCGCGTTGATCTTGGGGCTTTCCGCGTGCGGAAAGGGCGGGTTCGCGCTAAACGAGACCAAGAAGATCCTCAAAATCGGGGAGAGCTTCCAGCTTGAGGCGGGGGACGGGGATATCACCTGGATAACCTCCGACGCGGATGTCGTCTCGGTGGAGAGCGGGATGATCACCGGGCTTATGGAGGGCTCCGCCGACGTTACCGCGGTGCTCGGCGACAAGAGAGCCACCTGCAAAGTTATGGTGGAGAACAGCTACTTTCCGACCCTCACTATCCTCGGCAAGGTTGACACGCTTTTCCTCGGCGGCACCTACGATATGGAAGCCGAGGTTATGCTCGGCGGAAAGACCGCGAGCGCCGAGGTCAAGTGGTCGTCCTCCGATGAGAACGTGGTAAAGTTCGACGCGGACGGCAAGCTCACCGTGGTGGGCGAGGGCAAGGCTACAATCACCGCCACCGCGACCTACGAGGGCAATGAGCTTCGCGACACGATGGATATTTTGGTCTCCGGGCTGTCCTACATCGACGCGCCCACCAAGCTGTCACTCGGGATGTACGCCGGGGA
>CAYOSS010000001.1:26608-122495 GCA_964406705.1 uncultured Eubacteriales bacterium
CTCAATTACAAGATTTACCTCGACGGCAAGGCCTCGGGAGAGAGCGCGACCATCACTTCGGCGGACCCCTCCATCGCCAAGGTCGCGGGCAATACCGTGACGGGCGTGGGCGAGGGCGAGACCACTCTTACGCTCACCTATGAGACTGATAAGTACAGCATGTCCGCCGAGGTCACCGTGACCGTGAGCCGCCATATCCTCCACACCTTCACCAAGGACAACACCAGCTACTACACCGGCGACCTTCCGCGCTCCGGCGGCAAGACCAACGTATCTATGTGGTTCTCTCACCGCCCGACCGCCACTACGAACAACTCCCTCGGCGGGGAGAACGGCACCGGCTTCAGGGTCTGGGCGTATTACTACGACCCCGGTCTTTCCTTCCCGATGGAGCTCACCAAGCAGCAGTTGCAAAACTACCGTCAGCGCGGGTACAGCAAAATCGTGATCCCGGTTTACTCCAACAGCGAGTACGCCAACAATTTCCAGATTACCTGCTGCGATTACGTCTCCAAGGAGATTCCCACCGGCGCGTGGACTGAGGTCGAGTTCCCGCTCGCGGCGTTCATCGAGAATTACGACAGGTTCACCGTTGAGGGCACCCCCATGATCACCTTCCCGCACAACTGGTACGCCGTTATCCCCGGCAACGTTGGCGGGCAGGAAGTGGAGTTCTACATCTATTTCGGCGACATCTTCCTAAGATAGATCGCTTATGAAAAGTTGGTTTGTCGAGTCGTCGGGCCACCCGGACGCGGAAGGGCTGCTCTCCGAGTGGCTCCCGCGCGGGTGCGGCGGCACATATGAGCCGGCCGGGGACGCTGACGGGAATTTCACCGCGCGGCTGACGCTTGAGGACGCCTCGTCGCGGTTCGGCTTTACACTTAAGTGCGGGGGCGACACCGCCGAGGTTATATCCGGCAGTGAGAGGGGCTTATACTGCGGCGCGGAGGAGCTGCTCCACAGGCTGTACGGGTTCGAGCCTTTCGCCGCCGATGAAATCGCTTTCACCCCCCGCGAGTACGACACCCTCCCCGACTTCAGCGTCACGGACGAGCCGTCCTTTCCTTACAGGTGCTACCTTTGCAGCCAACCCGAGCGAAAACGCACCCGCGACCTGCTCCGCTTTCAGGACAGCATCTGGGCGGGCCCGCAGGGCAGGTGGTTCCACACCACGCTTAATTACCTGCCCTACGACGTTTACGGCTCTGAGCACCCCGACTGGTTCGGCGAGAAGGGGAGAGCGGGCGAGGAGCGGCAGGTCTGCTATTCCACCCTGGCCGAGGGAGGAGAGGCGTACGGGGTATTCTTGGAGGCGGCGAAGAAAGTTGTCTTAGAGAACCCCGACAAGCCCAATCTTTCCGTCACCGAGGAGGATTCCGTCACCTGGTGCGAATGCCCCAAGTGCCGCGCCGCCGCCAAAAAGTACGGCGCGGAAGCGGCGCCGATGATCCTCTTTATCAACCGTCTCGCGAAGGACATAGAGGATTGGCGACGGGCGGAGGGTATGCCCGGCGAGCTTGACATCGTGTGCTTCGCCTATTACCGCTCGCTGCCGGCTCCCGTTAAGCTGCAAAACGGCGAGTATGTCCCCACCGCGCCGGAAATGGTGCTGCGGGATAACGTCGCGGTCATATGCGCGCCGATCAGTATGGACTACTCCAAGCCCATTACCCACCCGGACAACGGCGTGTTCGCGAACTCTCTTCGCAAGTGGCGGGTCCTGTGCAAGAAGTTAGACGTGTGGATTTACCAGACCAACTTTTCGGAGTACCTCGTCCCCTACGACTGGTTCCCGACCACGGCGGAGAATTACCGCTTTCTGCGGGACCTCGGCGTGTGGTGCCTCTACGATCAGGGGCAGTATTCCCAGACCAACCCCACGGCGTTCAACGCCCTAAAGACCTACCTTTCCTCCAAGCTGCAGTGGGACGTCGACGCGGATCAGGGGGAGCTTACTGACGCGTTTTTCGCCAACTATTACGGGGTCGCCGCCCCGTATGTCCGTCGGTATTTCGACGAGGTGTTGGCCAACAACGCCCGCTGGCACGAGGAAGTAGGCATCGGGATCGAGTGGTACATCTACTTTAAGATAGTGCGCCCAGATGTGTGGCGCGAGGAGGACTTACGCCGATGGGACGGTTATCTGGTTGACGCACTGGGCGCTGTTGAGGCTTCCGCCCTCGGTGACGGGCGGCGGGCGGTGCTGGGGCGGCGCGTGGAGTTGGAGCGGGTCGCGGTTCGGTACCTGTTAGCCTCTCTCTACGATACGGATACCGCTGCCCGGCGCGGGGTATACGAGGATCTTGTAGCATTGGGTGTCGGCAAAGTCAGCGAGGGCAAGAACATTCCCGCTTTGAAGGAGGATTGGAATCTATGAGTGAGAAAAAGCAAAGCGGTTTGGAGAAGATTCCGTGGATTCGCCGGTATAAGTGGCCGGTGATCGGCGGCGCGGCGGGGGTAATCCTCATCGCGGCGGCGGTGGTGCTGATCGTGCTCGCACCGTGGAAAAAGCCCGCCGGGAGCGATGAGGAGTTCCACTATTGGGACAACGGTGTCGTGATGGCGGAGTCCACCTGCACGTCGCAGGGCATAATCAAGTACACCTGCGGCATCTGCGGCCTGACCCGCCAGGAGTACCTCCCCCTGCTTCCCCACGAGGCGGACGGCGAGTACCTCCACGACGCCGACGACCATTGGCACATCTGCAAGAACTGCGGGCGGGTGTTCGACCTCGCGGCGCACAAGTGGAAAGAAGAGACCACTCCCGTCGCCCGCAAGACCGTCACCCGGACTCACATCTGCGAGTTCTGCGGGGCTAAAGTGCAGGTCACCGAGGACGGCGGCGAGGAGGGTCGCCACGTCGTCACCAGCGACGACTTCGCCACTCTTACCACTACCGGAAACGGCGACTACCTGTTTGTCCCCCGGCTCGACGGGGCGAATTTCACCGTCCGTAACCAATATGACCAGAAGATCGCCGTGGGCTGGGAGAAGGACCGCATGGGCTACGCGCCCAAGTTGACCGTTCCCGCCGGCGCGGGTAAGATTGCCATAATTCCCGACGGGCTGCTCAAGAGCAAGGCCGAGCTTGAAGCGCTGCTCCGGCAGGGACGCACGGAAATCCGCCTTCAGGCGTCGCTCGAGATAACGGGCGGCAAATGGTTCGGCGGCTCGCTCACCGTGGGCGCGGATTGGACCGACAACACGTGGTCCGCTGTTACCAACGCGGACGATCTCAAGAAAACCCCGGATGACAATGTCACCTTCCCCTTCACCGCGCGGTTCTCATTGGCGGATTTGATCGCCAACTACGACCGCGCGCTCAGCGAGGGCTTGTTCTACTTCCAGTTTAACCAGTGGAAGGACGACGTCTACACCATCGCTTTCACTGCCGTGGAGATTGTGACCGACCACGACTGGGCTCCCGATTGGAAGCGCGACGAGGAAAATCACTATCACCTCTGCCGGATTTGCGGCGCGACGAAGGATGTCGCGGCTCATACCCGCACCGACCTCACGCACTGCTCGGTTTGCGGCAACATCACCGTGGAACTTTTCACCCCGGACAGCAAGGAAAGCAATTTCGATGTGAAGTCCGGCGGCAACAAGGAGTACGGGTCCAAGGACCTGAACTCGAACGCCCTATTTAGCGCGAGTTTTCCGCAGGAGTACGGTACGGCTTCCATATTCAGCCCGGATATGGACTTTGTAAAGCTCCAGAAGCTGGAGGAGATGGGGTACACCGAGGTCGAGTTTCAGATTCAGCTGCGCGTCATAGGCGGCGCGTGGTACGATCTCGGCAATTTTTCAATTACCGCGCCCTGGTCTCCGGGCGGCTACAGCGCCCCGAAAAACGCTCTCCCCAACTCGACGGGCCCTGTTACCGTTCGGTTCTCTCTAGCGAAGCTGTTGGAGAACGCCGATAAGATCAAGAACGGCGAACTGCCCCTATTCGTGGTCTATGTGCAAAATCACATTCCCGACGAGTGGGCGATGGACATCCTCACCCCTCTTCAGGCGACCGTCGACCACGAGTTTACCGACGATTGGGCCCAGGATAAGGACGCCCACTTCCACGCCTGCTCAATTTGCGGCGAGGAGCAGGAGGGCACCCGCGAGGCGCACAAGTTCGGCCCCGGCACCCCGCTCGACTGCGAGGTCTGCGGCAGGGTGCACCGCTACATCCTTGAGCCCGACAGCGTCGCCGGCCACTTGACCGACACCCCCGCGAACGATGTCCCCTCTATCGAGAGGGAGCAGTGGAAGGATACCCTTTACACCACGGCCTACCCGCCCAGCGAGAACGCGGAGCACACGGGGCAGTACCCGAACGGCACGGGCAAGGTGACTTTCAAAGCGAGCGCGTTCGATATGACCTTGGAGGAAGTCCGGGAGTTGATCGGGCAGGGCTTTAAGGAAGTCATATTCACCGTGCGCGGGCGCATCATTCCGCCGGACACGGATAAGTACGGCAAGTGGTACCCCGGCACATACACAGTGACCTTCCCGTGGGGCAAGGGAAGCTGGAGCGCCCAGACCAACAATGTGTCCGGCGACCCAAACCAGAACAATACCCCCGTTTTCACCGTGAAATTCTCCCTGGCGGAGTTCGCCGAGCATTATGAGGAAGCGCTTTCCGGCGGGCTCTTTACCGTGTATTTCAACCAGTGCGTCGACGACTGGTGGGCGTTCGATATCCTCTCCGGGGTTGACGTCACCGTGGACCACGAGGACAGCGGCTGGCTCCAGGACGAGGAGCAGCATCACCGCGAGTGCATCGTCTGCGGCGAGATCTTAGACGCTCCGCAGGATCACGTTTTCTCCGAGGACGACCCGCTAAACTGCGAGGTCTGCGGCAGGGTACACCGCTATCTCTTCACCCCGCAGAAGGACGCCGGCAACCTGTCCGTTTCTTCCGCGACCGGCAAGTCCGCTTCTTACCACAATGTCTGGGGAGATACCCTGTTCGGGGCTTGTTGGGCGCCCGGCTCGGGAGATATTACCCTTAAGGCTAACGCGCTCAACTACAGTCTGGAGCAGTTAAAGGAGTTTCTCGCTAAAGGGTTCACGGAGGTCACCGTCACGGTGCGCGGGCGCATTGTGCCGCAGCCGGATGGACAGCCGGGTCACCCCTGGCACGGCGGTACATTCACTTTTAAGACCCCGTGGGGTAGCGCGTCTGTAGCTCAGGCTTCGAACCTTGACGGGAAGTCCGGGACGGACGACGATAACCGGACCGGTAATCTGCTTCTTCGGATGTCCCTCGCGGAGCTCGTCGCCAACTATGACAAGGCGCGAGACAACGGGTTGCTGTTAGCGAGCTTTGGGGCTCAGGTCGACACCTGGTGGGCGTTCGACATTCTGACGCCCTTCGAGGTCACCATAGACCACAACTTTGATACCGGGCACTGGGCGCAGGACGACGACGGCCACTTCCACGCCTGCACCGTCTGCGGCGCGGAGCAGGAGGGCAGCCGCGAGGCTCACACGTTCGGCGACGATCCGCTCACCTGTGAGACATGCGGCAGGGTGCACAGGTATCTGTTCACGCCGAAGAAAGACGGAAGCAACATGACGGACTCCTCCGAGTTCGGTGTGCCCTTGATCGACAGGGGCATTTGGGAGGATACCCTTTACACCACGGCGTACCCGCCCAGCGAGAACGCGGAGCACACAGGGCAGTACCCGAAGGGAGCGGGCACGGTTACGTTCAAGGCGGCCGCGTTCGACAGAGACGCCGCCAACATCAAGAAGCTGCTTGATATGGGTTTCTCCGAGATAGTGTTTTCCGTGCGTGGGCGTATTATCCCGGCGGACGAGGGCAAGTACGGTATGTGGTACCCCGGGAGGTTCGTGGTGAGCTCGCCGTGGGGCACAAACGCCGTTATCACCCAGACTGTCGCCGAGCCCAGTTCGCCCGATTATAACAACACGCCCGTATTTAAGGTGAGGCTCTCGCTTCAGGAGTTTTACGATCACTACGACGAGGCTCTGTCCGACGGCTTGTTCTCTGTGTTTTATAGTCGCGCGACCGACAACTGGTGGGCGTTCGATATCGTAAGCCCGTTCGAGATTACGGTAGATCACGACGACTCGGCTTGGACGCAGGATCTCGACCGGCATTACCATAAGTGCTCCATCTGCGGCAAGGTCACGGGTACGCCCGAAAACCATAAGTTTGTCGACGGCAACATCTTCAAGTGCGAGACCTGCGGCGACATCCATTATTATCTGCTCAACCCCGCTTGGGACGGCGGAAATATCGAATTCAACAAGACGTATACTAATTTCACCTATGACGGGACTTCCGGCAACACGCCGTACAGCGCCCTCTTTGAACCCGGCGCCGTGGCCGGTGCCGTAGCGCTAAAGGGCAAGCCTTTGGGCTTAACCGCCGACCAGCTGCAAAAGCTGCTCGACGCCGGAGCTACCGAGGTTACCGTGACGCTTAAGTCCAGAGTTTGCGGCGGAAAAGGCTGGGGCGGCAAACTTACCATCGCGAGCCCGTGGGGCAGCGGGTCTTGGACAGCTAATGTTACAAACGGCGGGGAACAAATCAAGATTCGCCTCCCGCTCTCGGAGCTGGTAGCGAATTACGATAAGGCGCAGACCGACGGCCTCCTGACGTTCTCTTATGATAATTCCGCCTGGGATCGGTGGACGGTTGACATTGTGAAGCCGTTCGAGGTCGTCGTTGACCATGACCCCGACACCGCCTGGCACCAGGACGAGGAAAACCACTACCATGTCTGCAAGGTTTGCGGCGCGCATACCGACGTCGCCCCGCACGATATGGCGGACAACTTCTCCTGCAAGACCTGCGGCACCGTTCACCGCTACCTCTTCACTCCTCAGAAGGACGGGAGCAACCTGACGGTTACGTCGACGAGCGGCAAGGCTACATCCTTCGCGAACGGTTGGGGAGATTCCTACGTCACTGTACAGGTGGAACCCGACACCGGAGTTATCACTCTTAAGCCCAACGCCCTCGGTTACGACTTAGCCGCGCTGCAAGCTCTCAAGGAGAAGGGCTACTCGAGCGTTGATTTCAGCGTGAGGATACGCATTACGGGCGGATCTTGGTACGGCGGCACGATCAAGTATTCTTTCCCCTGGTCCGATACCAAGCGCGATATCGGCACCAAGGTTTCCGGGGAGAATACGGTTACCGACGTGATACGGATCAGTGTTCCGCTCGACGATCTTATCGCCAAATTCGACGCCGCTTCCGGGACGGGAATACTGAGCGCCCAGTATGTCACGACTGCCCAGAACGACAGCGCGCAGTGGCATTTGGACGTTATGTCCCCCTTCGAGATCGTCCCGCCGCAGCCGGAGTTCAGCGACACCAAGGTTGTAAACGGTTCCGCCGGGCCCAACACCGATGTCGGCGCGGAGTACTCCATCGCGGCGAAGAACACCGAGCACCGTAAGGTGCACTACAGCCTCAACAACGCCGACTGGCAGGACACCCTCCCGAAGTTCGTCCTCCCCGGCAACTACACTGTCTACTGGAAGGTCGACGCGGACGGCACCCTTCCCGCCTATAGCGGGTCAAACAAGGTTTCGGTCAGGTATTTCCTGCACGATCTCGACTCAATCACGGGCGTTAAGGGTACATTCGACCTCGGAACGGGCGGATCCGGCAAATCCGAAGGGTCTTCCCAATTTGGCGGGGATATCAGTAGAAACGATCGCCACTTCCTGCTGCATTGCCCGCTGCGCACGAAGCCGAAGTCCATTAAATTCTACGCGCCGCTCTTGGTATCAAAAGAGGCGCTGCAAAAGTTAGCCGATGCGGGCGCTACGAGCATAGCCGTCACTCTGACGGATACGGGTATGCAAGGCGGGCCCGGTTGGGGGTTAAACGGTAAAGCCGGCGCACAGTGGACAGCCACCGTCAATGACGTTGTCAGCGCCAACAAGCCGACAAAGGTTACTTTCCCGCTCGCCGATCTGATCGCCCACTATGATGAGATTAAATCCGGCAGTATGGCGCTCTTCACCTTCGATTACAGCGTGAACATCAAGGACAACGGCTTTATCTACTGGGCCGACCACGTGGACACGGCTGTGACATTTGACATCGATATCAGGGATATAATTGTCGATGACGCGCCTGCCGCCGCGGCGGACGAGGAGGGTGAGGCGCCCGCCAAAGCGCCGTTGAAGGCCAGTGAGACGGGTCTGCCGGCTTTCTTCCGCAAGATATTTACCTTCTTCCGCAAGCTGTTCGGGCTGGCGAAATAACCCGAGCGAGCCGCCAGTAAAGCGGCAACTTAATCCGGCACCGAGCCGCCGTGGGGCAAAACCCCGCGGCGGCTTTTCCTTGCCCCACGAGAGGCGCCTTTTATTGCCGAGGGGGGACCACTCCCCCCTAAATTTTTGAAAAAATCGCGTTTTTGCCCCTTTTCCCCCTTGCATTTTGCGCCCCGGGTTATTATAATAATGGTATCAACAGGTAGGAGGAGTCAGTTATGAAGATTGCGGTTATCGGCTGTGGGAATATCGCGAACGCCCTGCATATCCCCTGCTATATGAACAACCCCGACGCGGAAATCAAGTATTTCTGCGATATTCGGCCCGAGCGGGCGAAGGCGGCCGTGGAGAAGTACGGCTGCGGCACCGCCGTGGCGGACTATCACGATATTTTGGACGACCCCGAGGTGGAGGCGGTGTCCGTCTGCACCCCCAACAATATGCACGCCCCCATCTCGATGGACTTTCTCCGGGCGGGCAAGCACGTTCTTTGCGAGAAGCCGGCGGCGCGGGTCTACTCCGAAGCTTTGGAGATGCAGAAAGTCCAGCACGAGACGGGCAAAATCCTCAACATCGGCGTGTGCATGCGCTTCGACGACACGGTGAACAAGGTTAAGGAGTACATCGACTCGGGAGAACTGGGCGAGGTCTACCACGTGTATATAAGCTTCCGCTCCCACCGCTCCATCCCCGGGATCGGGGGAGATTTTACCACCAAGGCGGTCGCGGGAGGCGGCGCGCTGATCGACTGGGGCGTGCATTTCCTCGATATAGTGATGTACTGCTGCGGGGATCCGACTCCCCTTACGGTGACGGGCGAGACGTTCTGCAAGTTGGGCAAGGATATAGGCGGCTACGTTTACAAGGATATGTGGGCCGGTCCGCCCAAGCTCGACGGCACATACGACGTTGACGACTCCGTGACGGGGCTTATCCGCACGTCGGGGCCGGTTATCACGCTGAACGGCGCCTGGGCGCAGAACATCGGCGAGCGGGAGATGTACATCGACTTCATAGGCGACAAGGGCGGCATCCGTATGATTTACGGCGAGGACTTTACCGTGTATACCACGAAGAACGGCGCCCTCATCTCCTACAAGCCTGACTTCAACATCGGCGACCGCGGTCAGCACGAGATCGACGCCTTTGTGGATTGCGTGAAGACCGGCAAGAAGCTTCCCTCTCACATTGACACGGTCATTAAAACGGCCAAAATGATGCAGGCCATTTACGATTCGGCTGATTCCCACCGCGAAATCGTGCTACAGTAAGGAGCGCCGGGATTATGAAAATCGGATTTATCGATTACTATCTGGACGAGTGGCACGCGAACAATTACCCCGCGTGGATCAAGGAGCACTCCGGCGGAGAGATCACCGTTGACTACGCTTGGGGGAAAATTCCCAGCCCTCTCACTAACGTCACCACCGACGACTGGTGCGAGAAATACGGCGTCAAGCAATGCCGCACCATAGAGGAGGTTATAGAGAAGAGCGACGCGCTCGTGGTCCTCTCCCCGGATAATTGCGAGATGCACGAGGATCTCTGCGCCCTGCCTCTACGCTCCGGCAAGCGGGTATATGTCGACAAGACTTTCGCCCCGGACGCCGCCTCCGCCCGCCGCATATTTACCGTGGCGGAGGAGTACGGCACTCCCTGCTGGTCCGCGTCGGCACTGCGCTACGCCGAGGAGTACTCTGTCATTAACCCCGACGACGTGCGCTCTGTGAGCTTATGGGGGCCCAATGGCTACGACAACTACGCCATACATCAGTTGGAGCCTCTTATGATGCTGATGAACGGGCACCCGATCCGCGTGATGACCGCCGGGAGCGAGTCGGATCTGCTCAATATCCTCGTGGAGTTTGAGGACGGGCGGGTCGCCACCGCGTCTCTCTTCCGCAACGGGTCCCCCTTCATCACCAACGTCGCGATGGACGCCCCGCGCGAGAACAGGCTGCTCGAGATCAAGTCCGACTACTTCTCCGCGTTTATCGACCAGTTGGTGGATTTCTTCTTCACCGGCGAGGAGAAAGTCCCCCACGCCGAGACCATCGAGATTATGGCGGTGCGTGAGGCGGGGCTTAAGGCCATGAAGTCCCCGCGCAGCTGGATCAGGCTCGATTCCTTGCAGAGATAGGGGGAGCGGCTTTGGGCAAGTTTTCGCTGGGCGTAATCGCGGACAGTCTGCGGCTGCCTTTTCGTGAGTCGCTTGAGAAGTGCGCCGCCCTCGGAGCGGACGGGGTCCAGCTTTACGCCGTGTCGGGCGAGATGGCGCCGGAGGCCCTCTCCGCCGCGGACCGCGCGGAGAAGCGGCGGGTAATCGAGGGGCTGGGGCTTAAAGTCTCGGCTCTTTGCGGGGATTTGGGCGGTCATGGCTTCGCCGACCCCGAGGCGAACCCCGCCAAGGTGGAGCGCTCCAAGAGGATCGTTGACCTGGCGCTGGATCTCGGCACTAATATAGTCACCACGCATATAGGCGTTGTCCCGGAGGACGAGAACAGCAAGACCTATTCCGTGATGTTGTCCGCGTGTGATGAGCTGGCGTCATACGCGCACTCGGTGGGGGCTTACTTCGCCATTGAGACGGGCCCCGAGCCGGCCGTGCGGCTGCGGAAGTTCCTCGACAGCCTTACCACAAAGGGCGTCGCGGTGAACCTCGACCCCGCGAACCTCGTTATGGTCGCGGGGGACGATCCCGTCGTCGCAGTCCGCACCCTGAAGGATTACATAGTTCACACCCACGCCAAGGACGGCGTTATGCTACGGCGCACCGACCCCGTGAAGATCTACGGCTCGTTCGCGGGCGACGACTACGGCATCAACCCGGACGACTATTTCCGCGAGGTACCGCTCGGCACCGGGAGCGTCGACTTCCCCGCGTATCTTGCCGCGTTAGAGGAGATAGGCTACCATGGGTTCCTCACCGTCGAGCGCGAGGTTGGGGATGACCCCGCCGGAGATATCGGGCTCGCCCTCGATTTTCTCCGCAAGCTTACAGCTTAATGTAGGAGGAGCATATGGCGGAATTCCCGCCCGTCGCGGTTGTTTACGGCGAGGCGCTGAGTGGTGTGCGGAAAAAGGCGGTCGAGGCGCTGAGCTCCGCGGTTTTAGAGTACACCCGCGCCTACCCCGTATGTGTTCCTTACGGTAAGGAGCCGCCGGAAGGCGCGCTTTTGATGTACATCGGCACCGGAGAGAACAACCCCGCGCTCTCCGCTCTCCCCGGCGAGCCCGTCACCGACAGCCAGAGCTACCGCATTTACGTGAAAAACGGCACCGTCTACATCGAGGGCGGGGGAGACGCCGGCGTTCTGTACGGCTGTGTGGACTTCTACAATAAGTACCTCACCCCGTTGGAGTTCCCCCACGACGACAACCTCTTTGTGCGCAACCCCTTCAGCCTGCCGTTCCCGGATTTTGACTTGCGCTCCTCGCCTGCCGTTCAGTACAGGGGTCTTTGGAGCTGGGGCCACGTGATATACGACTACCGCGCGTTTTTCGACAATATGACGCGCCTCAAGCTCAACTGTGCCGTCATTTGGAACGACGCGCTTCCCCTCAACGCCCGCGAGATCGCGGACTACGCCCACAGCTGCGGCATTCGTCTGCTCTGGGGGACCTCCTGGTGCTGGGACACCGACTGCGCGCGTTTCTCGCTCGAGAATGTTCTCGATAACGCCGCCCCTTTAGCGGAAAGTTACGAGCGGGATTACGCGGGTTCCGGCGCGGACGGGGTCTACTTCCAGTCCTTCACCGAGCTCCCTCAGTCGAGCATCGGAGGATACAGCATTGCGGAATCCGTTACCGCGCTGGTCAACAGGACCGCCGGGCTGATATTTTCCCGCCACCCCGACGCGCGGCTGCAGTTCGGGCTCCACGCGACCTCCGTAAGGGATCAGCTTGGCGCGATTGCGGGCGTGGATCCGCGCGTGCGCATTGTCTGGGAGGACTGCGGCTCGTTCCCGTTCTCTTATACCCCGAGCCGCCTTGACGATTTTGACGAGACGATGGCTTTTACCGAGAGGATTTCCGCCCTTCGCGGACCGGGTGAGAAGTTCGGGGCGGTGACGAAGGGCTTTACCAAGCTCGATTGGAGCGCGTTCACCCATATACCCGGCTCCGTCAATATCGGCGGGGCGTCCGCCGCGATGCAGGAGGAGCGGCTGAGGGGGCTGCGACGCGCCTGGAGGTACTTCCAAAGCTATTGGATCACCGGCGCGCCCTACGCCGCGGAGGCGGTGCGCGTCATGCGCCGGGCGAGCGGCGGCGACCTCTACATTATGGCGCTTGTGGAGGATGGTCTGTTCGAGCGGGAAATCCCGTTCCCCGTGGCGCTCTACTCCGAGATCCTCTGGGACGCGTCTCGGTCTACAGACAAGACTCTCAACGAGGTCGCCCTTCGCCGGAACGTCACATTCGCGTAAAAGCGGCTGCGCGAAACCCTGATTTTACATTAGAGGCGATAGTCTTGATAAACGTAACGATCTTCAACGAGTTTCTCCACGAGCGCGAGGATGAGAACGTCCGCGCCATTTACCCCGACGGCATCCATATGGCGCTGAAAGCGGGCCTGGAGGGCGGCGATATAGCCGTCCGCACCGTGACCCTCGACGACCCTGAGTGCGGGCTCACCCCGGAGGTGCTGTCGTCCACCGACGTCCTGCTCTGGTGGGGGCATATGGCGCACGGCAAGGTGCCGGACGAGGTCGCGGAGCGGGTCGCCAACGCTGTTCGCTGCGGAATGGGCGCGGTGTTCCTCCACTCCGGGCACCACTCCAAGCCTTTCCGCCTGCTGATGGGCACGTCCTGCAACCTCACCTGGCGCGAGGACGGCGACCGCGAGCTTGTGTGGGTCTGCAATCCCTCTCACCCGATCGTGGCGGGGATCCCGCGGTTTATTCATCTTTCGCATGAGGAGACTTACGGCGAGCCTTTCGACGTCCCGGAGCCGGAGGAGCTGGTCCTTATCGGCAACTTCGAGGGCGGAGAGGTGTTCCGCGCGGGGTGCTGCTACCGGCGCGGGAACGGGCGGATCTTCTACTTCCAGCCGGGGCACGAGTCGTTCCCCACGTTTTATAACCCCGATGTAATCCGCCTGCTAAAGAACGCCATTCACTGGGCGGCTCCCGTTTACCGAGTCCCGGAGCTCGTCTGCCCACAGGTGAAGAAGCCGTTAGAACAGCTTTAGCGGGGCGAGGTTGGTATGAAGAAGAGATTTGCCGTAATAGGGTACGGCGGGCAGGGCGCGTGGCACTGCGAGCAAATGGCGAACAGCGATGTGGCGGAGTGCGCCGGGGTGTACGACATTTCCCCCGCGAGGAACGCCGCCGCCGAGGCCAAGGGACTGCGCGTTTACGGCGGCGCGGAGGAGATTTTCGGGGATTCCACGGTTGACGCGGTGGTGATTGCGACGCCGAACGACAGCCACAGCGAGCTTACCCGCGCTGCCCTTGCGGCGGGAAAGCACGTCATCTGTGAAAAGCCCGCCGAGATGTCCGCCGCCGGGTTCTCCGCGATGAGCGAGGCCGCGAAGAAGTCCGGGAAGCTGTTGACCGTCCACCAGAACCGCCGCTGGGACGTGGATTTCTTAGCTGTTAAGAAGGTGTTCGCGAGCGGGGAGTTGGGAGAGCCCATTCGTCTTGAGTCCCGTATACACGGCTCGCGCGGGATACCCAGCGACTGGCGGCGCGAGAAGGCTCGCGGCGGCGGGATGCTCCTCGATTGGGGAGTGCACTTGATCGACCAGGTGCTCTGCCTGTTCCCCGAAAAAATTCGCCGTGTGTACTGCGTCTGCTCCCACATCACCTCGAGCGAGGTTGACGACGGATTTCGGCTTGAGTTGGATTTCGAGAGCGGTAAGAGCGCCCTCGTGGAGGTCGGGACATACAATTTCCTCCCGCTGCCCCGTTTCTATGGCCAGTTCTCCTCCGGGACGCTGCTGCTTCCCGATTGGCGGGAAAAGGCGCGGCTCGCCCGGATGACCGCCTGGAACGAGAAGGGCGTTCTCCCCGTGCAGACGGCGGCGGGGATCACCAAGACTATGGCCCCCCGCGACGAGACCACCCTTCATCTCTACGAGATCGACCGCCCGGAAAGCGACGTTCACGATTTCTACCGCAACTTCTGCGCCGCGATGGACGGCGGCGAGGCGCCGATTGTTATCCCGGAGCAGGTAAGCAGGGTGCTGTCGGTCATTGACGCGGCGTTTCTCTCCGACGAGCGCGGGCAAGCTCTGCGTGTAGAGTTATGATCCGCCTCGCGACGGTCGGCTCGAGCGGCATTGTCCGGGACTTCCTAACTGCCGCGAGCTCTACCGGCCGCTACAGCCACACCGCCGCTTACTCGAGGAGCCTCGAGCGGGGGTTCTCCCTTTCCGGGATTTGCGGCTCTCCCGCGGTCTTCACGGATTACCGGGAGATGCTTCATTCGGGCCTCGCGGACGCGGTGTATATAGCGAGCCCCAACTCCTGCCATACCGGGCAGTCCCGTGAGGCACTCCGTGCGGGTCTCCATGTGTTCTGCGAGAAGCCGATCGCTCTCAGCTATTCCGATTACGCCGGTACCCGCGACCTCGCGGCGAGGAAAGGGCTGACGTTCGCGGAGGCGATTATGTCCCGTTACTCGCCCGGACGGGTGCCGCTAAAAGCCGCGCTTAGAGACGCGGGCAAACCCGTCGCCGCGAGACTGAACTTCTGCCAGCGCTCCCACCGGCTGGACGAACTCTTAGCCGGGGGGTTGCCGAACGTGTTTAACCCCGCTATGGGAGGCGGCGCTCTGAACGACCTCGGTATGTACACCGTTCACGCGGCGGTGGATCTCTTCGGCGAGCCGGAGGGGATTACGGCTTGCTCCGACCCCCTTTCCACGGGCGCCGACGGCGCGGGAGGTGCGTTGCTCCGTTACCCCGGCTTCACCGTGGCGCTGACCTACGCCAAAACGGGGCAGTCCGCCGCGCCGAGCGAGATAGTCTGCGAGCGCGGTGCCGTCACGATTGACAGCATTTCCCAGTTTACGGGGATAAAGTACTACACGGCAAACGACTGCGAGGCGCTCTTCGGCTCGCCCGCAAAGACCGACATTATGGCGGGGGAGGCGGTCGCCTTTGCGGACTACGTGGAAAACCCGGCTTCTCGTAAGGCGTATGAAGAAGCGGCAGACGCGTCCGGCACAGTCTGCAGAGTGATGGACGAGATCCGCCGCGCCGCGTCGGGCGGATAGACGCGCGAAGTCGTCGGGCGGTCACCCGGCGGCGCCGCCCAAACGCAGTTCGTCGTGCGGCGTTTCACAGGTTATATCGGCGGGATATTCCGCCAACGAAAGGGGATAGAGTATGAAACTTGGCATTGTCACGGCGATTTATGACGGGTTCACCTTGGAGGAGACGCTCGACCACGCGGCGTCGGCGGGGTGCGTCTGCGCGGAGGTAGCCTGCTGGCCGCGGGGCAAGGCGGAGCGGCGGTACGCGGGGGTCAGCCATATAGATGTCGGCGACACCTCGCCCGAATACCTCTCGCATATCCGCGATTATTGCGGCAAGACGGGTGTGTCCATTTCCGCCTTAGCGTTTTATCCCAACACGCTGGACCCCGACCCGGAGAAGCGCGCGGCGGTCATCGATCACCTCAAAAAGGTCATCAGGATGAGCTCGGCTCTGGGCGTCAACTTAGTGACGACCTTCATCGGGCGCGACCAGGGCAAGACCGTGGAGGAAAATCTCGAAATCGTCCGCGAGGTCTGGCCCCCCATACTCGAGTACGCCGGGAGCCTCGGGGTCAAAATCGCCATTGAGAACTGCCCCATGCTCTTCGGCGCGGATCAGTGGCCCGGCGGGCAGAACCTCTTCACCTCGCCCTCGCTTTGGCGTGAGATTTTCAGCGCGCTGCCCTATGACAATCTCGGCATCAACTATGACCCCAGCCATTTTGTCTGGCAGCAGATGGACTACATCCGCCCGATATACGAGTTCCGCGACAGGATATTCCACGTGCATTTTAAGGACATCAAGCTCTACCCCGAGCGCCTCGCGGATGTGGGCGTGATGGCGTACCCGCTTCAGTATATGAGCCCCAAGCTTCCGGGACTCGGCGATGTGGACTGGGGCGCGTTCGTCTCCGCGCTGACGGATATAGGCTACGAGGGTGCGGCCTGCGTCGAAGTGGAGGACAAGGCGTTCGAGGGCAGCCGCGAGAGGATCTTACAGTCCGTGGAGCTCAGCACCCGCTATATGCGGCAGTTCGTAATTTAGGGCGCGGGGTAAATCCGCTCCCGAGATATATTGGAGGTAATGTAAAATGGCGAACATCGATCTCAACGACTTCTCCACCAACGTTATGGCGGAGGACACGACCGTCTCTGCCGGGCGCAAACTGCGCGTCGGCATTATCGGGACGGGTGGTATCGCCGGCAGTCACATCGAGAGCTACAAGAAGCAGCCCGATGTGGAAGTCGTGGCGGGCGCCGACTTAGTGCCGGGCAAGGCGGAGGCGTTCTTCCGCAAGAACGGGGTGGAAGCCAAGTCTTTCATCGACTACAAGGAGATGATCGACACCGTCCCGATGGACGCGGTGAGCGTCTGCACCTACAACCGCACCCATAAGGAATGCACCGTCTACGCGCTGGAGCATGGGCTTAACGTCCTTCTTGAAAAGCCGATGACGGTCACCCTCGACGAGGCTATCGAGATCCGCCGGGCCGAGAAGAAGAGCGGGAAGATAGTCTCCGTCGGCTTTCAGCCGCGCTTCGACGCCAATATGCAGATGATCAAGAAGATAGTGCAGTCCGGGGAGTTGGGCCGCGTCTACTATGTGCAGACGGGCGGCGGCAGACGGCACGGGATCCCAGTCGGCTGGTCCGAAACCTTCATCGAGAACGACAAGGCAGGCGTTGGCGCGTTGGGCGACATCGGCTGCTACTCCATCGACCTTGTGATGAACGCGCTGGGCAACCCGAAGCCGCTCACCGTGTCCGGCACCGCCACGGATTACTTCGGCACCACGCCCGAGGCCTACTCTCTTGTGGGCAAGCCCGAGTGCGCCAAGAAGTTCAGCGTTGACGACTTCGCCTCCGCGTATGTGCGTCTCGAGGGAGGGGTTATCCTCGACTTCCGCATCGCCTGGTATATGCACCTTGACACTCCCGGAGACACCATCTTTATGGGGACCAAGGGGGGGCTGCGCGTTCCCTCCACCGACTGCTGGAACGGCACTTTCACCTCGCCCATGACCCTGTACCACGATGTCGCGGGCAAGCCGGTTCAGACTTCCATTCCGCTGATCCCGACCCCCAAGGACGCGCCCACCCTGTTCGACCAGAAGATCCGCTCCTTCCTCGACGCTATTCTGACCGGCGGAAAGGCCCCCGTCCCCACCGACGAGATCATTTACAATCAGGCCATTATCGACGGGATTTCCCGCTCCAGCGCCGCCGGCCACGAGGTCACGGTCGAGATCCCGGAGATCTGAGAAAGTAGGTTTTAGATTATGAAGGATTTTCCCGTAGCGTTACAGCTTTATTCCGTGCGCGATGATTTGCAGAGCGACTTCGCCGGGACGCTCCACGCCGTCCGCGAGATGGGCTACGACGGCGTTGAGTTCGCGGGGCTGTTCGGTCATACCCCCGCCGAGGTGCGCGACCTTTGCAAAGCCGAGGGCTTGGTCGCCCTTAGCGCGCATATCGCTTACCCCGAGATGATGTCTAACGAGAACATCTTCCGTGAGTACGCCGAGATAGGCTGCACCTTCGCCGCCGTGCCGCATATAGGGCTCGAGTACAGAACGGGCGGGGAGAAGCACCGCGAGTTTCTGGACAGCCTCAGCGGTCTGGGCAAGCGTGCCAAAGAGGCCGGCATTCAGCTTTGCTACCACAACCACGATTTCGAGTTCGTGAAAGAGGACGGCGAGTACGCGCTGGACCGCATGTACGAGTACGTCCCGGCGGAGTATTTGGAGACCGAGCTTGACACCTGCTGGGTGAATGTCGGCGGAGAGAACCCCGCCGAGTACCTCCGCAAATACGCGGGTCGCGCGAGGATAGTGCACCTCAAGGATTTCGCCGGGCAGAAGAGCGAGAATATGTACGCGCTGATAGGCGTTGACGAGAACGAGAAGAAGGACACCGGCGGGAAGTTCGAGTTCCGCCCCGTGGGGTACGGGCTGCAGAACATCCCCGAGATCCTCGCGGCGGCGAAGGATGCCGGCAGTCAGTGGATGATCGTCGAGCAGGATCAGCCCTCTCTCGGCAAAACTCCCCTTGAGTGCGCCAAGATGAGCATCGATTATCTGAACAGCCTCTGATAAAGCGGATTATTGCCCAGAGCATAGTCGGATACCCGCCCTGCCACGGGGCGGGTATTTCTTGAATTACGGTGTGGTTTCCGCCTGAGCGTAAATTTTTCTTGCAATTTTCGGCGGTTTGTGGTATAATAGAAGAGCAAAAGCAGGATGCGAGGTGAGCAAAAGTGAAAGAGGGAATCCACCCCGAGTACGGGCCCGCTACCGTCAAGTGTGCGTGCGGCAACGAGTTCGAGACACGCTCCACGAAGAAAACCATACGTTTGGATATCTGTTCCAAGTGCCATCCGTTCTTTACGGGCAAGCAAAAATTGGTTGATACCGGCGGTCGCGTCGACAGGTTCAAGAAACGGTTCAATCTTGACGCGTAGTAATAGGGTTTACGGCCGCGCTAAATGGGGTGCGGTCGTTTTTGGCATTTCTGCGCTGTGCCGGGCGGGCGGATTATGAGGTTCAGGACTGTTGCCGAGGTCTCGCGCGGAGAGTACACGAGCGAGCGATCACGCTTTATCTCCTACCTTTACCCCGTGGTAGACGGGGGCGAGGCTGAGCGGCTGATAGCGGAGCATTCCCGGCGGTTCCGGGACGCGCGGCACAATGTGTTCGCCTACAGGCTGCCGGGCGGCGCCGAGCGTGCCGGCGACGCGGGCGAGCCGCGCTCCACGGCGGGCGCTCCCACCCTCGACGTACTGCGCGGGGAGGGGCTCGCGGGGTGTTTAATAGTGACCTCCCGCTATTTCGGCGGAGTGCTGCTCGGCACCGGCGGCTTGGTGCGCGCGTATTCCGCGGCGGCGAGGGCGGCTGTCGGGAACGCCCGGATTGTCGAAATGGAGTCCCGCCGGGTGTACGGCGCGGCTTTCAGCTACCCCGCGTACGCGGGTCTCGCCCCTCTGTTGGCGAAATGCGGGGCGCGGGTGCTCGGTGCGGAGTACGGCGCCGAGGTACGCTGCGAAATCGCCGTGCCGGGGGAAGATTTCCCCGCCGCGCTTAACGAGATTTGCCTGTCGCCGCCCGAGTACCGCGGGACAAGATTTATGCCGCTTGAGTGAAAGGGGGTTAGGGCAAACTTGAGGCTCCCGGAAAGCTTTTTGCTGGAGCTTAAGGCCAGAAACGATATAGAGTCCGTCGTGTCGGGGTACGTTTCATTAAAGAGACGCGGCTCGAATTTTGTGGGCTTATGCCCCTTTCACGGCGAGCGGACCCCGTCGTTTACCCTTTATCCCGAGACCAACTCATTTTACTGCTTCGGCTGCGGGGTCGGCGGGGACGTGATCGGTTTTGTCCGCCGCATTGAGAATATCGACTATATGAGCGCGGTGCGGCTTTTGGCGGACAGGGCCGGGATGAATATGCCGGACATCACCGGCGCGGACGACGATTACCAGATGCGTTCCGGGATCCTCAAGGCTAACAAGCTTGCCGCGCGGTTCTACGCCAACACTCTGCTGCGCCCCGAAAGCGCCGCCGCGAGGGAGTACCTCTTAGGGCGGGGGCTCTCGCCCGCGACAATCAGGAAATTCGGGTTGGGTTTCGCCCCGGGGCATGGTTCTCAGCTTTACGAACTCCTGAGAGAGAACGACATCAGCGATCGTGTCATAAAAACCTCCAACCTTTGCACTTACCCCGACGAGGAGGGGAAGGCTCCGTTTGACAGGTTCCGGGGGCGGGTGATGTTCCCCATATTGGACGTGACGGGCAACGTTGTCGCGTTTAGCGGGAGGAACTTACCCGGAGTGGATCGCGGCGGGAAGTACGTCAACACCAGCAACACGCCTGTTTACCGCAAGGGAATGTGCCTGTTCGGTCTTTTCATCGCTAAGAATTTTTGCTCGGAGCGGGCCATCTTGGTCGAGGGCAACATGGATGTGATATCCATGCATCAGGCGGGCTTCAACAACACGGTCGGCGCGCTCGGCACGGCGTTTACGAGGGAACAGGCGCTGTTGTTGCGGCGCTACACCAAGGAAGTCGTGGTGATGATGGACGCCGACGACGCCGGGGGCAAGTCCACCGAAAAAGTGATTCAGGTGCTGAGGGACACGGATATTATAACGCGGGTCCTGCGTCTGCCGGACGGGAAGGACCCGGACGAGTTTCTCAAAAACAACTCCCCCGCGAAGTTGCGCTCTCTTATAGAAAATGCCGCTTCCGACACCGAGTATCTGCTCACCCGCGCGGCGGAGGGCTTGGATCTCTCGGCGGACAAAGACAAGGTTACATATTTGCGGCGGGCGGCGGATGTTTTGGCGGAGGTTGAGGACCCGATAACCGTGGAGCTCTACGCCGGGCGGCTTTCGGGGGCGTACGGAGTGGAAAAAGGGACGCTCACCGGGCTTATATCCGAGAAACGCGAGGCGGCTCGCAAGCGCCGCAGCGAGGATGTTCTCCGCGAGGCGACAAGACCGTCCGAGAGGCTGCGCATAGGCGGCGGGGAGCGGGGCACCGTCAAGGCGGACGCCGTGGAGCGCACCGTGAACGGGATCCTTATAGCTCACCCGGATTTCTACTGGAGGTTCAAAAACGAGCTTACCGCCGAGGATTTCATCACCCCATTCGGCAGGAAGCTCTACGAGACTATCGCGGAGCTGTACGAGCGGGGCTACAACTTCGATATGTCGCTTCTGGGCGAGGAGTTTACCGTGGACGAGGTGTCGGAGGTCGCGGTCATAGTCGCGCAGTCTATGTTCGGGGACGACCCGCTCCCACTGCTGCAGGACTGTATCGCGACGCTTAAAGAGGAGAAGAAGCGCCTCGGTGACGAGACGCGGGACTGGGACAGCGTGATGCGCGACCTCATCCGGGAGAAGCAGCAATAGAGAAAAGGAGAAGAGTATGGACGAGGACAGCAAAAAGAAGAAGAAGGACCCCAAGGAGGAAAACCCCGACTTAATGGATCAGGTCAAGAAGGACATCGGGGACGAGTTCGGAGGGGATTTCATAGACGATCTGCCCGACGATTTTGACGACCTGCCGGACGACGTGCTGTTAAGCGGCGAATATGCCGCTTCCGAGGACGACATCAAAATCGCGGACGGAACCGAGCCGTTAGATTACGACGACGGGCTGGGGCTTGACAGCGTCTCCCTTGACGACCCCGTGAAGGTTTACTTAAAGGAGATCGGCCGGGTCCCGCTGCTCAGCGCGGAGGAGGAAACCGAGCTCGCCAAGCGCGTCTTGGAGGGGGACGAGAACGCCAAAAAGCGGCTCACCGAGGCGAATTTGCGGCTTGTGGTGAGCATAGCGAAGCGCTACGTCGGGCGCGGAATGCAGTTCCTCGATCTTATCCAAGAAGGTAACGTCGGGCTGATCAAGGCCGTGGAGAAGTTCGATTACACCAAGGGCTTCAAGTTCTCCACCTACGCCACATGGTGGATCCGCCAGGCCATTACCCGCGCCATAGCGGACCAGGCGCGCACCATCAGGATCCCCGTGCATATGGTGGAGACTATTAACCGGCTTAAGAAGGTGCAAAGCCAGCTCCTCCACGAGAACGGGCGCGAGCCCACCGAGGAGCAGTTGGCGGAGCGGCTGGATATGCCGATTGAGCGGGTGCGCGAGATAATGCGGGTGGCGCAGGAGCCCGTCTCGATGGAGACCCCTATCGGTCCCGAGGAGGACAGCCGTCTGATGGACTTTATCCGCGACGAGGACGCTTTAGCCCCTGACGAGGCCGCGCTTAAAACCGTCACCAGCGAGGATATAGACGCCGTGCTGAAGACGCTTACCGACCGCGAGGAGCAGGTTATACGCCTGCGCTTCGGGCTTAAGGACGGCAGGTGCCACACGTTAGAGGAAGTGGGCCTTGAATTTAACGTGACGAGGGAGCGCATCCGGCAAATCGAGGCGAAGGCTCTCCGCAAGCTCCGCCACCCCATCAGAAGCAACAAGTTCCGGGAAAGATAGGCACGCTATGCTTCTAAACCTTGAGACTGATTACGCAATTCGCATTGTGGACTGCCTCGCGTCGAGCGGGGGGAGGCTTTGCGCCGAGACGGTCTCAAAGGTCACCGGCGTGCCGCCCCGCTTCACGCTGAAGATACTGCGCAAGCTCTGCGCCGGGGGGTTCGCCGTTTCCAAAAAGGGGGCGGGAGGCGGGTACGAGCTTGCCCGCCCGGCGGGGGAGATCACCCTGCTCGACGTCATAGAGGCGGTAAACGGCAAGATAGCGATAAGCCGCTGTCAGGGCGCCGCGGAGAAGTGCTCTTATCCCTGCAACCCCTGCAAATTCAAGGATGTATTCGATCGCGTGAGCAGCGACGCTCGCGGGGAATTCGGCAAAATCAATTTTGGAGGTTAGGCGAAGATGAAGTTCGATTACACGACCAAAGGCACGTGCTCGAGAATGATCCACCTTGATGTCGAGGGCGAGACGCTGAAGTCCGTCTCCTTCGAGGGCGGGTGCAACGGCAATCTGAAGGGTATATCCGCGATGTGCGCCGGGATGAACATCAACGACATTATAGACAAGTTCGATTCCATCACCTGCGGCTACAAGAACACCTCCTGCCCGGATCAGTTGGCTCAGGCGCTGAAAGAGTACAGGGCGCAGTATCTCTAAAGCCCGAACCGCTATGTACGAGGACAGGGATATAAAGATCGCGGGAGCGGGCTCCCCGGGCGGTCCCGCCCCCGGCGCGTTGGGCATTTCCGAGGAGTACAACCGCGAGCGGGAGAACGGTAACATATCTCGCGCGAAACATCTCGGCGGCGAGGTCGCGGCTCTCGTGGGCAATTCCGGGAGCGTGTTCCCCGTGGACGCGGAGGACGCGAGCCGGGATTTGGAGCGGCAGAAAAAAATCCTTCTGTCGTTCGCCGCCGTCGCCGGGCTGGAGCTGTACTGCCCCGGCCCCGCCACGGTCTACGCCGCGCAGAACAGCTTTTACTCCGCTTTGGAGAAGACCGACGTCGCTCTTTACAGGGACGCGCTGGGCAGCGGGGCGTTCTCGTTTTACTACCTCGCGTTCCGGCGCGGTGGAGATTCCGAGCGTCGCATCGGCCAGACGTTCGCTATGCTCTGCTCCCACGACGGGGACCCCGTCTACCAGGAGTTGGGCGAGGCGATATACTGCAGTTTCGTCTCCACGGTGCGCCACAAGGCGGCCGGAGCGGGGTTTGTCAGGGCGGAGGGCGTCGGCGCGTAGCGCGGGTCACATTTTGCCGGCTTTTGTCGTGCTATTGCCGTTAAGCTATACTTATATCGTGAGGGGGGGGTCGCCTCGTGAGTTTGCGCAAGTGGGTTATGAGAAAAGCCGACAGGGATTCGGCTCTTCAGTTGGCCGAGGAGGAGCATATAAACGGCAACGCCGCGGCTCTGTTGGTCGCCAGGGGGTATTCGGACCCGATGGAGGTTGAGCAGTTTCTCTCCGACGAGCTGATATTAAACGATCCCCTCGAATTAGCCGATATGTCCCTCGCAGCCGAACGTGTGCGCAAGGCGATTGACTCGGGCGAGAAGATCCTCATATACGGCGACTACGACTGCGATGGGGTCTGCGCTACGGTGCTGCTATACGAATTCTTGCGGGACCGTGAGGCGGATGTTTCTTACCGCCTTCCCCGCCGCGATACGGAAGGGTACGGACTCTGTATTTCCGCCGTTGACGCCGCAGCCGCGGACGGGGTTGCGCTGATTATCACGGTGGATAACGGCGTCAGCGCTCACGGCGAGATCGAGCGGGCGAACGGGCTCGGCATAGACGTGGTAGTGACGGACCACCACCTGCCCAAT
Source organism: uncultured Eubacteriales bacterium (assembly GCA_964406705.1). Lineage (GTDB taxonomy): Bacteria > Bacillota > Clostridia > Oscillospirales > Acutalibacteraceae > CAZRRV01. The sequence continues at coordinate 50,891 of CAYOSS010000001.1, forward strand.
TTGACCCTGCCTCCCGCCCACGCCGTGGTCGACCCTCAGCGCTCGGACGACTCCTCGGAGTTTAAGCTTATATCCGGTGTGACGGTGGCGTTCAAACTCGCCGCTGCCGTGGCGGACGTTCCCCCGGAAGAGTTGTTCCCGGCATACGCGGAGTTAGTCGCGCTCGGCACCGTGGCGGATGTTGTTCCCCTTACGGACGAGAACCGCTCCATGGTTAAGGCCGGTCTGAGATCTCTTTCCTCCTCCGAGAGGGAGGGAGTGAGGGCTCTTATAGAGGTCGCGGGGCTAAAGGATAAGCCCCTCACCGCCGAGGACGTGGCGTTTACGTTGGCTCCCCGGATCAACGCCGCGGGGCGGATGGAGGACGCGGATATAGCCGCGAGGCTGCTCCTCTCCGACGACCCCGACACCGCGCGCGCCTTAGCGGAGCGGCTGAACGACTGCAACGCCCGGCGCGTCGAGGTTGAGAGGGCTATTCTCGACGACGCGCAAAGGATCATATCCGAGCAAAATCTATACGGCGATGATGTTCTGGTGCTCGCGGGGGAAGGCTGGCACAAGGGAGTTGTCGGGATTGCCGCGGCGAGGGTGGTGGAGGCGTTCGGCAAGCCCTGCTTCTTATTGTCCGTTGACGGCGAGACCGCAACGGGCTCCGGGCGCAGCATTCCGGGCTACCACATATTTAACGCTCTCCAGAGCGCGGCGTCTCTGCTCTCCCGCTACGGCGGGCACGCCCTCGCGGCGGGGGCTACCCTGCCGGCCGACAATATACCCGCTTTCAGAGCGGCTCTGAACCGTTACGCCGCGGCCGCGGCCCCGGTTTTCCCCGAGCTTACTCTTGACTGCGGGCTTTTCCCCGCGATGATCACCCCCAAGCTCATTCACAAGTTCGATGTGCTGGCGCCCTACGGGGCGGAGAACCCCGAGCCCTTGATGAAAATCGGCGGTGTTAAGGTCGAGAAAGCTGACGCCGTGGGCAAGGACGGCAAGCATATGCGCCTCGCCGTGTCGCGCGACGGGGCTACCGTGTACGCCGTGATGTTCTCCGCCTCGCCTAAAGACTTCGGCTTCTCCGTGGGCGATACCGTCGACCTCGCTGTGACCGCAGGCACGCACTTTTTTAACGGGCAGGAGCGGGTTGACCTCAAGATTACGGATATTCGCCTCTCCGGGCGCGACGACAACGCGTTCTTCTCCTCGCTCGCGAATTACAGGCTCTATAGGCGCGGCGACGAGAAAGCCGACCGCGCGGCGCTTCGCCCCACTCGCGAGGAGTGCGCCGTGGTGTTCCGCTTTATCAGAAGCTACGGCGAAGTGTCCCGCTCGGGATTGTTGGGGAGGTTCTGGCGGGCGCCCGGCGCGGGTAAGACCGCCGTTATAGCCGACGTTCTCTTGGAACGCGGGCTGCTCACCCGCAGAACGGGCGGCGCTGAGATTTACTACGGCGTGGCGGAAAATACGGGCAAGGTGAACCTTGAGGATTCCCCGGTGCTACAGGCTTTGGCGGAAAAGGCGGGCGAGAGCGATGACTGACGCGGAGGAGGGTCTTCGGGAGTTAGAATCCCTTCTTGACGAGCAGGGCGGGCAGTACGACCGCGATATGATCCGCCGCGCCTGGGAGCTGTGCTACACCGCTCACAGCGGGCAGAAACGCGCCTCGGGCGAGCCGTATGTAGTTCACCCGTTTTCCGTGGCGAAGATCTTAATTTCAATGGGCATGGATTCCGAGTCCATCTGCGCGGGGCTGCTCCACGACGTGGTGGAGGACACCCCCGTTGCCATCGAGCAGATAGCCAAGCAGTTTAATAAGAACGTCGCGCTCCTTGTGGACGGGGTGACTAAGCTCGGCAAAATCTCCATTCCGCACGACCAGCAGCAGTCGGAGAACATCCGCAAAATGCTTATGGCGATGGCGGAGGATATACGCGTTATAATTATTAAGCTTGCCGACCGTCTCCACAATATGCGCACCCTCGACTATCTCCCCGAGCAGAAGCGCCGGGACATCTCCCTCGAAACCTTGGAAGTCTACGCCCCGATAGCGCACCGGCTCGGTATCCGCGCCCTCAAGGAGGAGTTGGAGGACTTAGCCATCCGCCAGTTGGACCCCGTCGGGTACGCCGAGATAGTGGACCTTCTCAACGCCAGCAAGGTGCGGGGCAAGGATTTCCTCAACAGGATACAGGATAAAATCCGCGAGGGGGTCTCCAAGTACGTTCCCGGGATATATGTGGAGGGGCGCGTCAAGTCGATACACGGCATCTACCGCAAAATGTTCGTGCAAAACAAGACCTTCGAGGAGATTTACGACATATACGCCGTTCGGGTCATCACCGACACGATAGTCAACTGCTACAACATCTTGGGCGTCATACACGATATGTTCCGCCCGATACCGAAGCGCTTTAAGGATTACATTTCCACCCCCAAGCCGAATATGTACCAGTCTCTCCACACGACGGTTATGGACCGCGAGGGGATCCCATTCGAGGTTCAGATCCGCACCTGGGAAATGCACCACACCGCTGAGTACGGTATCGCGGCTCACTGGAAGTACAAGGCCGGTATCGAGAAGAACGACATCCATATGGAGGAGCGGCTCTCCTGGATCCGGCAGATAATCGAGTCCCAGAAGGACGCCGATAACGCCGAGGACTTAGTCCAAACCATTAAGACGGACCTCTCGCAGGAGGACGTGTTCGCCGTCACGCCGAAGGGGGACATCATCACCCTGCCTGCCGGCTCTACTGTGATTGATTTCGCCTACGCCGTCCACACCCAGGTGGGGAACAAGATGGTGGGGGCTAAGGCGGACGGGAAAATTGTCCCCTTCAACTACGAGGTCAAGACGGGCGAGATAATTGAAATCCTCACAAGCTCCGCCCCGGGTCACGGCCCCCGGCGGGACTGGCTCAACATCGCCAAGAGCTGCCAGACCAGGGCTAAAATCCGCGCGTGGTTCAAAAAGGAGAAGCGCGGTGAGAACGTCGCCGCCGGAAAAGCCGAATTTGAGCGGGAATTGGGCCGCAACGGGATCAAGCTTCCGAGCGACGCCGAGGAGAAGCTCATAGACGACATCGCGCGCCGCTTTAAGTGCGCCGACGCGGAGGATTTCTACGCCGCTATAGGGTATGGGGGTGTCTCGCTCTCGCGCGTGGTTCCGCTGCTAAAAGAGGAAGTCGCGAAGCTGCGCCGCCCCCCCCGCCAGGAAAAGCCCGAAATCGAGGAGCTGCCCGAGACGGTCGCCCCGCGCAAATCCGACGAGGGCATCGTGGTGGAGGGCATAGATAACTGCCTTATCAAGCTTTCCCGCTGCTGCACCCCGCTGCCCGGGGACCCGATTATCGGCTTTATAACGCGCGGGCACGGGGTGTCTATCCATAAGCGCGACTGCCGCAATGTTCCCGCCGATATAGCCTCGGCGGAGGAGCCCGAGCGGTGGGTCGCCGCGAGATGGAACAACAGCAAGGACGAGACCTTCCGCGCAGCCCTTGAGATAGTCGCGACGATGCGGCAGGGGGTGTTCGCGAGCATCACTCTCGCGATATCGAGCCTTCGGGTGCCGCTCCACGCCATCAGCGCCCGCGAGACAAAGGACGGGCTCTGCCGCATTTACGCCAACATCAGCGTGGAGAACAGCAAGCACCTCGACTCTATAATTCAGAAGCTTTCCAAAGTCCCCGGCGTGCTTCGTGTGGAAAGGACCAACGCCAAGTGAGGGCGGTAGTTCAGCGGGTGAGCGCCGCCGCCGTCCGCGTCATTGGGGAGTTGGCGGGCGAGATAGGCGCGGGGGTGTTTGTCCTTGTGGGTGTGCACGAAGACGACACCGAGCGCGACGCTGAAATCCTCGCGGGCAAGATAGCGAGATTGCGGATTTTCGCCGACGGGGAAGGTCGGATGAACCTCTCGCTTCTCGACACGGGCGGCGGAGCGTTGGCGGTACCAAACTTCACCCTGTGCGCCGACGCGTCGCGCGGCAACCGCCCGTCCTACTCCGCCGCTATGGAGCCGGATCGCGCGAGGCGGCTTTTTGAGTGCTTTGTGAGAGGACTCGTGGAGTGCGGAGTAAAGCGGGTCGCCACCGGGGTGTTCGGTGCCGATATGAGCATATCCGCCGAGCTGTCGGGACCCGTCACCATAACGCTTGACTCCGCCGTCTGGAAAAAATGACCGCTATTTTTATTTGAAACGAGGTATGCCCCCGGTGAAATACATTGTCCACCGCGCCCCGCCGCGGTCGGTTGAGTTTAACCGTACGGGTGCCGCGCCGTGATATTTGCGGCCGATCCCGTCTGCCGCTACGAGGCGGAGAAGCTGGCGCGGGCGTTCTTCCCGTTCGAGAAGTTTACCCCCGCCGACGCGCTCGCTGACGGGGAGGACGGCATCAGCGTGGAGTTGGCGGGCGATACTGCCCGCGTCTTTGCGCGATACTCCGGCCGTCTCGTATCCGAGTCGCGGCCCGTTCCCGCCGGCGCGGACGACCACGCGCGCGAGCTTGCCGCCTGCGCCGCCCTTTACAAGGCTTTGTGCGGCGCGGCGGGCTATACGCTTCCCTGGGGGCTGCTTACGGGGGTGCGCCCCGCCAAACTCTTCGGCCGGCTCCGCGAGAGCGGGGGAGAGGGGTACGCCAAATCCTATTTTACCGATACTCTGCTTGTCTCGCCCGGAAAAGTCGAACTTTGCTCTGAGTGTTCCAAAAACGAGGACGCAATAATCGCCCGCTCCACGGATAAATCCTACAGCCTCTATGTTTCGATCCCCTTTTGCCCGTCGCGCTGCGGATATTGCTCCTTTGTGTCGCATTCCATAGCGGGCGCGGGGAAGCTTCTGCCGGATTACCTGAAGCTGCTTTCCGAGGAGCTGCGCGCCACCGCCTCTGCCGCCCGGGATTTGGGGTTGACGCTCGCCACCGTCTATGTGGGCGGGGGAACGCCCTCCGTGCTGAGCGCGGAACAGACCGCCGATCTGCTCCGGGAGATTACCTCGGACTTTCCCGCGCGGGGCGCGGCGGAGTTCACCTTCGAGGCGGGGCGGCCCGAGACAATCACCCGCGAAAAATTGGCGGTCCTGCGGGAATACGGCGTCACGCGGATCAGCGTCAACTCTCAGACGCTGCACGACTGCACCCTCGCCGCCGTCGGGAGGCGCCACACCGTGGCGGACTTCTACCGCGCGTTCTCGCTCGCGAGGGACGCGGGGTTCGGCAACATCAACACCGACCTCATAGCGGGTCTGCCCGGAGAGGACGCCGCTATGTTCCGCGAGAGCGTGGAGGGGATAGCGCGGCTTTCCCCCGAAAGCGTCACGGTGCATTCCCTCGCCGCGAAGAGAGCGGCGGCTCTGGGCCGCTTTCCTTTCGAGAATGCCGCCGTCGCCGGCGAGATGGTCGACTTCGCTCGGGAGCGCCTCGCCGCCGCCGGTTACGCCCCGTATTATATGTACCGCCAGAGCAAGACGGTGGGCAACCTTGAGAATGTGGGCTACGCCAAGCCGGGCCGCGAGGGGCTTTACAACGTCTACATGATGGATGAGACGCACACTGTGCTCTCCTGCGGCGCGGGCGCGGTGACAAAGCTTAAGGCTCCCGGCAAGAACATCATACGCCGCGTGTTTAACTTCAAGTACCCATATGAATATATCCGCCGTTTCCCGGAGATTATATCCCGCAAATCGGAAATAACGGAGTTTTACTCCGGGCTCGGCGAGACAATAATAAAAGGAGCGACTCAAAATGACATTTGACGAGGTAAAAGACAGGGTAGAGGAGACGGCTCACATAGCGGGGGAGAAGACGGAGAAATTCGTCTGCCGGCAAAAGACGCGGTTCGATCTCACTCTGGCGAAGAACGAGCTGGACTCGCTTTACCGCGAGCTCGGCGCGGCCTGCTACAAAGCCGGCAAAGCGGGCGAGGAGCCCGATACCTCCGCCCTCGCCGCCAAAATCACGGATAAACTGCGCGAGATAGCCTCGCTCAAAGAGACCATCGCGCGATTAAAGTAATGTCCGAGACGGTTAAAATAGGTCTTGCGGCGGCGGACCCGGAGGAGTTCCGCCCTATAAAGGAGTATATCCTGCGGCGCGGCGGCACGGCGGAGAACGTGTTGGGGCACGGCGCGGCGAGGCTGTCAATCCGGGGCCGGTCGCGCGAGGCAGAGCTTCTTGGTGTATGCTGCGGGATCGGCAAGGTAAATGCCGCGACCGTGGGCTCCTATTTGGCCGCTTCGGGCGTGCGCTTACTCGCCAACTGCGGGCTATCCGGCGGGATAGGAGAAGCTCCGGGCGGAGTCGTCGTGGGAAGGGCATATGTCGAGCACGATTTCGACTTAACCGCTTTGGGCTACGCCCCCGGGGAGAAGCCGGGGCAGGGGAGTGTGGTGCGCTCCGACCCGGGTGTGGCGGATGATTTATGCCGGTTCTACGGGTGCGGGAGCGGGGTCTTTGCCACGGGGGACTGTTTTGTGAGCGACCCCGCGAAGGCGAGGTTTCTCCGCGAGACTTACGGCGCCGTCGCCTGCGATATGGAGACGGCGGCGCTCGCGGCGGTCTGCCGGGATTACGGCATTCCCTTTGCCTGCGTGCGCCGGATTTCCGACGCCGCGAACGAGGACGCCCCCGCCGACTACACGGGGCAAAATACCTCGGGCGGCGACTGGACCGCGCTGATTGTACGCTGGATCGAGACCCTAACGGACAGGGTATGAGGTGGGTTTGATGGAAAAGAAGCGCCGGCAGCATTCCTTTATGCAGGGAGCTGCCATTCTCGTGTTTGCGACCGCGCTGGTGAAGGTGCTCGGCGCGATATTCCGCATTCCTCTCGCGAACCTCATAGGCGAGACGGGTATGGGCTACTACTCCACGGCCTACGACCTCTATTTGCCGATTTACTCCCTCTCAATGGCGGGTTTCCCCATAGCAATTTCCCGCATTGTGGCCGAGTTCGCCGCGTCGGGGCGGTACAAGGACGTTCGCAAGACGCTGCGTGTGGCGAAACGCGCCTTTCTCGTGGTGGGGTTCGCGGGTTTCCTTTTGATGATGGCTCTCTCCTACCCCTTCGCGCGGTACACGGGCGACACAAAGGATATCTACAGCATCATCGCTATAGCCCCCTCGCTTCTTTTTTGCTGTATGTATTCCTCCTATATGGGTTACTACGAGGGGCTGCGCAATATGTACCCCTCCGCCGTGGCGTCCGTGGTGGAGGCCGTGGCGAAGTTGGTGTTCGGGTATGGGTTCGCGATAATCGTTATCTCTATTTGCGGCACGCTCAACTCCCGCACCGCCGCCTACTCCGCCGCCGGAGCGCTGTTCGGCGTTTCTATGAGCTGCTTTTCGGGCTTTATGTACTTATATATCCGTCACCGCAAGGTGGGGGACGGGATCACCGCCGAGGAGTTGGCGGAGTCACCCGAGCCGTTGTCCGGCAAGGAGCTGATGCGGAAGATCCTCTTCATCTCCGTGCCGGTAGTGGTGGGCTCGCTCGTCACTCAGGTCTCCAATTTGGTGGACGTGCTTATGGTGCGCCGTCAGCTGCACTCAGTCATATACAATCACACCGACTACATTTACTCGGTTTACTCTGACCTCATAGCCGCGCGGGATTTGGAGAAGAAGGAGATCTCCACCGCGCTGTACGGCTGTTACAAGGGGCTCGCCTACTCGGTGTACAACCTCGTCCCCTCTATCACCTCCGTGATGGGTGTGAGCGCGATACCCGTTCTCGCCACCGCCTGGACGCAAAACGACAAGCCCGCGGTCAAGCTGAATATAGAGACCATAATCCGTGTGACCTCCCTTATCGCCACGCCCGCTGGGATAGGGATGTTCTTCCTATCGGACGGGATCCTGCGCCTGCTATATCCTCAAAACCCCACGGGCGTCGCGGTTGCCGTGCCGATACTCCGAGCGTTGGGCCTCGCGGCGATATTTTCCGGGATAGCGGGGCCGCTGACCAATATTTTGCAGGGGATCGGGAAGCAGTCAACCCCGGTCAAGAATATGGCGGTGGGTGTCGCGCTGAAAATCGTGGTCAATATAGTGCTTGTGGGCATACCTCAGATAAACATCACCGGCGCGGCGGTGGGGACGCTCGTCTGCTACTTTTATATATGCGTGGCGGATTACATCTGCGTCCTGCGGCACACTAAAGTGCGGGTGAACCTCTTTATCACGGCCGGCAAGCCCTTCATATGCGCCCTTCTCTGCGGGCTTGGGGCTTGGGGGTCGTCGCTGCTGTTCGGCAAAATCGGGCTTGTGGGGAACCTCGCGACCCTGTTATCCATACTCGTAGCGGTAGTGGTTTATATATTATCCATAATATTTACTCGCACTATTGTGAAAAGCGACGTGTTATCCTTGCCCAAAGGAGAAAAAATCCTAAAAGTGCTTGAAAAGTTGCACGCGGTAAGGTAAAATATACTGCACGGTTTGCGCCGTAAACTTAGAAGTTCAAGCACTGGTTTAACTCTTCACGTGAGGTTAGCTATCGCTTGGTCTAATATTAAAATGGAGGTTGTATGATGAGCAAGAAGGACATTGTCGAAGCTGTCGCGCAGAGCGTCGGTCTCTCCAAGAAGGACGCCGAGAAGGCCGTAAACGCCACCCTCGACGCGGTAACGGGGGCTCTTAAGGCCGGCGAACGCGTGCAGATCATCGGGTTCGGGACGTTCGAGGTGAAGGAGCGCCCGGAGCGGACTGGCCGCAACCCTCAGTCCGGCGAGGAGATCACCATCGCGGCGTCCAAAGTGCCCGTGTTCAAGGCGGGCAAAGCGCTTAAAGACGCGGTTTGTTAGCCGGGGGGGGTGTCCCCCGCCGGGAGGCCACCCTCGCGGTGGCTTTCCTTTTAGGTCGGTACGATATGAGAATTGATAAATTCCTGAAAATGTCCCGCGTGATAAAACGCCGCACCGTCGCGAACGAGGCCTGCGACGCGGGGCGCGTGGAGGTTAACGGTAAGCCGGCCCGCGCGTCGTACGAGGTGAAGCCCGGCGACGTGGTGGCGATTCAGTTCGGCAACCGCGCGGTAAAGTTCGAGGTGAAATCCGTCCAGCCCGTGACGGGCAAGGACGCCGCCCCGGCTATGTACGAAATGTTAGCCGAGCCGGGGGAGAAGCCCGGCGCGAACGCGAAAGGTGACAGCGATGTTCAAAATCAAGACGTACAATAAAATCTCACAGGTGGGGCTCTCCGAGCTCGACCCCGCCCGCTACACCTGCTCCGACAGCGTTGAGGACCCGGACGGCGCCATTGTGCGATCCGCCGCGCTTCACGACGAGGTGTTCCCGGCGTCCCTGCTCGCCATAGCGAGGGCCGGCGCGGGGACAAACAACATCCCCGTAGACCGTTGTGCGGAGCAGGGGATTGTTGTCTTCAACACCCCCGGTGCCAACGCCAACGCGGTGAAGGAGCTTGTGATTTTGGGCCTCCTGATGGCCTCCCGCAAGGTTTCCGCCGCTATAACCTGGGCGGCGGGGCTCAAGGGAAACGGCGCCGATGTCGCAAAGTTGGTGGAAAAGGGCAAGTCCGCGTTTGTGGGCCCCGAAATCAGCGGCAAGACGCTGGGCGTCATAGGGCTCGGCGCTATAGGGGAACTTGTCGCGAACGCCGCTTTGAAGCTTGATATGAAGGTCATAGGGTATGATCCGTTCCTCTCGGTGAAGTCCGCCCTCGCGCTCTCCCCGCACGTCAAGGTTGTCTCCGACCCGGCGGAGATTTACGCCAATTCCGATTACATCACCCTGCACGTCCCCTGCAACGCCGACACCAAGGGTATGATCAACGCGGATTCCATCGCGCAGATGCGGGACGGGGTGCGCATACTCAACTTCGCGCGCGGGGAATTGGTCGACACCGCGAGCCTGCTTTCCGCCATATCCGTGAACAAGATCGCCTGCTACGTAACCGACTTCCCCAACGACGATCTGCTTTGCATGGAGAACGTGGTCGCTCTTCCGCACTTGGGCGCGTCAACTCCCGAGTCTGAGGACAACTGCGCCAAAATGGCCGCCGTGGAACTGGCCGATTACCTTGAGAACGGTAACATCACCCACTCGGTGAACCTCCCCGACGCGGCTCTCCCCCGCAGCGGCGGGACGCGCTTCTGCGTGCTTCACCGCAACGTCCCCGCCGTCATAAACAAGATTTCCGGGATTTTCTCCTCCGCGAACCTGAACATTCTCAATATGATCAACAAATCCCGCGGCGATTACGCCTACACAATGCTTGACGTGGAGAACGCGTCGGGCAGCATCGAGGAGTCTCTTCGCGCCCTGCCAGAGGTCATCCGAGTTAGGGTGCTGTAAAGCTCCGCTTACAAGGCGAACCCCCGCCGGGTACGGCGGGGGGATTTTTGTAAAATAGGGGCACGAGGGATTATTCTGAACCGAACACTTTCTCGTATGGATCTACTCCCGCCGCGATCTTGTCGAAGGCGAAATCGGCGTAGTAACGCTCGCCGTTAAGCGTAAAATAGAGCCACTGGTGCTTGTTGTTTTCGCCCTCGTGAACATACTCGTAATCGATCTCCAATAGGCGAAGGGCAAGCTCCATAGTGCGCGTTTGGGTGACATTGTTCACCTTGCGCTCGTGTACTAAGTAGTATGCTTCGGTGAATTTCGATTCCTCGCAGTTGCGACGACCGCCGTTAACCCCCTTAATGCGGTCAAACACGTATCGGATTCTGTCTAATATGTCGTCCTTGGCAGCGACTTCCGCCGAGAGATCAACAATATCCTCGACCCATTTGAGCGCTTTCTTATTCTTCTCGTCACCGAGGTCGTTGTGGAACCATTCCCGCAGCCTGTATGACAATGAGCCGCTGTCTTCCCCGCCGGGTGTGCCGGAATTTCCTCTCCCGGACGAAGTTGCGGGCTTGGCGGGCTTGCTGCTCGTTACGTTACCGCCCGGCTGTCCCGGCTTGTTGCCCGAGCCTGGAGCTGAGCCGTTCACGCTGCCGCCGTTGCTGTTGTTGCCGCCTTGTCCGCCGTTTACTCCCGACCCGCCGTTATCCGACCCGCCGTTTCCTGCTGACCCGCCTGAGCCGCCCTGATTGCCGCTATCCCCCGATCCGACCGGACCGGGGGATTCTGTGGTGTTGTCGTTATCGGCAGGCGTGCCGTTCCCGTCAGCGTAGGAGCCGCCCGATGTACTCCCGCCCGCGTCCTCCGGCTCGCTTGCCCAGGAAAAAGATGCTGTGGGCTTGCTGTCATACAGAGTAGGGACCCACCAGATAGAGAGCCCGATCAAGACTGCCGTCGTACCGAAGCTTAAGGCTATCAGGAGCAACTTCTTGACGCGGTCGGACATTGTGGGGCCTCCCTTCTTGAGCGATAATCACGTTATCTTACTGTAAGCTTGTCCAATCGCAGGATTATCCTACGGTGAGCTTGTTCCTGTTCTTCTCCAGCGTCTTCTCGCCTATGCCGTCGACCTCTAATAGCTCGTCTACCGAGCCGAAGCCGCCGTACCGTTCCCGGTAGTCTATGATGGCTTGGGCTTTCACTTCGCCAATGCCGTCGAGTGACATCAGCTCGTCAAGGGTCGCAGTGTTGAGGTTGATTGTGCCCGAATACTCGCCGGGGGAAGGGCTCGGCGTGGAGCCGGTAGCGGAATTATCATCTTCCTGAGCTACTTCGCCGCTGTTTTGAGACGCGGGCAGAGATGATCCGTTCTGCTCATTTGAAACAATGGAGGTACCCGGAAAATACTCCACCCCCTTGGGACGGTTGGCGACTATCGACCAGGCGAACAGCAGCAGCGAGGCGAGGGGCAGCGCGATAAGAGTTATTCTCATAGGTAGGCTGAACAGGTGCCGTTCTTCCGGAGGCCCTATCTCGTTAACTGCGTAGCAAAAGCTCTCCCGGGGATCGAGAGGGGGCTGGGTGCCGCTCGACGTCCCCATTGGAGCCGTTGTGTCGGAATTTGCGGGATCGGAAGTGTTGTCGGAGAGTATAGCGTCGACACGGTCTTCATCGGATGGCATAGCACACAACACCCCACAATCATAACAGACTGGCGCGGCAATATTGTATCATACTTCGGGAAATATGTAAACGGTAAATTCAAGGCAATATCGCATAAAACCTTCCACAATCTGCCTCTGTTCGTGCTATATTATAAGCATAAACAAACAGCTGACATTATCCGCACCAAGCGATAAGCTACCCGACATCGACTCCGCTATTGTGAACGCACTCCAATCCGAAAAATCAAATAATCGATAGACAACCGTCGGGGAAACCCGGTGTAAACGCGCGAGCCCCTCTGTTCGCGGCGAGAATATGATTGTTGTGTAGCGAAGTCTTACGATTATCCTGGAAACGTTCCCCGCGACGTCTACCGCCGCCACGCCAACTGCGGGTGCACCGTGGAGTGTGACCCGGGCGCGGGCAAGCGGGCGCAGAACGTGTGGACCAAGCGGTGGAGCCGGGCGGAAGAGAGCGGGAATACCGAGATAAGGAAGGGAATAGTAAAGGCGGGCGCAACTTGTATCGGCGGATTGTGGCGCGCAATCTCTTGTAGCAGTTTGCGGCCGGCCGCCGGTTCTACCTCCCCCCGTATACCAGCGACTTGTAGAGCCTTATGTACGCGTTGGCGGACTTGCCCCAGCTGTTGTCGCACTCCATCGCGCGGCGGGAGAGCGTCGCCCAGCCCTCCTTGTCCTTATAGCCTTCGAGGGCGCGCCAGACGGCGTGGTCCATATCGTGCGCGTTGTAGGTGGGGAAGGTGAAGCCGTTTCCGCCGCCGCTGCCGGAGTCCTCCACCGTGTCGGCGAGACCCCCGGTTTCCCTCACGATGGGGACAGTCCCGTAACGGAGGGCGATCATCTGCGCGAGGCCGCAGGGCTCCGTCTTGGAGGGCATTAAGAACATATCCGCCCCCGCGTAGAACCGCCGCGCGAGGTCCGGGATAAACCCGCGCCTGAACGCGAATTCTCCGGGGTAGCGGCCGGCCAATTCGCCGAAGAACTGCTCGTACTCCCTGTCGCCCGAGCCGAGTACCGCGAACTGCACGTTGTTCTGAAGTATGGAATCCGCGACGCGCCGCACAAGGTCAATCCCCTTTTGCTCGGTGAGGCGGCTCACCATCACAATCAGCGGGGTGCCGGCGTCTACGGGCAGACCCAACTCCGTCTGCAGCGCCGCCTTGCACTTTTCCTTGCCCGAGAGGTCGTCGGCGCTGTAATTAAACGGTATGGAGCGATCGGTCTCGGGGTTGTAAACCTCCGTGTCGATGCCGTTTACTATCCCGGTTAGCTTGTCGGAAATCCGCGCTACCTCGCTCTCGAGCCCGTAGGCGAACCACGGGTCGGACAGCTCCCTCGCGTAGCGCGGGCTGACCGTGGTCACCCTGTCCGCGCACTCCAGAGCGCCTTTCATCAGGTTGACGCAGTCGCCGTACTCGAGCACGTCGGAGCATTCCTCCGGGACGCCCAACACGTCCCCCAAAAACTCCTTGCCGAACTTTCCCTGGTACTGGATGTTGTGGATGGTGAATACCGTCTTAATCCCGGAATAGCGGGGGTCTTTGGCGTACATAAGCTTTAGGAAAACCGGGGTCATCGCGGTCTGCCAGTCGTTGCAGTGTATTATATCGGGGAAGAAGCCGAGCTCGGGCAGGATCTCAAGGACCGCCCGCGAGAAGAACGCGAACCGCTCCCCGTCGTCGTAGTCGCCGTACATACTCTGCCGGCGAAAGTAATACTCGTTATCCAGCAGGTAGTAAATCACCCCGTCGATTTTGGTCTCGAATATCCCGCAGTACTGCCGCCGCCACGCCACGGGGACCGTCACCGCTCCCATGAACTTCATATTTTCCCGCAAGCTCTGTGGGATCCCGGAGTAGAGCGGCATTACCACGCGCGCCCCCACAAGGCGTTTGCGCAGGGCTTTGGGAAGAGCCGAGGCGACATCCCCCAACCCCCCAGAACTCGCGAAGGGGTAACTTTCCGAAGTGGCGAACAGTACTTTCATTGCAAAATTTCTCCTTTTGATATGTATACGGGGTGGCTCTCCGTGCCGCGAAGCTTCACCCCGGGGGACACGCGGACGTTCTTGTCGAGTATGGCGTAGGAGATTTCGCACCCCTCGCCTATATCCGCGTCCTGCATAATTATGGAGCCGCGCAGCGTTGCTCCCTCCCCTACTTTTACCCCGCGCGAGAGGACGCAGCCTTTCACGTCGCCGAGGATATCGCACCCGTCGGCGATCAGGGCGTCCTCGACGGTCGCTCGGAGGCCGTATTTGGTCGGCATATCGTCCCGGACTTTGGTGTAGACGGGGTGAGCGCGGAAAAGCTGGTCCCGCGCGGCGGGGTCGCGCAGCAGCCGCATATTCGCGTTGTAGTACCCCTGCTCGCTGTCAATCACGGCGGTGAAGCCGTCCACCTTGTAGCCGAGGATCTTCAGCCTGCCGAAGTTTGGGAGGATTATCCCCTCGGCGAACGCCTTCTTGCCCGCGCTGTCCGCCTCCTTTACAAGGCGAATCAGCAGTTCGCGCTCGATGACAATGACGTCCAGCCCGTAGTCACATTCCGCCTGCTCCACGGGCAGGGTAATCTTAGTCGCGAAGCCGTCCTCACCGAGCGTCAGAGCCATTACGTCCCTATCCCCGCGCGGAAGAACGCCGCGGGTGTAGCAGACAGTGACATCGGCGGCTTTGCGGCGGTGGGTGTTCACAACGTCCTCAAGGTTTATGCTGCTGACAAGGTTCGCGTCGCAGAGGATCACATACTTTTGATGCAAACCCTCGAGGTAGTGCATCGCCCCCGCCAGCGCGTCGATTTTGCCCTCGTAGACCCTCGCGCTGCGGTTGCTGTAGGGGGTTATCATCATAAGCCCGCCGTTGCGCCGCGCTAAGTCCCAGGAACGTCCGCTGCCCAAGTGGTCTATCAGCGACTGGTAGTTGCCTCTCGCTATGACCCCCACGTTCGCGACGCCCGCGTTTACGAGGTTGGACAGAGAGAAGTCGATCAGCCTGTACCTCCCGCAGAAGGGGAGGGACCCCACCGCGCGAAGGGAAGTCATCTCGCCTAAATTTTTATCGTGCGTATTGGGGAAAATAATTCCCACGACATCGGACGGACTCATAACGCGACCCCCGCTCTGACATTTCTCTCCACCATTTGTTTTGCGGAGACGAACGCTCCTTCGCCCACGGTAACCCTGTTTCCCACGACGCTGATTCCCCAGCCCGAAAGGTCGGCGGTCTCGCGCGGATCCTGCCCCACGACGGCGTTTTCCTCCACCGTGACGCGTTCCGCTAAGATTGAATACCGCACTTTGGCACCCCGCTTTATGACGGTTCCCGGCATAATTATGGAGTAGGCGACTTCCGCCCCCTCCTCAATCAGCACGTTCTCGCCGAGCACGGAGCATTCCACGTTCCCCGCTATATCGCACCCCTCTGTGACCAGCGCGTTTTGCACTTTGGCAGTCGCCGCTATGTGCTGGGGCGGGGCGGAGGGGCTGCGCGAGTATATTTTCCAGGAGGGGTTCGCGAGGTCAAGCCCGGAATTGGGCGAGAGCAGGTCGAGATTCGCCTCCCAGAGCGACTCAACCGTCCCGACATCCTTCCAGTACCCGTGGAAGCGGTGGGTCATCATCTTTTGCCCCGAGCGCAGCATAGCCGGAATAATGTTTTTGCCGAAATCGTTCTCCGAGGCGGGGTCCCGCTCGTCCTCGTCAAGAAAGCGGCGCAGTTTCTCCCAAGTGAAAACGTATATCCCCATCGAGGCGAGGTTGCTTTTGGGGGCTTTGGGCTTCTCCTCGAACGCGTAGACCGAGCCGTCCGCGTTGATATTCATAATCCCGAAGCGCGGCGCCTCCTCCATCGGCACCTCCATCACCGCGATGGTGCAGTCCGCCCCGGAGTTTATGTGGGTGTCCAGCATCTCGGTATAGTCCATTTTGTAGATGTGGTCCCCGGAGAGGATCAGCACATATTTCGGATTGTAACGTTCTATAAAGCGCGTATTGCGGAAGATGGCGTCGGCGGTACCCTTGTACCAGCCCCCGCCCCCGTTTGCGGTGTAGGGGGGAAGGAGGTGCACCCCTCCGTCCAACTTATCCAAATCCCAGGGGCGCCCCGTGCCGATGTAGTCGTTGAGCTCCAGCGGTTGGTACTGGGTGAGCACCCCCACCGTTTCTATCCCGGAATTGGAGCAGTTTGACAGCGGAAAGTCGATAATGCGGTACTTGCCCCCGTACGGCACGGCGGGCTTCGCTATGTCCCGCGTGAGGACGCCCAATCTGCTTCCCTGCCCGCCGGCGAGGAGCATCGCGATACACTCATTCTTCCTCAAGGCTTTTCCCTCTTTTCCTGGGCCCGGGGCGAGGCTTCTGCAGCTCGAAGTAGAGCACGCTCATCCCGGGGATATCGAGCACAACGGACTGATCGTAGCCGTGCATCGGCACGGGCTCGCTTTTAACTTTAAGCGCGGACTTGGGGGTCTTGCCGCCGAAAACCTCCCAATCGGTACTGAAGATAAGCTTTAACGTCCCGGCGGGCGAGCCCACGCGGTAGCCGTACCTCGCCACGGGGACAAAGTTGCACACACAAATAACCTCGTCGCCGTTTTTGGCTATCCGACGGAAGGCGATTACACTCTGCGTGTTGTCGTCGTGCGACATCCAGGAGAACCCGTCCCATGAGAAGTCGTTTTCCCAGAGAGCCGGGGTTTTGAGATAAAGCCTGTTGAGGCAGCGGGTGAACTCCTGCGTCGCGGAATGCTTCGGGTAATCGAGCAGGAACCAGTCAAGCTCCTTCTCGTAATTCCACTCCGAGAACTGCGCGAACTCCTGCCCCATAAAGAGGAGCATTTTGCCGGGATGGGCGGTCGCGTAGGCGTAGAAAGCCCGCAGCGACGCGAATTTCTGGTCGTAGTCGCCCGACATCTTGTCGATCATCGACCGTTTGCCGTGTACCACCTCGTCGTGCGATACGGGGAGGATAAAGTTTTCCGAAAAGGCGTAGAAGAACGAAAATGTAAGGTTGCCGTGATTGTACTTGCGGCTGAGCGGGTCGAGGGACATATACTTCAGCATATCGTTCATCCAGCCCATATTCCACTTGAAGTTAAAGCCCAAGCCCCCAATATCGCAGGGCTTGGTGACAAGGGGCCAGGCGGTGGATTCCTCCGCTATCATCATTATTTTCGGGAAGCGGCGAAAGATTTCCGTGTTGAGCCGCCGCAGGAAGTCCACGGCCTCCAAATTTTCCTTACCGCCGAACTTGTTGGGGAGCCATTCCCCGTCGCGCCGGTTGTAGTCGAGGTAGAGCATCGACGCCACGGCGTCCACCCGAAGGCCGTCCGCGTGGTAAACCTCCGGCCAGAAGCAGGCCGAGCTTACAAGAAAGGACACGACTTCCGGCTTGCCGTAGTCGAACACGCAGGTGCCCCACTCCTTATGCTCTCCCTTGCGCGGGTCGGCGTACTCGTAGCAGGGCGAGCCGTCGAAGCGGTAGAGTCCGAACGCGTCCTTGGGGAAGTGGGCCGGCACCCAGTCGAATATCACCCCAATCCCGTTCTGGTGGAGAATATCCACGAATTTCATAAGGTCGAACGGGCTGCCGTACCTCGCGGTAGGGGCGAAGTACCCCGACACCTGGTAGCCCCACGAGCCCTCGAACGGGTGCTCCATCACCGGCATAAGCTCGACATGAGTGTAGTCCATCCTCTTGACGTATCGCGCCAAAAGGGGGGCTATCTCGGTGTAGGAATAGACCGAGCCGTCCGGGCGTCGCCGCCAGGAGCCGAGATGGACCTCGTAGATGTTCACGGGCGAGGAATAAATATCGCGGGCGGCGGTCTGCTCCCGCCACTCGGAATCGCCCCACTCGTAGCCGGAAAGCTCGCGGACAATCGACGCGTTGCCGGGGGGCAGCTCGGAGCACACGGCGTAAGGATCCGCCTTGTAAAACGTCTCGTCGGATGCCGATGTGATCTTATATTTGTAACGGGCGAGGTCGGGGACGCCGCTCACCTTCGAGGTGAAGATCCCGCCCTCGTTTTTCATCGCGACGCCGTCGTCCCAGCCGCAGAAATCGCCCGTCAGAGCGACCGACCGGGCTCCCGGCGCCCACACCCGGAAGACGGTCTTATCCCCCTCGCGGTGAGCTCCGAAGAAATTATAGGCGTCACTCAAGTACCCGCCGTGGAACGCCGCTAATATTTCCGCCTTGCCGCCGCGCATCGCCCGCACCTCCGTATTCTCCCGGAATGCCGCTTTAGGACGCGGCACCCCTTTTGAACCCATTATATCATATAAATATGAGAGTTTCAAGCAATCTTTTGCATTTTCGGCGGCGCGGCACAAAAAATTTTGTGCTAAATTTTGGTATTTTCTCACAAATGTACTCTGACGCATATAGCAAGGCAGTAAAAAGCGCCGGCTCGCGACCGACGCCCTACATAATACCCGAGATACCCGGGACTGATTCGCGGCGGCTTACAGCGCTATCGGAGGCTGAGACTCCGCCTGCTCCGCGCACTTTTTTGATAACGGACGATCCGGATGAACCGTGACGGGGACCATAATCCCAGAAATTTTTGAAATTTTTCTTGACAAACCGCTCGTGAAATGCTACAATCTTGTAACAGAAGTTATTTTTGATTACACGGCACCTCCGAAATACCGGCCGTGTAGAGAAAATCTCAGTAGAATAGGTGATTTTTTGATAGCACGAATTAAGGTCATCGCGCTGAGGGCGCTCGCGCTGCTTGTCTGCGTGGGAGCGTCCTTCGGCGTGGCGGGGGCGGTCAGGGCTGACAGGCTGTCCACCGCCGAGACTGCTTCCCCGGAGTCAGAAGTATCGTCTAAGTCGTCATATTCCGCGAAAAAGACCGGCATTTCCGAAGCCAGAGTTTCGTCCGAGGTTGAGGCGGAGGCCGCCGAGAGCGCGCTGTCGTCCGCGCCGGACTCCGAAATCCCTCCCGAGTGCCTGATCCCGGAAGCTCCCGTGTCATCCGAGCAGCCCGCTCCTCCCGCCGAGACGCCGGTTGTCCCGTCGGTCGAGGCGACGCCGGAGCCTCCCGTCGAGAGTCAGCCCGCTCCCGCCGAGCCTCCCGCGCCGGCACCCTCCGAGCCTTCGGTAGAGCCGCCCGTAAGCTCCTACACGGAGCCCCAGCCCGCGCCGCCCGAGGTCTACTACACACCCTGGGAGTTTAAATATAAAGGTGTTATCAGGTGGAACGACTGGCGTTGGACCTGGTACAGCGAGAAAGTGCTCCCCGGGCGCGGCCTCAAGATCCCCGGGCGGCATAACGACGAGAACGGCTACGTTTGCGACGGCGACGGCTATATTTGCCTGTCCTCGTCCGACCTGCCTCGCGGCACGGTCCTCGACACCCCCTTCGGCAAACAGGGCAAAATCTACGACACCGGCTGCCCGCACGGGACGATAGACGTTTATGTCGCGTGGTGAGCTAAAAGCGTGAGATGGATAAAACATGCGCCTCGCGGGAGCGGGGCGCCTTGATTTTTGAACGCAATTATATATAATCGACCGTTCCCAGCCCGCACCCTTCCACAGCGCCGCGCTCTCCCACGACGCAGTAGCCAACTTTATCGGGGGTCGGCACGCTTTCGCATAGGGAGAGCAGCTTCTCCGGCGTGGCGGAAAGGGCCTCCGTTCTGAAGCGCAGCAAATCGGAGTAGCTGTAGCCGGCAAAGCGCAGGGTATCGGCGAAATCCGCCTTTTCGGGCGGGGTGCGGTACGGCTCGAGACCGGCCAGGGTGCCGAGGATTATCCCGTCAAGGTCGGGCGCGGTCGAGAGGTATTCCCGCAGGAAGTCTCCAGCCCGCCTTAACGTGTCGAGCGAGTTTGCCGGTTTGGGGTCACGGTAGGTGTAGAAGGTCATTATCCCGTCGCGGCTGACCCTGAGCCCCGTGCCGTACGCCCCGCCCTTGACGCGCACCTCCTGCCAGAAGTACTGCAGCGTCAGAAGTTTGGACAGCACGGCGTAAAGCCCTGTGTACCGTCCGGGAATTTTGGCGGATGCTCCCGCGAAAGCTACCGACGCGGGGGTCACTATACCGAAAGAAACGGCCGCGTGTGAGAGCCGTGTCGCGGTATCGCCCGGATCCTCGCCGGGGAACGCGCCGGCTAACTTCTCCGCAAAAGCGCGGTCCGCCTTGCCCGAGAGAGATACGACGGGCAGTGACGCGGCGAAAAGAGCGTCCCTCGCGGCGAAAAGCCCGTCGCGCAGCGCCGGGAAGCACTCGTCAAAGCTATCCGCGAGGGATTTTATAAACCTGTAGTAGCTCACTCCCCCGGTGAGCTCCACAGCCACGCCGGACGCCGAAACGCCCGACATAGCGCCCGCCAGCGCCGCCCCGTTGCCCTCCTCCACAATGCCGAGCCTCAGATCCTCGGCCTGCTGGAGAACGAGCGTTCTCACCCGCTCGCGGTCGGAAAAGTCCGTGGTGAGGAGGATTTCGCGCAGCAGCTCCAACATACCGGGCCTCTTGGCGTCGAGGCAGCTCGCCGCCACCCTTACACGGACGCGGCACAGTTCGTCGTCCGCTTTGTCTTGGTTTATCATTACGGACGCGCTGAAGGAGCCAAGCCCGCCGTTTACCGCCCGACGGAGCTCCTGCGCGGTGTAATTCGCGGTGGGCAAATCCCCCAACAGGGAACAAAGGAGCGTGGCGACCTGCAGCCCTCGCTGGTCAAGCCCCCCCGCGGGGAAGAAGAGCCGCGCGTATGTGATACCCCGAGCGGGTATATCGTGCAATATCACCCGATTATCAATTTCGGTGGGTACCTCGGGTTCCGGGTCCCCCACATCGGCGAGTGACAGCCGGGGAATGCTCGCTATAGCCTCCGGCGAGTCGGGCTCGGCCTGCGCCCGGCGCAATACCTCGTAGCGGCGGTTCACTTCCGCCAAGCGTTCCTCGCTGAACCCGCCGACCTCGCGGCTTACCGCCTCCGCCTCCGCGCGTGCCGCCTTCTTTTCAAAATCCTTATCCGGGCGAAGAGTCACCAGAGCGTCCCCGCCGCGCCTGCCCGCGAGCTCCCCGCAAAGCCTCTCAAAATAGCCCTCTTTGGCAAGCCCCCGCACGCGGCGCAATGTTTCAAGCCCGTTTAGCCCATCCATCGGGTCGCCGCCGTAATTCCACACCTCCAGAGCCGAAAGCGCTATATCCACGCCCGGGGTAGCCCATCCCGCGCTTTGCTCTCTTAAGTGAAACTCAAGATTATCGAGGAGTGCGTCCACACGCCCACGGTCAACGCCCTTTGCCGCGTCAAGCAGCACCCGCCGCGTGATTTCCGCTATTTCTTCCTTGTGCTCCGCGTCAGTCCCCCGGACGACGACATGCAGGTTCGGCTGAGCGGTATCGCTGTTAAGGGCAATCTCCACGTCCTGCCCTACACCCGCGTCAAGAACGGCGCGGGTCAGCGGCGCGTCGTTGCCGTCGGTCAGGTAATCCGAAAGCACTTTCGCCGCCATAAGCTTTTCTCGCTCGCTGTAGTCGCATAGCAGCCACCCCTGCGCTATGATCCCGTTTTGCTCCTCCACGCCGCCCGGCGCGGGGCAGGGGATCTCGCTCTCGCGGTGGGGCAGGGGGGACTGCCGCGCTATGGTAAAGTCAAGATCTTTCCTCTCGAATTTTGCCAGATATTCGCCGTCGATTATGCCGAGGATTTTTTCTATCGGCATATCCCCGTCAAGAAATATCAGCGCGTTGGACGGGTGGTAAAATCTTCTGTGCGTCTCGGTGAATTTCTCCCAGGTGAGGGAGGGTATGGAGTCCGGGCGGCCGCCCGAGACAAACCCGTAGCAGGTATCGGGGTAGAGAAGCCGCCCCGCCTCGCAGTACATCAGCTCATCCGGGGAGGAGAAAGCCCCCTTCATTTCGCTGAGCACCACGCCGCTGCGAACATATCCCCCGCCGGGCGCCGGCTCGTAGTGCCACCCCTCCTGGTCGAATATCTCGGGCGAGGAGTATATCCGGGGGAAGAAGACCGCGTCGAGGTACACGCGGGTGAGATTCTCGAAGTCTGCCTCATTCCGGCTGGAGACGGGGTAGCAGGTCTTGTCCGGGAAGGTCAGCGCGTTTAGGAAGGTTTGAAGGGAGCTTTTCAACAGCTCCACAAACGGCTCCTTCGCGGGGTACCGCCGCGAGCCGTTCAGCACCGAATGCTCCAAAATGTGAAACACCCCGGTATCGTCTTCCGGCACGGTGCGGAACGACACGCAGAAAGTCTTATTGCTCTCGTTCCTCTTCAGCCAGCAGAGCTTAGCCCCCGAGCCCGCGTGCTCCATTTCGTAAAGGGTGCCGTCGTACTCGGCGGCGGGCCGGACGCGCGTCACGGTGAACCCGTGGATTACATCGTTTACATTCATCTGAATTTGCTCCTCTTGCCCTAATTTTTTAGCGCCTGAAGCGGCGCGGGGATCCGCCCCCCTCGCGCGATAAAGCGGGAATTGTCCACCCGGCTGACCCTCATCACGGGGCCCCCGCCGAGCAGCCCGCCAAATTCCAGCGTGTCCCCGGCAGACTTGCCTATCGCGGGAATGACGCGCACCGCCGTGGTTTTGCCGTTCACCATACCGATGGCCGCCTCGTCCGCTATTATCCCGGAGATCACGCTGTCCGGGGTGTCTCCCGGAATACATATCATATCGAGCCCCACAGAGCAGACCGCGGTCATAGCTTCAAGTTTTTCTATAGTGAGCGACCCGCTCCGGGCGGCGTCGACCATTCCCGCGTCCTCTGTCACGGGGATAAACGCGCCGGAGAGCCCCCCGACGCGTGAGGACGCCATCACTCCGCCCTTCTTCACCGCGTCGTTGAGAAGGGCCAGCGCCGCAGTAGTCCCGCAAGCCCCCGTTTGCCGGAGCCCCATCTCCTCCAGTATGTGCGCGACGGAATCCCCCACGGCGGGGGTGGGCGCGAGGGAGAGATCCACAATGCCGAAAGGGATCCCCAGCCTCCGGGAAGCCTCTTCCGCGACCAACTGCCCCACGCGGGTGATCTTGAAGGCGGTCTTCTTAACCACCTCCGCCACGCCGGTAAAATCGAGACCCTCCGTCGCCGCGAGAGCGGCCCTGACCGCCCCGGGACCCGACACCCCGACGTTTATCACGCTTTCTCCCTCGCCAACGCCGTGGAACGCCCCCGCCATAAAGGGGTTATCCTCCGGTGCGTTGCAGAACACCACCAACTTCGCCGCCCCGACGCAGTTTTGCCCGCGTGTGAGCAGCGCGGTTTGGTTTATTATAGCACCCATCCCGGCGACGGCGTCCATATTTATCCCGGCGCGGGTGGAGCCTACATTCACCGACGCGCACACCCGCTCCGTAGAGGACAGCGCGCGGGGAATGCTCGCTATCAGCGCCTCGTCCGCCGGGGTAGTGCCCTTTTGCACGAGGGCTGAATACCCGCCTATGAAGTTTACCCCGACTGCGCCCGCCGCCCTATCGAGAGTTAGCGCGTACTCGACCGGGTCCCCGCCGCTCGCGCCGCAAAGCAGGGAAATAGGGGTCACCGCGACGCGCTTGTTGATAATCGGAATGCCGTACTTTTTCTGTATCTCGTCACACACCGGCACCAGCCGCTCGGCGGTTCGCGTCACCTTGTCGTACACCTTGCCCGTGGCGCGGGTTATGTCTCCGTCGGCGCAGTCGAGCAGGGAAACGCCCACCGTCACCGTACGGATATCGAGGTGTTCCTCCTCAATCATCCTCACGGTCTCTAAAATATCGTGTGTATTATACATCCTTCTCCTCCGGGTTAAACCGTGTGCATCGCGTTAAATATATCCTCGTGCATCACTGTGCCGGAAAGCCCCATTTCCCGCAGCATCGCGGTCACGGAGTCGGAGAACTGCGAGAAGCTGCAGGTCATCGCGTCTATATCGCAGAGCATAATCATGCAAAAGAGGTCGCGAAGGATAGTCTGCGTCACGTCGCAAATGTTCACATTGTGCTCCGCGCATTTGGAGGACACTTTGGCGAGTATCCCCACGGTGTCCTTGCCCACTACCGTCAATACGGCTCTCATAATCACACCCCCATAAATGCAGTATAGCATAAATTCGCCAAAATGTAAACCTCGGGGTGGAAATTCGCCGCGGAATGTGGTATTATAACGTCGGGGCGGATTTACACTAACCGAGGAGGGTCATTATGAACCGGGAAATACTGAAGCATTTAGCCGAAAACGCGCGTTACACCGCGGCGGATCTCGCCGTGATGTGCGGGCTCGCGGAGGACGAGGTCAAGGCTGAAATAGCGGAAATGGAGCGGTCGGGGCTGATACGCGGCTACAAGGCCGTCATAGACTGGGAGAAACTGGACAGCGCGAAGGTGTCCGCGATTATAGAGCTGAAAGTCACCCCCGAGCCGGACAACGGTTTCGAGAAGTTCGCTGAGAAAATCAAGGCGTACCCAGAAGTGGAGAGCGTCTATCTAATGTCGGGCTCCTATGACTTCAGCGTCGTGGTCAAGGCGAAGACTTTTCAGGAGGTTTGTATGTTCGTGGCCAAATGTCTCGCGCCCATGAAGGGAGTGACATCCACCGCCACTCATTTTGTCCTGCGCCGATACAAGGAGCTCGATATTGATTTGGTAGCGGGTTCCCCGGACGATAGGAGGAAAATCTCCCTATGATCGACTACCGGGAAATCATAAACCCCCGCGTAGCGGAAATCAAACCCTCCGGTATCAGGAAGTTCTTCGACATCGCGGAGCAAATGGACGATGTTGTGTCCCTCGGAGTGGGCGAGCCGGATTTTCTCACCCCCTGGCATATCCGGCAGTCCGCCATAGCGACGCTCGAGGCCGGTAAGACGCGCTACACCTCCAACTGGGGTCTGTTGGAGCTGCGCCGCGCCATATCTGAGTATGTTAAGAATTACACCGGCGCGGACTACAGCCCGGAGGACGAGATATTGGTGACTGTGGGCGGGAGCGAGGGGATAGACGCGGCTCTGCGGGTGTTAGTTTCCCCGGGGGACGAGGTGCTGATCCCGCAACCCAGCTTCGTCTGCTACGAGCCTTTGACCCGGCTCGCGGGAGGGGTGCCCGTGATAGTCCCCACCAGCGCGGAAAACGGGTTCCGCCTCACCCCGGAGGATATAGAGCGCGCCGTGACCCCGCGTACCTCCGTGCTGATTCTCCCGTACCCCTGCAACCCCACCGGCGCCGTGATGAGGCGCGAGGATTTGGAGAAGATCGCCGCCGTATTGGAGGGCACCAACATCGCGGTGCTGTCCGACGAGATTTACTCCGAGCTTACTTTTGGCGAGAGGCCGCACGTCTCAATAGCGGGCGTGGGCAATATGCGGGAGCGCACCGTGTTGATAAACGGTTTCTCCAAAAGCTACGCCATGACGGGCTGGCGGCTGGGTTATGCCTGCGGCCCCGCGCCCATACTGAAGCAAATGACCAAGATCCACCAGTTCGGGATTATGAGCGCGCCCACCACCTCGCAGTACGCCGCCATCGACGCCCTGAAAAACGGGAGCGACGACATCGCCGGGATGAGGGCGGAGTACGACGACCGCCGGAAAATCATCGTGGCGGGGTTTAACGCCTTAGGTCTCACCTGTCGCGAGCCGGAGGGGACGTTTTACTCCTTCCCCTGCATAAAGTCCACCGGGATGAGCTCCGAGGAGTTCTGCGAGCGGCTGTTGATGGAGCAGCGCGTCGCGTTGGTCCCGGGGACGGCATTCGGGGAGTGCGGGGAAGGGTTCGTCCGCGCGTCCTACTGTTACTCTCTGTCGCATATTAAGACGGCTCTCGAGCGGATCGGCGCGTTTCTCGCTACGTTGGAGAATGGGGAGGGCGGTCCGGGTGAGGATACTCGCGTTCGCCAAGCTTAACCTTTCACTGCGGGTGACGGGCGTTTTGCCGGACGGCTACCATTCGCTGGAATCCGTGATGCAGTCGGTCTCACTGGCGGATATGATCACTATCACCCCCCGCGAGGGCGAGGGCGTAACTCTGGCTTGCTCGGATCCCGCGCTTGCGGGAGAGGACAATCTCGTCGCGAGAGCTTGCGAGGCCTTTTTCGCGAGGGCGGGGCGGCGCGGCGGCTTTGATATTTACCTCGAAAAGAGGATCCCCGTGGCGGCGGGGCTCGGCGGCGGGAGCAGCGACGCCGCGGCGACGCTGAACGCCCTCAACCTGCTGTTCCGCAGCCCCCTGAAGATTTCCGAATTGGAGGACCTGGCGCTCACGGTTGGCTCCGACGTCCCATTTATGATACGCGGCGGGTGCGCCCTGGCGCGGGGCAGGGGGGAGGAGCTGTGCCCGCTAAAGAGGGCGGTGCGCTACTATTACGTCATAGTGAAAACGGGGGAGAAGACCTCCACGGGAGAGGCGTACGCCGAGCTGGATCGCAGAGGGCGGAGCTGCGACGCGCCCTCCCCCGATTACGAGAGACTTGTCAACGATATATCCTATTTCGGCGAGCGATCGGCGAACGATTTTGCCGAGGTAGCCCCGGCATCCTCCGCGCTTAAGGCGGATTTCTACGCGGCGGGGGCGGAAAATATAGCTCTCAGCGGCGCGGGTCCGGCGCTGTTCTCCGTGTTCCGCGACTGGAGTTCGGCGCTCGGCGCGTTTCGTTATCTGAGGGCTAAATATCCGCTCTGCTTCCTCGCGGCGGACACCTCGCGGGGTAGCCTGGTCGTGTAACACGGGCGCTGTATGGTGCGCAATTTAGTATGCTATAATAAGATAGAAAGAGGGTATTATAATTATGCTACTGAAGGACTACAGGGTGAGGGACCCGTTTATTCTTCCCTTTGACGGGAAATATTATCTTTACAAGTCCGTCGGGATCCCCGGTAAGGCGGGCGGATTCGCCTGCGCCGTTTCGAGCGACCTTGTAAACTGGAGCGAGCCCGAGGTGTGCTTCACTCCTCCCGAGGGGTTCTGGGCGACAAGGCAGTATTGGGCCCCGGAGGTGCACCGCTACAACGGGCGGTTCTACCTCTTCGCCACGTTTATGGCGGAGGGGCATATGAGAGCCACGCAGATTATGGCGTGTGACAAGCCTGAGGGCCCCTTCGAGGTGTGGAGCTGCCCCGTGACCCCGCCCGACTGGATGTGCCTTGACGGGACACTCTACGTGGAGGACGGCGCGCCCTATATGGTTTTCTGCCACGAATGGCTGCAGGTCGGCGACGGTGAGGTTTGCGCTATGCCCCTGAGCCACGACTTAAAAGCCCCGGCGGGGGAGCCGAGGCTGCTCTTCAGGGCTTCCGACGCGAAATGGTCCAAGACTCACAACGGCAAGGACCAAATCACGGACGGGCCGTTCCTCCACCGAAACGCGGACGGGCACCTGATAATGACCTGGTCGTCGTTCGGCGGGGACGGCTCCAAATACTACGCGGGGGTCGCCTACTCGTCCAACGGGCGGCTCGACGGCGAGTGGATCAACTGCGACGAGCCCATTTACAGCGCTGACGGCGGGCACGGCATGCTCTTTTCCGGGTTTGACGGGAAGCTGTACTTCGCTCTGCACTCTCCAAATGCCCCGGGCGGCGAGGAACGGTGCCGCATTTTCACCGCGACGGAGACAGCCCGCGAGCCGTTCCTGAGGCTCGATTTAACATCGTTATAGAGCTGTTTATAGGACAGATTTTGCTGCGCCATGGGCAAATACCCCCGGCCGGCTTTACCTCAGCTTGACCTTGTTCCGCGCCTCAAGCAGGCTCTCCTCATCCGTATCAATGTAGTGATCCTTCGTGGTGTTTACATTCTCGTGGCCCAGCGCCCGCGCCACAAGGTAAATATCACCCGTCTCGCCGTAGAGCTCGGTACCGTAGGTTTTGCGGAGCTTGTGCGGGGTGATATGCTCCTTTGTGCCGGCGAATTCGGCGTACTTGGTGATCATATTCTCGACCGCCTGGACGCACATCCTCGTGCGGCGCGTGGAGAGGAACAGCGCGTCCGAGTCGCGCTCGGCTGCCGGAGTAATCTTATCACGCTCCTCCAGATAGCGACGGAGAGCCGCTATAACCTCGTCGCCCATCGCGACATACTGCCGCTTTTGCCCCTTGCGGATTATGCTGATTTTACAGTTCACAAAATCAAGATCTCTGCGATCAAGTCCCACGCATTCCGAGACCCTGATCCCGGTGCCGAGCAGCAGTGTGGCGATGGCGAGGTCCCGGATTTTTGTGTTTTCCAGATATTTCCTTTGCCGCTTCGGTATGCTCTCATTGCCGAATTCGATTGTGTCGAGGAACCGGACCACTTCGTCCGGGGTAAGTTTTATGATGCGGTCGTCCTTTTTGGGCTTGGGCTTCAAGACGCGGTCACAGGGGTTGGAGGCAATTTTATCACGCATTAACAAATATGAGAAAAACGAGCTGAGGCAAGAAAGCTTGCGCGAGACGGTCCGCTCGCCGTTGAGCGACTCGGAGCCGGTCTGGCAGAAATTGAGGTACCGTTCGATGTCGTCCGCCGTCAGTGCCGAAAGTATCTCCGGGGAAATGTCCCGGAGCGGCCGGTCCCGCAGCTCGGACGATGAATCCCGCAGCCAGGTGAAGAAGTTCTTCAGATCGTAGGCGTATGAGAGCCGCGTCTTGGGCGTGGTGTTGGACCGGCGCGCCACCATATAAGAGGTCACGCAGTCGGGCAGCTCGGTCAGGATTTCGTTGATCTTAGCGAAAATCCTCCTGTTTTGCTCGGCAGCGTAATCGTCCGCCATATAATAACCTCCATTCAATGCTCGCGCGTCCGGCGCGGGATTTGCCCGTTCGCCGTTGATACCTATATTATAGCCTCGTCATATGAAAATGTCAATATCTATTTGTAAAATTGTTCTTTATTTGATAGATATTTCTTTAGTGCTCTCTTCCCCTCAAATTTGGCGAAATTACCAAAAAAACGGGTTGACATTTCCCTTCGCTCGGGCTATAATACGCGCGGAGCAAAAATTTGAAGGAGGCTGATATTATGGACAAACCGATTTGGAAACGACCCGTCATTCGCCCGTTCAGCACCGACCCTGCCTACAGCGAGTCGCTCAACGGCACTTGGAAGTTTCGCCCCGGCGAGTTAGCCAGCCCCGGCGCGGACTACAGCGTCTGGGACGAGCGGTCCGTACCCTCGCACACCGTCATCGACGGTCAGACAAAGTTCGCCTTCGCGCGGGACGTGGAAATCCCGCGCAGCGCCGCCGGCAGACGTATTTACCTGCGGTTTGACGGGGCTAACTGCCTCGCGAGAGTTTATGTAAACAGCTCATTCGCCGGCGAGCATTACGGGGGCTTCACCGCGTGGGACTGCGATATCACCGACCTCGTCATCCCCGGCGGCACAGCCCGGCTTATAGTCACCACCGAGGACCGCAAAAAGGAGACCAATTCTTTCCATTACGGCGGGATTATCCGCGATGTGACGCTCTTTACCCTGCCCGAGGTTCACCTCTCCCGCCTGCAGGTGGAAACAAGGTCCGCCGAGGACAGCTGGATCTTAAAAATTATTGGCGCGTTCGAGGGCGGCGGCGGGAGTCTACGCTTCACCCTTTCCGGCGCAGACGGGAGCACGGATTTTGGCGAGTTTACGGCGGATGAGGGTGATTTTGAAACGGAATATACCGTGCCTAATCCTTTGCTCTGGGACAGCGAGCACCCCAATCTCTACACTCTGACCGCCGAGTACGCGGGAGAGGCCGCCGCGGTGAGGTTTGGCTTTAAGGAAATAGAGCGGCGGGGGAGCAAAGTTTACGTCAACGGGCAGGAAATCAAGCTCCACGGGGTGAACCATCACGACACTCACCCGGTATTGGGGCGCGCGGTGACAAGGGAGCTTACGGAGACGGACGTGCGCCTTTTCAAGGAGGCCAACGTCAACTTTATCAGGACTTCCCATTACCCGCCGCGCACGGATTTTCTGGAGTTGTGCGACGAGTACGGGATTTACGTGGAGTGCGAATGCGCGGCGTTCGTGGGGCAAAACCAATTCTTCACGGAGAACGACCCCGACTATCTCGAGCGGTATCTCGGCCCCTGGGCGGATATGATCGAGCAGGGCCGCTCCCACGCCTGCGTGCTGCTGTGGTCTGCGGCGAACGAGAGCTTCTGGGGGACTAACTTTGAGGCTATGATCCGTTATGCCAGAGCCGAGGACACGTCCCACCTGCTGATATTCTCCTACCCCATCACAATGCGCGAAGATGACATAATGTCCGACATCTGGTCTGTGCACTACTGCCCCTGCGAGGGTGATGTCACCGCGCTGACCGACAGCTTCGGGAGGAGCCTCGCCGAACCCTTCGAGATTCCCGTGTTCCACGACGAGTCCATTCATGTTCCACGCTGCGGCTGGCCCGACATCCGGCGGGACCCCGGCGTGAGGGACTTCTGGGGCGAGTCGCCGAAGCGCTTCTACGACTCCATTTGGAACACGCCCGGAGCGCTCGGGTGTGCCATTTGGGCGGGCGTAGACGAGCCCGCCTGGCCGTGGGGGATTATAGACGCCTGGAGGCGCCTCAAGCCGGAGTACTTCCTCACAAAGAAGGCCTTCTCCCCCATCCATATGGAGGGCGAGCCCGTAAAGGGCGCGGACGGTAATATCGAGGTTACAATCACCAACAGGTTTAATCACACGGATTTTAGCGAGGTTAAGGCGCGCTACTCCGCTGGGGACGAAGCGGGTGTAATAGCCCTCCCCGCCGCCGCTCCCCGCGAGACGGTCACTCTTACCCTCCCCGCGCCCTATATTTCGGGCGAAACCGTGAGTTTGCGCTTCATCGACTCTTACGGCATGGAGGTTGACGCGTACAGCTACGAATTAGATCGCGTCATCCCGGAAGTTACCGCTCCCGGCGCCGGGTGCCCGGAAATCCGCGAGGACGAGGGCGAAGTGGAGCTGCGGGGAAACGGGATCAGCGTGGTTTACTCCAAAGCGACGGGACTTATAAAGGCGGGCTTTGCCGGTGAAAAATTGGTGCTCTGCGGCGGGCCTCACCTCCACTTAACGGGGCTCCAGTTGGCGCCATGGGAGTGCGACGGGTTCGGCGTGGCAAAGGGAGAGAGCGCCGCCATAGTTACCACAAGGGGGCATTACGGAGCGGTGCGCGTCACGTTCACCACCGCCATTGACGCGGAGGGCGCTATGAAGACCGAGTGCCATATAGACGATATGCCCTACTCCACGCCGCGCCTGCAGCAGATGCGCGTGGGCGACGACACCGACGCTGGCGGCTACGAGGAAGTGGGGATCTCGTTTGACGTCCCCCACGAGCTCGACACCCTCGGCTGGGACAAACATTCTCTCTGGAACGCCTACCCCGCGTCCCACATAGGGCGTGAAAGGGGCGAGGCGGCGATGATCGCGGGCTACAGGAAGTACGCGGTCGCGGAGGAGCCGGAATGCTCCTGGGAGCAGGACGAGTACGACATCTCCTCATACGGCGTGTACGACCCCGGGCACAGAGGGACGGTGGACTTCAGGAGCATAAAGAGCCATATTTACCGCGCGTCGCTGGAGAATGCCGGTTACGGGTTCGCCGCGGTCTCGGACGGGAGCGCATCCGTCAGGGCGGAGCTTACTTACGCCGACTCCGCCATTGTTGAGGACACCTCGCCGGAGGTGGTCTACACGGGCTCCTGGAGAGAAATGCGCAACCCCTACCGCAGCTTCGGCGGCACCGAGCACTGGTCGAACCGTGCCGGCGATACCGCAACGCTTCGCTTCACCGGGACGGGTGTCGTCTGGATAGGCGCGTTCGACATAATCTACGGACTGGCGCAGGTCTATATTGACGGTAAACTCGTCGACCCCGCGGTAAACGAGGGCATAGAGCGGCTGGATCAGTTGGTGGGCAAGCCGAGGGGATACGAGAAGGACTTCAGTCTCCCCGTTTACAGCGTGGACGGGCTGCCCTACGGCGAGCACACCATCACGATTGAGGTCACGGGCGAACACATTTACGGGGCGCACGGCAGCCACGTGGTAATTGACAGGTTCGTGGTGCTGTCGGATAAGTGCTACGGCGCGACAAAGTTCATCGTGGACAACGATTACAATTACCCCGAGCTGTCCTGGGGAGACTATATGAAGCCGCCCGTCAAGCTCTCAACAGGCGATGTCCTCACCGCGGATACCCGGCTGGTCCGCCCGTAGTAATTATCTCTCGCGTGTATCGCGCACTTAAGCCGAAAGCACGGCTCTTTAAGTTGCTAATATTATAAGGTGAAAGCGCGGCTCCGGTAACAGCGAGGGGTTCAAATTAAAAAGCGCGGCTCCCGGACACCTAACATTATAAGCAAAAGCGCGGCTCCCGGTGCGCCGAGAGCCAGAAACAGAAAAGCGCGGCTCCCGGAAACGGGGGTCGCGCTGTTTTCACCTCTGAAAGCTGGCGTAAGGGTACAAAAGCGGGAACGTCACGACGATATCGGGCTTAAAGATTGGGCCTTATCGCGTCGGGGATTCTTCGATCCTTGTAGTAATATTCCCTGTCTCGCTCGCTGATCTCCCTCAAGACGCGGCACGGGTTGCCGGCGGCGACGACGCCCGGCGGAATGTCCCTCGTGACCACGCTTCCCGCGCCGACTACGGAGCCGTCCCCTACAGTAATGCCGGGCAGCACGGTGACGTTGCCCCCCAGCCAGCAGTTGGCGCCAATACGCACGGGGAGGTTGTACTGGTACGGGTCACTCCCGCGAAGCTCGGGGGCCACGGGGTGCCCCGCGGTCGCCACCAACACGCCGGGGCCCAACATAGTGCAGTCCCCGATAAAGATATGCGTATCGTCCACCGCTTTGAAGCCGAAATTTATGTAAACGTGGTTCCCTAAGTGAATGAACCTCCCTCCCCAGTTGGCATGAAAGGGCGGCTCGATGTGGCACCCTTCCCCCACCTCGGCTAACATCTCGCGAAGGAGCGCCTGACGCTTTTCCTCTTCGGAGGGGCGGGTAGCGTTAAACTCGTACAGCCACGCGAAGCACGCCGTCTGGACTTCCATTATAGCAGGATCGCTCGGAATGTAGAGTGAGCCGTCGTGGAGGCACTCGAAATCGCGGTTATCCGGCTTCATCTTGAAAGCTCCCGGGAGCGCAGGTAAGCGCTGTTCACGGCGGAGCGCACTGCTGTATCAAACCCGGCCGCGTCAAGCGCCCGAAGCCCCGCCTCCGTGGTCCCGCCGGGGGACGCTACCATTTTGATAAGCTCGTCCGCGGAAAGGGGCGACTGCGCGAACATCACCCCGCTGCCTATAAGGGTGTTGACCGCGAGCGCCTTAGCCTTGTCCTCGGGCAGGCCTTCCGCCACTCCCTCGGCCACAAGCTCGCGCAGAAAGCGGAACACGAACGCGGGGGAGCTCCCGCTGAGAGCCGTCACGGAGTCCAACGAACTCTCGTCCACCCTCGTGACGTAGCCGCACGCGCCGAACAGCCCCTCCACGAACCGCGCCTGCTCTTCGCTTGCGCACGAGTTTGGCGAATAGGCGACCGCGCCCTTACCGTACATCAGGGGGGTGTTTGGCATAGCGCGGACAACGGCGGTGCCGGAGGGCAGTTTACTCTCAATAAATGAGAGCGTCACCCCCGCCGCGACGCTGATCACACATTTCCCCGTGACCAAAGCGGATATTGATCCCAGCGCGCCCTCCACCGCCCCCGGCTTTACCGCGATCAGAATATAATCGGCCGGGGAGACGGCATCGGCTGCCGTTTGGACGGGCAGAACTCCGTATTTTTCCGTAAAGCGAGCCGCCTTGGCCCCGTCCACGTCAAAGGGGTATACCCGCTCCGCCGGCAGGTACCCGGAGGAGAGCACCCCCTCCAAAATCGCTCCCGCTATGTTCCCGACGCCAATTACGGCAAGCCCCGCCATCGCAATCACTCTTTCGCGCAAATTCTAAGATCCGGGAGGACGACCTCGCGCCCGCCCAAAAGCTCTATATCTTCCTCGTTGTGGCAGACCGTCATCACGGTTTTGCCGGCAAAGTACTTGTTTACCGCCCGCGCCACGGCTCGCTTATTGGCGAGATCAAGCCCTGTAAAAGGCTCGTCCAAGAGAAGAATATTCCCCCCGTAGCCGAGGGCCCTCGCGAGAGCGACACGTCTCGCCATTCCACCGCTAAGCTCGCCGGGCTTCTTGCGTTCTATATCTGCGAGTCCCAACTCCGCGAGGAGGCGCGTGTCGGCGCCCACAAGCAAGACGTTATCCCGGACGCTGAGGTTCGGCACCAGGCGGTTCTCCTGAAACAGCATAGAAACGCGACCGTCCACCTCCACCGTGCCGCTCGAGGGGGCAATAAGACCCGCGATAAGCCGCAACAATGTGGTCTTTCCGCAGCCGGATGCCCCGCGCAGATACACCCGCTCGCCCGAGGAGATAGTGAGCGAATATCTGTCCAATACACGCCTATCTCCGTATGAAAAGCTGACATCGCTCAGCTTAATCACGCGACCACCGTCTCCCTACTCTCCCCACAACAAGACGGACGACCGCCTCGAGCGCGACGCTGAAGGCGATAATCGTGAGCGTCCAGGCGAATACGGCGGGGGTGTCAATGGTGGATTTGGCGAATTTCAGCTCCGTGCCGATGGAGAGCAGGGGCAGGCAAATGACCTCGGCGGCGATCCCGGATTTCCACGCGAACCCAAGCCCCACCGTCCCGTCGGAGAGCAGCGTAGGCAGCGCCGCCGGGAGCTGAATTTTAAGGAGCACACGATCCCCGCTCACCCGGAACAGGCGGGTCATCTCAAGCAGCGCCGGGTCGACGGAGTTTAGCCCCGCCATTGTCGCGGTGTAGAACACTGGCACCACGGTGAGGAAGGAAATCAGCACCGGGACGTAATCCGTCCAAACCCAGACCAGTGCCAAAAGGATAAACGACACCACCGGCGCCGCCTTTAGGCATTTAATCACGGGAGATATCAGCGCCCGCGCCACCGCGCTGCAGTGGCACGCCACGCCGAGCAGCACACCGACAGCCGCCGCCCCGCAGAAGCCGCACACCACGCGGAGAGCAGTCGCGCCGCACGCTTTCCAGAATTTCGCCGTGACGACCAATTTCAACCAGGTTCGCGCCACGGCGAGCGGCGACGGCACAAGGATCTCGGAGCCGACAATCAGCGAAAGAACACCCCACACCGCGATCCAGAACGCCGCCACCAGTAGCGCCTTTACAGCGCGGGGCAATCCTCTTCGGGTCACGCGGGCTGGGGAGCGGCTCATTTTGCGGTGTAGTAGAACGCCTCGTCGGGCATCGCGCCGCCGACCGACGCGGGGTTAGCGTCAAACAGCACCTTGAAATAGGGCTCGATGGCGGGCTTCATATCCGCCCCGGCGATAAAGACAACGTTGCACTCGGGGAGAGCCTTCAGAGCCAACTCCTCGCTGGGTAGGATCTTGTTCTCGGCGCAAAGCTTCGCCGTACCCTCTGGGTCGGATTCCACTTTTTTAACGGACGCCTCGTAGTCGGAGAGGAATTGCTCGACAGCCGCCGGGTGCTCTTTAGCAAACTCGGCGCGAACAACCATGCAGCCCATCACGAGGTTGCCGCCGTCCGCGACCTTGCTCCACTCCTCGTTTATGTCGAGCACCTTCTTAAGCGGGATTTGCTTGGCCGCGGCTTGAGACAGCACGGCGGTCGCGGCGGGCTGGGGCACCATAGCGAGCGTCCCCGCGCCGGAGGTGAGCAGCTCGGCAGTCAGCGCGTCGTTGTCGTCAACAAACTTAAGCGTCAAATCCTTATCGGGGTCAATGCCGTTCTTCTGCAGGATGTACTTAAGTATGTACTCCGGGTTCGCGCCCTTGCCGGAGGAGAGAACCGTCTTGCTCTTTAAGTCCGCGACGGACTTCACGGAGTCTCCGTTCTCAATAATTGAGAGCACACCTAAGGTGTTACAGGCGAGCATTTTGATTTTGCCGCCCGTTTTGGCGTATAGCGTCGCGGCGAGGTTGGTGGGAATGGCGGCGATGTCCACCTCGCCGGTGGTGATCTTGCCCGTGATCTCGTCGGGAGAGCCCACCACGCGGAAATTGTACCGCTCGGCGGCGTCGCTCATCATATTGACAAGCCCCACCGCCGTCGGCCCGTTGATCCCGTACACCGTCGGCGTGACAGCCTCTTCGGATACGGTAGAACTGACGCCGCCTTGCTCCGTCTTGCCCCCGCCGCACCCCGCGAACACGAGGCACAGCGCGACCGCCAGCACGAACGCCATTACACGCTTCATAGTAACCCGACCTTACTTTCCAATGAGATTATCTGCGCGCCTTTAGCGCGGAATCCGAAACCTTTTTGAAGAATTTTACCTTATACAGTAAGAATAATATCACCGTCTGTACCGCGAAATCCGCGGCGGAGGAGACCAGCCTCGTCACAAAGAAGTACGAGAATGCCTTGCCCGCCGTAAGCGAGATCCAGAATGTGTTTAAGAACAGGCTCAGGACAAACTGGTTCACGAACGCGCAAACGGCGATCCTCAAGAATGCCGCGAGGGTCCCGTACCGGGGAAGATCTTTCAGGCACAGCCCGTAGCATATGCCCATTAAGACCGCCGTAAAAGTGAACCCCGGGAAATACGCCCCGGTAGGTAACACAAGCGCCCCGATGATGTCTCCCAAGGCGCAAACAACAACCGCTCCGGGGATCCCGTACAGCACCGCGACTATCGCCACGGGGATAAAGGCGAACCCGAACCGCACAACGGGCGTGTTGATCGAGAGGAACCGGGACAGAACGACTTGCAGAGCTAACAGAACAGCGCATACGGCAATAGATACAGGGGAGAATTTTTTCTTCATTACAGAAACCTCCTTATTATCTCACGCTCTAAAATAATAAGGAGAATTCTCTTCTATATTATTTTACCAGCGGGATGCGGCTCGCAAACCGCAGGTAAACCTTTTCGTCCCGAGGGCAACTCCCCGTCCCCCGGGCACTCACGGCGCCACGCGCCGTTACGCTTGCGAGCCTACTCTGGCCGACTTTTATCGGCTGATTTCGGGGCCGCATCTCGTGCGATACTGCCCCATTTTACCTATATATTCCGATTGCTCGGTTATTTTACCGGGTCAAAATTCTTGTAAACCTCCACCGGGTGATCGGGCGGTGTGTAACTTTCTATATAGTCGAGCGCGTTCGTGGGGTCGCCCGTGATGTAGAGCAGCTCCTTGGGGCTCTCCGCCGCGACAAAGTTCTCAGACACCGCCTTGTCTAAAAATGAGAGCAGCGGGTCGTAATAGCCACCGGCGTTGAACAGTACCAAGGGCTTGCGGACCCTGCCCAGCTGCCTCAGGGCGTAGATCTCGAAGAACTCGTCAAACGTCCCGATACCCCCCGGCGCCGCCACGAACGCGTCGGAATTGTCCTCCATAAACTGCTTGCGCTGGCGCATCGTGCGGGGCTTGTGAATGTCGTCGCAATCTGCGAACAGCACCCCGTCCGGGAAGAAGGTGGGGACGACACCCACCACATAGCCGTGGTGCTTCTTTGCTCCCCTCGCGGTGGCGCCCATCACTCCCGCGTCTCCTCCGCCGAAAACGAGGGAATGCCCGCGCTTCGCTATCTCCTCACCCAAGGCGGTCGCCGACAAAATATACTTCTCTGGGATAGTGTCGCTGGCGGCGCCGTAAACGCAAATCCTCAATACTTCTCCCCCGCACCGGGCTCAACGGGGTAGGTCCAGCCGTACTTGTCCGGCTTGGTGCCCCACTGGATCCCGGTAAGCTCGTCGTAAAGCATCTGGGTGACGGGGCCGATTTCGCCGCCGTTCACCGTGTAATCGTTGCCCGCGAAACGCAGCAGCCCTATGGGGGATACCACGGCGGCGGTACCCGTGCCGAACGCTTCCTCTAAAGTGCCGTCCTTCGCGGCACCGAGCAGCTCCTCTACCGAGAGAAGCCGTTCCTCCACGGGAATGCCCTTATCCTTCAGTACCGCGATGCAGGACCGTCTGGTGATCCCCGGCAGGACGCTGCCCGTGAGCTTGGGGGTGACAACCTTGCCGGAAATCTTGAACATCACGTTCATACTCCCGACTTCCTCAACGTACTTGCGCTCCACGCCGTCGATCCAGAGCACCTGAGTGAACCCCTCGCGCTCAGCTTTAGCGCCGGCTCGGTTGCTGGCGGCGTAGTTGCCCCCGCATTTGGCGTAGCCCGTCCCGCCGCGGACGGCCCGAACATCGTCCTTCTCGATCATTATCTTAACGGGGTTGATGCCCTCTTTATAATAACTGCCCACCGGGGACAAGATGATGAGGAACATCGCGTTCTTCACCTCGTGGACGCCCAAGGTGTCGTCAACACCGATGAGGAAGGGACGTATGTAGAGCGAGGTCCCCGGCGTGTGAGGGACCCAGTCGCGCTCCAAGTCCACAAGGGTGAGCAGGGCTTTCATAAAGTCCTCCTCTTTCAGAAGAGGAAGCTGCAGCCTGTCCGCCGAGTCGTTCATACGGCGGAAGTTGTCGAGCGGGCGGAAGAGCTGGATCTCCCCGTCCGGCCGGCGGTAGGCTTTAAGTCCCTCAAAGACCTCCGCTCCGTAGTGGAAAACCGTAGCCGCCGGGGGGAGTGTCAGAGGCCCGTAAGGGACAATCCTTGCGTCGTGCCAGCCCTTGTCGGCGGAGTAATCCATAATAAACATATGATCCGTGAAATACTGCCCGAAGCCCAACTCCTGCTCGTTGTACTTTGGCTTTCTCTCCTGTACAAGTCGCTTTTCGATAAGCATTTTTATTGCCCCCTCGTATAATATCCCCGGTGTCTCGCGCCTACGTGAGATATTTTACCACAACAGCCCCCGCTTGTCAAATGAAAACGGGAAAATTCGGGGCGGAGCCCGCAAGACGGCAGAGAGCCGCCCCGAAACTACCCTGCCTTCTCGCCATCTCCGTATTTCACTTTGTGTTCGCCGTCAATTAGGATCTCGAACGAAACGCCGCTCCCATACTTCTCTAACAGCCGCCCCTCGAGCCGCTCCAACCCCGCGTAAACGTCGGCTCTCTCGGCGCCGGTAAGCTTTGCAAGCTTATAATCGTAAGCTCGGATATATATTAAGAAGTCGTACAGGTCGCTGCCAAGGTAATTCTTCGCTGAAACAGTATCGGCGGTGAACCAGGGCTGCTTTAAGAGCTTATCGTAAAAACCCTTTGGCGGGTTGCCGCCCTCGTATGACATCTCCGCCGAAAAGCAGGCCGCCTCGTTCTCGGGATACACCTCGCGGACGAGCTCCATCACCTCGTCGCCTATTATCGCGAATGAGATATCCATCAGTTCCCGCGCCAGCGCCTGCCTGCCGGAAAACCTCTTCCAAAAGCGGAACTTGTACTTGTTCCTGCTGATCCTGTAAATGTGATCGGTTATCCGCCAGATTTCCTCGCCGTTCGCTCCGGACCGCCTGATGTACCAGTTTTTGAATTTGCCCGGATATTCGCCCGAAAGCGCGGGGTTTGAATAGGACACGACGTAATCGGAATAAATGAGGCTGTCCTTCGTCTCCTCCGAAACTACTTCCCAGCCGCCCTTGCCGAAAAAGCCGTCCAACTCATTCCGGTAGCGCGCGGGCCAGTTCCGGCTGTACACGCTCCAACCCACGCCCCCGGCGACGAGGAGCAGAGCGAGACCGAGGATCAGGATTCTGACTCTTTTCGGCACGAAGAAATCACCAAGCCTTTGGGCAGTTTAATGACGCAGACTATAGCGCGCGGGCACCCGGCGCGGAAATCCGCCCCCGCCGCATATGGAGGAATACATACTGCTGTACGACGCCCGCGAGCTCGCCGAAAAGCGGGAACGGGTCCCGCCCGGCGCAGGTCTCCGTAACAAATTTTTTGATCCATACGTCGCGCGGCACAAGCCCGGTGCGCCCGTACGCGAAAAGCGCGACGCAGGCCGCCACCTTCTCCCCCACCCCGCGAACCGTCATCAGCGACTCCAACAGCCTCTCATCGCTGCGACCGTAAAGTGAGACAAGGCTCAGCCGCCCGGAGCAAACTTCTTCGATGGCCGAGAGTACATACCCCGCGCGGTAGCCCGGTCCGCATTTTGCCAATTCCTCCTCGGTAGCCGTCGCGCACTCGCTCGGTTGAGGGAAGAGATATAGCTTCTTGCCGCCGTCGGTGACGGGCTCGCCGTACCTCGCCGCGAACCTCTCCACGCAGGTTTTAATGGCGGGGATGGATTTTCGCTGCGAGAAGATAAACGACACCAGCGTCTCCCAGGGGTCCTGTCGGAGGATCCGCAAGCCCTCGCCGGCGGTTACAGCTTCCCTCAAAAAAGGCAACCCCGGGCCGTAAGCCTCGGGGTCGGGTACATTTTCGATTATACGGATAATATCGCGGCGCACAGAGCGGTAGTCGCGCTCCAAGTCAAAATACCGCGACCAGAATGCTTCCCAGTCGTCGGCGCCGCAGGACGCCTCAAACCCGCAGCTCCCGGTAAACTCACCGTTCCAGGCGTTCCTAATGCGCAGCACCCGACGCCCCGCGATGAAGCGGTACCACCCGTCCGTGAGACGGGCACACCTGAAGACCTGGCCGCTTTCGGCTATATGCTCTAAATTAAATTCATCGGCAATCTTAACAAGCACCGCCGTGCTATTTCACCCGGTGCACGATGTATTCCGCCACGCCCTCGATATCGCAGCTGTTTACCACTATATCGGACAGCGACTTATTCTCAGGGTGAAGGCGGATCTTCCCGTCGGGGTCGGAGAAGTAACGCTTGAGGGTGTTCTCGTTATCGACCACGGCGACCACTATATCGCCGTTTTGGGCGGTCTCGCCCCTGCGGGCCAGCACAAGATCTCCGGGAGAGATCCCGGCGTCGATCATAGAGTTGCCGTTGGCGCGCAGCGCGAAGAAATCCCCCGAACGAAGCAGGGACTCGGGCATAGAAATGTAGCTCTCAACCACTTCCTCCGCGCCGGTGGGAGTCCCGCACACCACGGTGCCCACCACGGGGACGCTGACTGTGTTGAGATCAATCGATTCCATAAGAGGCGTGCGAATGGTAACGCCGTCGTAGCTGAGCTCGCCGCTCTCGGTGTACTCCATCAGGTAGCGGCGGACGGTGCTCTTGGTGCTTCCCACCACCTCGGACAGCTCCCTGAGATTGGGAGACCGTCTGTTCTCAAGGTAAAACTCATCCGCCGCGACACGAACGCGCTCTTTCAATGCCTGGTTTTTCGGACGCATAACTTCGCTCGCCTCCCAAAAGCAGGAATAAATATATGGCGCGCTTGAAGGGACTCGAACCCCCGACCTACTGGTTCGTAGCCAGTCACTCTGTCCAGCTGAGCTACAAGCGCATATTGTACTATTATATTACCACAGCACGTATAGAAAATCAAGTGGTTTTTAGGAAAAATTTAACTTGAGAGAAAAATGTGTCCCGCAAACGCCTGCTATTCCCCGGCGTACCCGCGCGGGTTGTTTTTCTGCCAGTTCCAGGAATCCCGGCACATATCGTCGATGGTCTTCTCCGCCCGCCAATGAAGCACCCGGCGAGCTTTATCCGCGTTGGCGTACGCTCTCGCGGAGTCCCCGGGGCGGCGGGGGTCTATCACATACGGGATTTTAACTCCGTTGACCCGCTCGAACGCGTCTTTCAGCTGGAGGACGCTGCACCCGTTCCCCGTGCCGAGGTTGAACGCCTCGCAGCCCGTGTTACGAAGCGCCCACTCCACGGCGTGGACGTGTCCCTTAGCCAAATCAACCACATGGATATAGTCCCTGATCCCGGTACCGTCCGGCGTGGGGTAGTCGTTGCCGAAAACGTGGAGCTTCTCGAGCCGCCCCGCCGCGACCTGCGTGATATAGGGCATCAGGTTATTGGGGATCCCGTTGGGGTCCTCGCCTATGGTGCCGCTCTCATGCGCCCCGATCGGGTTAAAGTACCGCAAAAGCGCCACGCACCAGTCAGAGTCGGACGCCGCGAGGTCCGTCAGGATATGTTCTATGAACAGCTTTGTGCGCCCGTAGGGGTTGATAGCGCCGAGGGGCATAGTCTCCACAAGGGGCATAACGTCCGTGACCCCGTACACCGTCGCGGAGGAGGAGAAAACTATCTTCTTGCAGCCGTGCCGGCGCATAACCTTGCAAAGGGAAATTGTGGAGCCGATGTTGTTTTCGTAGTATTCGAGCGGCTTCTCGGAGGACTCCCCCACCGCCTTGAACCCGGCGAAATGGATGACGCAGTCGATGTCCCTCTCGCGGAAAATCCTCTCAAGCGCCGCCTCGTCGCGAACGTCGGCTTCGTAAAACGGGAACGAGCGCCCGATTATTTTCTCCACGCGGCGCAGCGCTTCCGGTTTGCTGTTGGAGAAATTGTCCACCACGGCGAACTCGCACCCGGCTCCGGCAAGCTCTACCAGCGTGTGGCTGCCGATAAACCCGGCTCCCCCCGTAATTAGGATCATCCTTCTACCTCTCCCGTAAACCCAGAGATTAGCCCCGCCCGCGCGACCGGGTCAGCCGCGGTAACGCCGCGAAGGCGGGACATCGCGATAAACCGCATTCTACAGTGCCTTCAGCTCCCGCAGACAGTCGGAGCAAATGTTCTTGCCGCGGAAAGTGACAACGCCTTCGGTGCCTCCGCAGATGACGCAGCCGGGCTGGTATTTTTGGAGAACCACCTTGTCGCCATCCATGAAAATCTCAAAGGAGTCCTTGTCCTCCACGACCTCCAATAAATTGCGCAGCTCCTTGGGGATAACGATCCTGCCCAGAGAGTCGACCTTTCTTGTAATACCGGTTGCACGCATAAAAATCACTCTTCCAGTAATTTAGAACGTCGGTAAACTACAACACGGCAAAACGCACCGAGTTCACGGCGCCTGAGATAGGCGGATTCAGTTTCCCCTTAACGCGAATTTATTGTACCACGCCGCCGCCGCGATGTCAAGGGATAATGCAAAAAATTGGCATATCTGGCAAATATTTTCGCGAGGGGTGCCGCGCCCAGCCGCTATGGGGGGAGGCAGTACGAACGCGCGAGACCCGCGCTAACTCATAATCCTGCGAATAACCGGCCGCAGCCGCCGGGCAAGCGTCGCGGATAGCGCGATCTTCACCGCGTCGCCCGGCAAAAACGGCAGGACGCACGCCGTAAACGCCGCCGCGAGGCCGCTCCCGCTCTGGAACATGAACCATCCCGTCCCAGCAGTCATACACGCGGCGTAGCCCGCCGACATAGCGAGCAGATAAAATCCCGTCTTGTCCGAGCACCGCTCTGCAATAAATCCACAGAGCCACGCAGCCAAGACGTAGCCCGCTATGTAGCCCCCGGTGGGGCCCGCCAACGCCCCTACACCTCCGCGGAAGCCGGCGAACACCGGCACTCCCGCCGCGCCCAACAGTACATACACCGCCTGACTGAGCGCGCCCGATTTGGAACCCAACAGCGCCCCCGCGAGGAGCACGGAGCAGGTGGCGAGATTTATCGGCACTGGACCCACGGGCACGGCGACCTGCGAGAGCACCGCCGTCAGCGCCGCGAACAGGGCACACACCGCGAGGCGTGCCGGATGGGTTTTCCTCATATGCGGGCGGGCGCGGGGCTACGCGTAATCGTACCGCGCGATGAACTCGTCCTGCACCTCTTTGGAGAGGTTGACGAACTGCACCGCTATCCCCCACAGTCTCACTATGAGGTTTTTATACTTCTCCGGGTGAACCTGAGCGTCGCGCAGGTCGCTCGGGTTTACGATGTTGGTCTGCAGCTGCGGACCGCCCTCGGCGAAATAGGTTTCCACTATGTCGCAAAAGCGCGTCACGCCCTCCTCCCCCGCGAAAACGGACGAGGTGAATTGCAGCAGCAGCTGGACGTTCCAGCTGTAGAGTTTGTCGTCCACCTTCGCGACGGAATCCATCACGGCGAGAGGCCCGCGCTTCATAGTGCCGTTCTCCGGGGTGAGGGTTACGGGAACGGGTTCTTTTGCGCGTCTGCCCTCCGGGGTCGCCCCCTGCCCCCAGCCGTAGGCCACGGGGTGCGCCTGATGAAGCCCGGCCAAGTACGGCGTCCCCCATATGGTCCGGCGGGAGATGATGTGTTCTAGACAGGCGTTCATAACACGGAGCGCGGGCCCGTCGACGTAGCTGTCTCCGTTGCCCCACTTGGGCGCGTTCCAAAGGGTCTGGCGCATCACCTCGTCGCCCTCGTAGTTGCGGTCGCACGCGGCGACTATCTCGGAAATCTTATACTTCTTATCGTCAATGGCGCATTTATGAACCGCCGCGAGCGAGTTGATCCCCACCACGAGGTCCTCCACATCCATGCCTCTGAACGGCAGCGCTCCGCGGTAAAGCGTGACATCGACACCATCCTCCACGCAGCCGTAAAACAGCGGCGACGCGAGCGGGAGCGGAGCCATAGGCGAGTTGCCCGACCAGTTGAGCGGCACCTCGCCGGATTTGACCGCCCTCAAAAACTCCTCCCGTTCGCCGTTATTGTAACGCGAGACCGCCTCGCACCAGCGGTTGTAGCCGTCCGTCACTTTGTCGATGTCGCGGCAAAGGCTCTCGATGTAAACCCGCTCCAACTCCTCGTAGGTGACTTCGTCCGGGACGGTCCGCAGTACTTTCATCAGCCCCGCGCCGAGGTAAGCGTGAAGCCCGTTAAAAGGCGCGAACTTGCCCGGCACCAAAATATCCTGGCACAAATCGAAAGCGTAGTTGTTCGCGTCCCGCTCGGGGATCCCGGCCGCCTTGAGGTTGCGGGTAAAAACGTCGTCCTTGTAATAG
Organism: uncultured Eubacteriales bacterium; assembly: GCA_964406705.1. Lineage (GTDB taxonomy): Bacteria > Bacillota > Clostridia > Oscillospirales > Acutalibacteraceae > CAZRRV01. Next base: position 95,555 of record CAYOSS010000001.1, read on the forward strand.
GCTATGGAGTTTATCCCCTTAACGCTCGCCTCGGCGGCCTTGCGCAGGAAGGATTTGGGATTTTTTGAGCTGTAACGTATTTCCACCATCGGCTCGGGGAGAGCGACCCTGCCCACCGCGTCGAGGAACATCATCGTGACGGGGTTCACGGCGTCCTCGCCCTCCGGGGTGACGCCGCCAAGCGTCAGGGTGTGCTGCCCGGCGAAGGTTTCGAGGTAGCTGTCGATTATATCCCCCTGATCGTACATCTTAATAACAAGGCAGTCGATCAGCTGCTGCTCCCACTCTCCCTCCCTCTCGCGGTGGAAGGGACCCAAAATTTGATCCAGCCGCCCGTAGCAGACAAATTGGTAGCTCTCGATGATAAGCGACAGGTGGGTCAGCCAGACCAACTGCGACGCCTGCCAAAAGTCCTTCGGTTTGTCGTATGAGAGCGCGCGGCAGTTGGCGGAAATTCGCGAGAGCTCCCATTTGCGCTCCCCCGTCTCGCCGGCGGCAAGCTTTGCGGCGTACTCGGAGTAGCGTAAGAACAGTCGCGACAGCCCCCGCCAGGCGCGGATTACCGCCATTAAGTACGCGCGCTTATCGGAGTCGGTCTGAGAGTTCAAGCTCGCGTAAACGCGGTCCAATACGCCGCCAATGCCCTCCTCCACCACGATCTCGTAATCCGGGGTGATATGCCCCTGCGACATCATTCCGCAGTCCTTGCCGTAGAGACCGATATCGTCCCCGTTCACGAACTTGGGCAGGGCGAAAAGGTTCATATCGGATTTGCCCGAGCTGTTCTCCCTCGCCCCGTAGACCGTGCGGGAGCCGACTATCAGCTCCCCGTCGCCTATGTAGAGCGGCATATTGTCGAGTATCCGGCAGAGCGCTTCCGCCTTGCGCTCGGGCAGGCTGAGAGGCAGGTCCGCCGTGTCCCACGCCGGGTCGAGGGTAACCCTCGCCTCGCTGTGGCGGGCGTTCAGCATATCGTCGCGCAGTTTCTCGGTCCTTGTCATCGTTAATCCCCCTTAACTCGCGCTTAATCCACGTTAAGTCCGCGTGAAGAGAATATTTCCCTGTACTTCCGCATCTCGTCCTTCCCCGGCGGGGCGCCTATGGCGGGGGCTTCCAACCCCACCTGCCCGTACTTGCTCTTCCCCAGCGTGTGGTAGGGCATCAGGGTTACCCGCTCAATTCCGGGCAGGTCCCACAGGAAATCCGCTATATTGCCGAAATCCTCCGTGTCGTCGTTGTATACAGGGATAACGGGGACACGGATCCACACCGCCGCGCCGTCCGCGCAAAGCCGGCGCAGGTTATCCAGTATCCGCTCGTTCCCCCGCCCCGTCGCGACGCTATGCCGGGCGGAGTTAAAGCCCTTTATATCGTAGAGAAACTTCTGCGTGTACGGGAGGACGCCTTCAAAGGCGCTATAGGGGACGTCGCCGCAGGTGTCCACGCACACCGGGATCCCGTTTTCGGTGAGCAGTCTCGCCGCCTCCGCCACGGCAGCGGCTTGGGAGAGGGGCTCTCCGCCCGAGAAGGTCACGCCGCCCTCTTCGCCGTACCAGTGAACATCCGCCAACGCCTCCGCCAGTACCTCGCCCGGCGCCATAGCGAAGCCGCACACCGTCAGCGCTTCGGAGGGGCAGGCTTCCACGCACCGCCCGCAAAGCGCGCAGGCGGCAAAGTCGACCGTATGGCCCGACCCTTCCGCGAACCCGTGCACATCGCGCGGGCAGGCCTTCTCGCAAAGGCGGCAGCCAATACACAGCTCTTCCCTGTAGCGCAGGGTAAACTCCCCCGACTGCCCCTCGGGGTTGTGGCACCAGCGGCAGCGGAGGGGGCACCCCTTCAGAAAAAACGTGGTGCGGATCCCGGGTCCGTCCTGCACGGAAAAGTGCTGGACGTCGAACAGGTTCAGGCTCACAGACGGCACAATCTTCACTTCCCCCGCGCGAAAACGCTATTAATACGCAATGCGGTTTTCCTCGCCGCCGCGACAAATCGGAAATTAACCTTAAAGACCGCGAACACGGCTTTTTGCTGCAAGGTGAACACGTCTCGCGGAAACTCCCGGTAAAGCTCGCATATCTCGCGATGGAGCCGCCCGACGCGGGTCTTCACCGCCGGGTCGCGTTTGTCCAGAGTCTCCCTGATGTCCACGAGCCAGCCCATACTCTTGTACAGAGCTATGCCGGCGTCCTTCGTAAAGCCCAATTCGCGGAAAACCCTGGCCTGCTCAATGCTCGCGTCCACCCGCGCGAGGTTAGTGGCGGTGGGCCGCTCGCCGCCGTTGTGCATAATGCTTGTGGGCACCGCGGTGTCGTAGTAGTAAGGGGCGTCGGGGACGGAGGTAATCTTTTCCGCCGCCGCGACAATGCGGGGAAGCAGGTATATGTCCTCGGACATCTCGAGCACGGGGAAACGAATATTCCCGAAAATCTCGCGTTTGTAAAGCTTGCAGAAAAGAGCGCAGCACAGCCCGCCCTCCTCCACCCCGCTGATACGGTGCACCGCCTGTTCTCGGGTTATAACGCCGGGGAAGTAGCCGCTCGCGACGCCGAGTATCTCTCCGCCCTCGCCCATTACATTCCAGCCACAAATCACTATATCCGCGCCCGTCCCGAAAGCCCGGCGGGAGAGTATCTCGTACATATCGGGTGAGATGTAGTCGTCGGCGTCAACGAAGCCGATATAACCCCCCCCCCCCCCCGTTATTCACGACATAATCAAGCCCCGCGTTGCGGGCGCTGGAAACTCCGCCGTTCTCCTTGTGAATGACGGTAAATCTCCGGTCGCGGGCGGCGTAGGCGTCGCATATGGAGGGGCTCGAGTCGGTGGAGCCGTCGTCGACTAACACAAACTCGATATTGCCGTAGGTCTGGCCCGCAAGGGAATCGAGGCACCGGGTGAGGTACTTCTCCTTGTTGTAGACGGGGACAATTACGCTGATTTTAGGGAGAGCCACTTAGCTTTCCCCCCAGTCCACGCCGTCGTCGGGGTCCTCGTAGGGGAGCAGCCCCAACTCGCGGCGCTTCTCGATATCCTCGTCTGGGTGCGCCTCGTAATAGGGATTAATCATATACTTTACCACAACGGGGAAGCACATAAACTGGATTATGTAGGCCCGGAGCGCGGGAATGATCAGCGTTATCAGCAAAAACAGGATGAGTATCCCGAAGCCGCGGGTGAAGAAGGTCAGCACGAAGGTCAGCGCGTAGACGGCTATCAGGATCAGCCCGCAAAGCATATTTTTCCCCAAGCCCCCTATCGCGAGCATCAGGGAGTTTTTGTACACCTGGAAGAGCTTAAACTTAAACGAAATCGCGAGCATATAGCGGTAGAAGCCCGACAGCGCGAATATGAACGCCCCGAAGAAGGTTATCGCTATCCCGATTATGCTGAGTATCCCGTTTGCCGTTCGCGAGAAGAACCAGAAGTCGAACGCCAGAAGCGCCGCGATAAGCAGGTCGATGATCCCTATGGGCAGGGCCTGTTTCCAGTTTTTCTTGATTGTCTCGAAGTAGTCGCTGGTGGAGAAGACGTGCCGGTCGAGCGACACCATCCGGGCGATGTAGGTCATACCGGCCTGAGCGAGGCCTATCGTCAAGATCGGGAGGGACAGCAGCACCGTCCAGAGGTTGCCGACCACCAACTTCCAGAAGTTCCTGCCGTATAGCTCGAAGAAGCGGAAGAACGGCTTCTTCTGCGGCTCGTCCTTGCGGACACCCGGACCGGGCTTGTTATAGTTTCGCGAAAAAAGTGCCATTTACGCCTTCTCCTTCTTGTCGGGGGATTTTTGGTACATCATGGAGCTAAAATCGACGTTTGAGAGCCCGTTTCCGAAGCGGAATGCCAACACGGTGAGCAGCGGGGTTAAAAGTATGGGCAGCCCGGTGCACAGCGCGTTCGCGATTGAACTTGGATTATCGGAGCAGCTGATAATAAAGAGCAGCAGGGGCAGGGTCGGCAGGTTGACGAAGTACGCGATGTACCGCGCGAAGGACACCCCCGCCGCCACCATAATCACATACGCGACATAGCCTACAAAGTTTGGAAGAGCCGCCATAAAGCCTATACGCAGCCCCCGCCGCAGCCAGTCGCCCTCTTTCAAAGCGCGCTTGCCGGGCTTCGCTAAGACGGAGCAGTACATCCTAAACTGTATAAATACGGAAAGCGCCTGGGTGACAGTGTAGCTTACTATTTTTGCGGGGAGCGGCACGGCGCCGCGCCCGTAGCTGACGGATATATCGTCCCCCGGCGGCGGGGTGAAGCTGTCCCGTCCGTCGATCTCCACCGTTTCGATCAGGACATATTCGCCGTCCACAAGCCTGTAAACGTAGGCCCTGTCTTCATCGGTGAGAAACAGGTTTAGAAGGAGGTTCAGCGAGAAGAAGATAAAAAACGTCAGAAAGCCGCAGGTAAGCCAGCGCAGGCACACGCTCCCCGCGAGCTTTATGTCCTCCTTCACCTAAACCACCCCGCTTCCCGCCTTATATTATAGCGCGGTCCGCCACGCCGCGCAAGAGCATTATAGCGAATTGCCGCCGCTTCTATTAAAAAGACCGCCGGAAAAGGCGGTCATGACAGCGCGGTCAGGGTTACTTAATCATACTCGCCACTTCGCCGGCGAAATCTTCCTCTTTCTTTTGGATGCCCTCGCCCTTCTCGTAGCGGACAAAACTCTCCACGGCGACACTCCCGCCCAGATCTTTGGCCTTTTCCTTGATATAAGACTCCACGGTATAGTTGCTGTCGAACGCGTAATCCTGCTGCAACAGGCAGACCTCGGAGTAGAACTTGCCTAACTTCCCCTCCACGATTTTGTGGAGAACCTGCTCGGGCTTGTTCGCCATTTTGGGGTCTTCCTTCATCTGCGCCACGAGGATGGCTTTCTCCTTATCGAGAACCTCGGCGGGGACGTTGGCGCGGTCGACGTAGGTCGGGTTCATAGCCGCGACCTGCATAGCGACGCTCTTGCCGAGCTCCGCGAACCCGGGACCTTCCGGCGCCCCGTCGGCGAACTTCACCATAACGCCGATTTTGCCCCCGCCGTGGACGTAGCTCGCCACTCTGCCCTCGTACCTCACGAATCGGCGGATCTTGATGTTCTCGCGGACGACCAAAAACAGCTCCTGCACCAGAGCGGAAACCTTAACTCCCTCGTATTCGCAGTCGTTCAGCGCGTCGAGGTCCGCGGGGTTATCTCTCGCCACAACCTCGGCTACCTTCTTACACAAAGCCCGGAACCCGTCGCTGTTCGCGACAAAATCCGTCTCCGCGTTGATCTCTACCATACCCGTAGCGCCGCCGACGCCACGAACCGCCACTAACCCTTCTGCGGCTACGCGGTCGGCCTTCTTGGCGGCCTGAGCCAAACCCTTCTCGCGCAGATAATCGACTGCGGCGTCCATATTCCCGTCACACGCGGTGAGGGCCTTTTTGCAGTCCATCATACCGCAGCCGGTTTTCTCGCGCAAGCTTTGCACATCTTTAGCGGTGAATGCCATATCTATATCCCTTTCCTGATTATCAATGAGAACTACTCTTCGCCCGGTTCGCCGGTCGCGGGAGACTCCGTCTCGGGAGCGGACAGCTGCTCGCCCTGGCGACCTTCTATGACCGCCGCCGCCATTGTCTGAGAGATGAGCCGCACGGCGCGAATGGCGTCGTCGTTGCCGGGGATCACCACGTCGATCTCGTCAGGGTCGCAGTTGGTATCGACGATCGCGACGATCGGGATGCCTAACTTCCTCGCTTCCGACACCGCGATACGCTCCTTCTTGGGGTCGACTATGAACAGCGCCGCCGGGATCTCCTTCATATTCTGGATCCCGCCCAAGAACTTCTCCAACTTCTCGATCTCAAGGCGGAGCTTGCCCACTTCCTTCTTGGGAAGCAGATCGAAAGTGCCGTCCTCGCTCATCTTGCGGAGCTGATTCAGCCTGTCGATTCGGTGCCTGATAGTGCGGAAATTGGTGAGCATACCGCCCAGCCAGCGGGCGTTGACGTAGGGCATTCCGCAGCTGGTAGCCTCTTCGCGAATGGAATCCTGCGCCTGCTTCTTGGTGCCGACAAAGAGGATCTCCTTGCCGTCCGCCGCCAGGTCGCGGACAAACATATACGCCTCGTTCAGCTTCTTGACCGTCTTCTGAAGGTCGATAATGTGGATGCCGTTGCGCTCCGTGAAGATGTAGGGCGCCATTTTCGGGTTCCACCGGCGCGTCTGGTGCCCGAAGTGCACGCCCGCCTCCAAAAGCTGCTTCATCGATACTACCGCCATAAATTTTCCTCCAATATCCTCCGCGCGGTCGGCTCTCGGCGCGCGTGTGTATTAGCCACGCCCTCGCGTGACACCTTATAATAGCATATCTCGCGGGGGATGTCAAGGAAAAATTTAGGGGAGCCGACCGGTCTTATGCGCTTTCTGCCTCGCCGTTATCCGACCGGGGCACCGCCCCAGAAAACTTTGCTCCTCTATGTACCGCGGCTCCGTCGATGTGGTTTGCTCTTTCCAACTTTGCTTTGTATTTATCCTCACCCGAGAAGCCCCAGTTTGTTCTTCCATTGAAGAATACGAAGCACCGAGGCGTCGATTTGCGATACGGATATAAGCCCGTTTTCAACAGCGGTAAGGATGGCGGAAAATGACTCCTCATAATCCGCGCAACATATGAGATCGTTGCCCGCCAGCAGCGCCCGGACCGCGGCATTCCGCCCTCCCGTAAACTGTGCAATGGCGTTCATGCGCAGATCGTCGGAGAGTATAACACCCTCAAACCCAAACTCTTCCCGCAAGATCCGGTGGACCTCCGGCGAGAGGGAGGCCGGCTGTTCCCCGTCCATGCACCGGACGATGTTGTGGCTCACCAGAACGGAATCCGCGCCGGCCTCGATCCCGGCGTGAAATGGCAGAAAATCAGAACGCTGAAACGCCTCCATCGGGCGGCTGTCATATGCTAAACCCTTGTGCGTGTCCCCGCTACCGCCGTAACCCGGGAAATGCTTCAGGGTACTGCCGATTTTCTTTTTCCCCATAACGCTGACCACTGTGCTTACATACTTCGCCGTCAGGTTCCCGTCCATACTGAAGCAGCGGGGATAAATGTAATCCCCCTCGCTGAGCGGCACGTCGCAGACCGGAGCCAGATTAACATTGATTCCAAGATCCAGAAGCAGGTCCGCTTTTTCCTCGGTGTCGCTGCGGATCAGCTCCCATCCCCCGTACTCATAAAGATCTCGGGGCGCCCAAAAGGGGACGGCACGCAGCGCGGGATTGGTACTGACGCGACAGACGCCGCCGCCCTCCTCGTCCACAGCGATCAGCAAAGGGAAAGGCGAGCCGCTTTGAAATTGGGCTATCATCTCCCTCACCTGGGTCTTGGTTTTGCCCTGAAAAGCGTCGGCATAAAGACACAGCCCCCCGACGCCGAAATCCGCGGCCCGCTCCGCGCTGCCGCTCTCATGGCAGCTGACCAGGATCTGCTGGCGGATTTTTTCTTCCAGGCTCATCTCGGACAGCCGACTTTCCAAGGTTGTGGCGGGAAGTTTTTCATCCGACGCCGGCTCGCCGTCTTCCGGTTCCGACGGAACAGAGACGGCGCCCTCTCCCCCTGTTGCCAGTTGGGACGGTGGCGGAGAAAAATCTTCTGTCCTTCCCTCCGAACCGCACCCGGAAAACAGGAAAAAGGACAAAATTATTAAAAGAGAAAGCATCTTTTTCATGAAAGCCCTCGATTCTCTATTCGCCGGCGCGGATCAGAAGCACGGCGCCGTTTTCGGGTCCCGCCGGCGCGTCTGGCGACCGAAACGCACGACCGTTTCCAAAAGCCGCCTCATTGGTATTTCCGCCGTAAATTTTCCTCCAATGTCCTCAGCACGGCCGCTCTTCCGCGTGTCCCTGCGTTCATTTGCATATTCCCTTTTAACGCCGAGAATATCAAGCACAAGGCTTAATATCCACCTTCCTTCCCACCTGGCTGGGTGGAGGTTCCGCCGGGTGTGCCGGAGTTCCCGCTCCCGGACGAAGCCGAACCGCCGTTTCCTGCTGACCCACCCGATCCACTCTGATTATCGCTATCCCCCGATCCGACGGGACCGGGGGACTCTTTGGTGCTGCCTTGATTGCCTGGCGCACCGTTTCCGTCAGCGTAAGAGCCGTTAGAATTACTCCAACCCGTGTCCTCCGGCTCGCTCGCCCAGATGAAAGGAAGCCGGAGCCTACTGGTGAGAACACTTCTGGCAGTTCAGATGCTAAAGTTAATGGGAATGAAATGCCCGACAGCAATAACAGTGATAACGACAACACCGCCGGCTCTTCCGATCCTGTGAGCGGCAATCAGGGTAACCTTTGCGGTCCGTGTAACAGCGGACCGGGAGCAAAGCGGTAAAAGCAGCATCGCGAACGGCTCGGCTTCCGGCTCGTGCAACAAGCCAGGGCCATCGGGTGGTAACGTAACGAGTGGCAAGTCAGGCAAGCCCGCTACATCCGATAGAAAATGCAGTCACTGAAAACATATTGCTCCTCATCCGTTTTCACCGCCCAGTCCTTCGCCGCTTTTATCGTAGAAATTTCCCCTCGATCCGCTGTCCGCGATCCGTTAAGCCGTGGGCGCAGTGTATCCGTCTTAAAAGAACAGCCCCGGTATCAGGTAGCTGAGCACCGACATAATCAGCCCCGCCGCTATGACACCTAAGAATATCGTAAAGAACGCCTTGCGCGGGGAGGTGCCCAGCGTCTCGGCGACCAGCGCCCCCGTCCACGCCCCGGTGCCGGGGAGGGGGATCGCCACCAACACGAAAAGCCCGAACGTGCGGTATTTCTTCACCTTCTCGCCCTTCTTTGACGCCCTTTCCTCCAACTTTTCCACAACGGCGGAAAGCCGTTTGCTGTGCCGGCGTATAAAGCAGAATATCTTCTTTAAGAAAATCAGCAAAAAAGGGATAGGGAGCATATTCCCCAACACGCACACCGGGAAAGCGACGGGCCAGGCGACCCCCAATATCTTCGCGGCGACAAGCCCCCCGCGCAGCTCCAAAATGGGCAAAAGCGAAACGATGAACGCAACCAACTCGGGCGGGAAGGTGTCCCGCAGCCGCTCTATAACCTGCTCTACCATTTACTGAACGGTCACTCCCGGGAAGTAATGCTCCAGAATGCGCTTGTAGTCCCAGCCCTGCGCCGCGTACCTGTTAGCGCCCACCTGCGACATTCCGACCCCATGCCCGTAGCCCCTCACTCGGAAGGTGAACACGTCGGACTCCGCGTCGTACTCCACGGTGAACGCCGGGGACCGCAGCCCCAACTTATACGAGAGGTCGCTGCCCTTGACCGTCCCCGCGCCGATGCGGGCGCTTTTTACGTAGGTGTTGTTGGCGTCGTAGGCGAGATTGATCCACTCGGATTTATCCGCGCCGAAGGATATGCTGCTCCCGTAAGCCGCCGCGAGCGTCTCGCGCAGCTCCGCCGAGGTGAAGAGTTTTTTGGTGGAGAAGCTTTGCTCCTCCGCGTCAAGGGGGGAGGGTACGGACTTTAAGTAGGGCACCTGAGAGACCCAGATGTCCTCCGGGTTAGCGGTGACGCCCGCCGACATAGCGAAGTAGTAGGTTTGAGCCACCTGCCCGCCGTAATACGCGCATTGGCCGATGACGGCGCGCGCCGCCTGTTTCGCCCGCTCGTAGGGCACCCGCATCGCGACTGGAACCGGGACCCCTCTCGCCGCCCCGCGCGTCAGCAGGAAGGAGTACGTCGCCACGGCCTGGGCCTTGAGCGCCTCCATAGCCGAGCTGGAGCTCATTTCGGCTTCGACAATGGCGGCGACAATATCCAGCGCGGCGCCGGAGCGGACTGTGCCGTTGTTGTCCACCGTAAGGATAATATTCCCCGTGGCGATGTTCTGATGAGTGGGCGCTTTGTCCGCCGTGGTCTTGACGGAATACAGCTGCGAGACCCAGCCGACCTTGTTATCCTTATAGCGGAAGGAGTACCAGATTTCGCCGTCAATATCGCGCTCGGAGAGGAACGGATAGCAGTCGCCGAGGTTCGCTATGCCCAGTTGCTTACCCTTGACCCCCGCCGACGCGCGGATGTTCACCCCGTTGCTGAGAACCGTCACCGCCATCTCCCGCGAGGAAACACTGCCGGGGACGCTCTCCTCCCCGCTGTTCGCGCCGGGAAAATCGAGGTTGCCGTTCACCTCGTCGTTGGTGAGGGGCTCGGGCGATAGGACAAACTGCCTGTCGGAATCCAGCGGGAAATCGTCGTCCTCCGCCAAATACGGGATTGCCGGGGCGTAGGAGCTGACGCCGGACTCGGTCGGAGTTTCCTCCCTCACTGGGGAGCGGGTCACGAGGCACGCCGCCGCGACGGCTATCTGCTCGCCCCTCCTCGCGTAGAACACCGTCACCGTGTCGCTCGCGGAAACCGTGGAGTGGAACCTCACCGAGGAGCGGTTAATCAGCTCCTGAAGCACCGCAGCGTATTCGCCCGGGGTGCTGAAGGTCGCGACCTCGGAGGACGCAGAGCCGCTCTCCACGCTCCCCTCCCCCGCCTGTTCTCCGGGCGCGGACGATTCGCCGCCGGGGGTGACTATGCTCACGCTCGCCCGCTCCGCCCGGAACGCGGAAAAGAGCTGCCAGCTCCCGTTAAACTGCGTGGAGTCGAGCTTCACCTCGCGGCCCCTTTGCGCGAAGTTTTCATCCAGAAACTCCGATAGCGTATCGAAGTACCCGTCCATTTGTACCGTATAATAGCCTTCCAAATTGACGAGATCGCGCGAGGCGAGCGGGGTCCCTTTGGAGTAGCCGGCACCGCCGGGCAGGGTATCCCTGTACGCCGCCTCGCCGCCCGGCGCGTACGCCACGGGGACGGAAATCCCGTCAAGTTTCAGCCAGCCGACGACGTTCTCGTCAAGACCCGCGATAGCGGTAAGCCCGCTCTTCGAGTATATCTCATTCAGCCGCTCTATGCCGGGAGGGGCGATTGTCTTGGGGCGGTTTGAGAGCGCGCGTATGCTCAACACCGCGATAAGGACGAGCACAGCCGCTCCCGCCGCGACCGGTATAATAAACTTTAATTTATCCCGCAGGAACCGTCTTCTCACGACCGGGAGAGGCAGCGGCGCTTCCTCGTCGTCGACCAGCATCGGCCGCTCCGAGCCCTTAAGCGTGAGCACCTCGCCGGCACCGGTCTCCTCGTCCTCCACAAGCTCTGGCAGCTCGTCTAAGGACAGCTCGGCTATCACTCCGGGACCCACGTCTACCGCGGGGAGATCCTCGAAGGCCCGGCTGACGGGCGGCTCGACGGGTTGTTCAGCGGACTGCTCGGCGGGTTGGCCGGTGGGCGGCTCGATACTCGCCTTTTTGGCCGGCCGAGAGATAACATCGGCGTCTGCCTGAGTCTGTTGCTCTTCCTTGATTTCTCCGCCGGACTTCGCGGAGCGCTTCTGTTCCTTAGCAGCCTGCCTTTCAGCCTTTGCCGCTTCTTTGCGGGCCAGCTCCTCGGCGACGGCTGCTTCCTTGGCGGCACGCTTCTCCTCTATAACAGATTGCTTAGCCGCCTGTTTTTCCTGCTTCGCGGCCTCTTTGGCGGCTCGCTTGTCCTCTTCGGCTTTGACCTTAGCCGCCTGTTTTTCCTGCTTCGCTGCTTCCTTAGAAGCTCGCTCGTCCTCCTCGGCCTTGACTTTAGCCGCCAGCTTTTCCCGCTTCGCCGCTTCCTTTGCCGCCTTCTTGTCGGCGCGGGTAGGCTTGGCTGGGGATTCGTCGGCGGGCTCCGGCGACTGTTCCGGGGCTGTCTCAGCCTGCCCAGCCTGCTCTTCCGTCTCCCCGCCGGACTTCTCGGGCTTTAGCTCCTCCGGCTTATCCTCCGGCTCGGCCGGTTCGCTCGCGGCGGGTCCCTTCCGCTCCTCCTCGGTAGCCGCCGCTGTCGCGGTCTGCTCCGCCGCGTCGCTCGCAAGGGTCTTCTTCTTATGTTTGCTCAAAATGTCACTCTCTTCCGTGGGCGCAGAGGGACCGCTCCCCCTGAACCTTTCTATTTCACCGAACCTCGCCTTAAAATAGCTCAACAAAGCCGGGATCACGGCGACCCGCCGGGACTTGTCCCCGCTCAGTACCGTAATGCTCTGCGACGGGCTTTCCATAGTGAAGCCGCACAGTCTCCCGCCGTCAACAAGCGGCAGCGAGCCCTCGGGGAGCGGGCGGTCGTCGTCGGGGTCAATCTCGCGGAGACGAGACGCCGGAACACACCCGTAGCCCGTCACCCGGGCCAAATACTCCGGGAAAGACCGCTCGCCGAGCGCCCCTATAATCACTATGAAGTCGTTGCGCCTGGTCGCCTTACCCAGCGCGGCGAGGAACTCGTCCTCGCTCGCCGCCCGGGTGGTGAGAAGCCTCACGGGAAGCACCCTCACGAGCGCGTACTCGAACTCGGCGGCGCGCGCTTCCCCGCAGTAAATAATTTCCATTTGAAGCATACCGGACATCTGCGCTTCTCCTTGGTAGGGCGCTCCTCCCGCGCCGGGCGTTTGCCTAACTCAACCTCCCGTGTTCCCCCGGATTATACAAAACCGAGGGGGAAAAATCAATGGTAACGACTTTGCCGTGAAAACGGGCTGACTTTGCAGCCGGTTACTCCGAAATAAACCTATCCTCCGTTCCCGCCACCGCCTCGTCGACCAACGCCGCCGTATCGAGCGCTGACTCCGCCTCGGCAACCTCCTCAAGCTTAGGATTGGTCCGTGGGTGGCGCGGGGTGAACACGGTGCAGCAGTCCTCAAAGGGCAGCGAGGAAATGGGAAAGGTGCCTATATCCCGCGCTATGCGTGTGATGTCCTCCTTATCGAAGCCTATCAGCGGCCGCAGGACGGGCAGGGAGGAAACGGCGTCCGTGGCGGCTATGGCGGGCAGGGTCTGGCTCGCGACCTGCCCCAGGCTCTCTCCCGTGACGAGAGCGCCCCTGCGCGACCTCTCGGCGAGGCGGGAGGCTATCCGCATCATAAAGCGGCGGGTGACGAGCGTCGTGAAGCTTTCGGGGACTATGTGAGAGATCTCCTCCTGCGCCCGCGTAAACGGCACAACCTGTAACTTTATCTCACCCAGATACCGCGAGAGCACCCGCGTCAGGTCCTCCACCTTCTTAAGAGAACGGGGCCCGGTGTAGGGGGGGCTCGCGAAATGTACGGCGGAGAGCTCCATACCGCGCTTGGCCATCATCCAGGCGGCGACGGGGCTGTCTATCCCGCCGGAGAGCAGCACGACCCCCCGCCCCCCCGTGCCCACGGGCAAGCCCCCCGCGCCCTTCTGCTGCGCCGTGTGGAGAAAAATATAGCTGTCCCTCACCTCGGCGAGGACCGTCACCTCGGGGTTTCTGACGTCGACTTTCAGCTCCGGGTAAGCCTCGCACAGCGCCGCGCCCAACTTATCGCATATCTCGGGGGATGTCGCGGGGAAGGATTTGTCGGCGCGTTTCGCTTCAACCTTGAATGTTTTGGCGCCGGAGAGGGTATCGCTCAGCAGCCCGGGGGCGGCTCGGAGCAATTCGTCCAGATTCTTCGGCAACTCCGCCGCGACGGAATACCCCGCCACGCCGAACACGCGTGGCAGCAGCTCCACCGCGCGGGAAAAGGGGTAATCCTCCGCCGCAGGCTCGACGGTGACGGTCGACTGCCGGCAGGAATAAACCGCCTCGCCCAAAGGCCCCAGCACCCGTTTGAGGTTCCTTATAAGCGCGTGCTCGAACGTCCCCCGGTTCTGCCCCTTAAGCGCTAACTCGCCGTTTTTTATGAGAATGACCCTTTTCACCCGCTACCTCCCAAGTATATGGCGACATCGCCCGGCGCCCGCCGGCGGCTCCGGGTAGAATTATTTTGCGCTGCCGACAAGCTCCGCCCGGGCCTTGCGCAGCAGCCTCAACAGGTAATCCAGCTCGTCCAAAGTGTTTTCCGGGGAAAGGCTGACCCGCAGCGCGGAGTCGACCGCCTCGCGCGGCAGGCCCGCCGCCCGCAGCACCCGGCTCGGCTTCCCGCGCCCGCACGCGGAGCCGGAACTGAGGTACACGCCGTATTGCTCCAAGTAGTGCAGCAGCGTCTCGGAGCGGTACCCCGGAACCGAAAAATTCAGCACAAAGCCGCTCGAGTCCTCGGGCGTGTTCACCGTGTAACCGGCCTCTATAACTTCCCGGCGCAGATAATTATATAAAGGAAGAACCCGGCTCCGGGCGACGGGGGATACTTCCCTCATAGCCGCGCCGAACGCCGCTATGCCGGGCACGTTCTCCGTGCCGGGGGCCACTCCGCCCTCCTGCTCCCCGCCGAAAATGACGGGCTCGAGAGTCACCCCGGCGCGCTTATAAAGCAGCCCCGTGCCTTTAAGACCGTGTATCTTGTGGGCGGACGCGCTCAGCAGGTCCACGCCCAACTCACCCACTCTGAAAGGGATTTTGCCGAAAGCCTGCACCGCGTCGGTGTGGAGCAGCGCGGCAAGCCCCCGCGATTTTATATAGCGGGAGACCTCGCGCACCGGGCCCCACGCGCCCGTCTCGTTGTTCACAAGAGCAATGCTCACGAGACAGGTGTCGCCCGTAACGGCGGAGACGACTTTCCCGGCGCTGACGCTCCCGTCCGGCTCGGGGTCGACGCGGACAACCTCGAAGCCCTCACTCTCAAGCCTCAACCCGCACTTGTGGACGGAGTCGTGCTCCGTCGAAAGGGTCACCACGCGCCTGCCGGCCCCCGCGTGCGCCCTCGCCGCGCCCAAAACCGCTATATTGTTGGCCTCCGTGCCGCCCGCGGTGAAGTACACCTCGCGGCTCTCGCACCCCAAGAGCGACGCGGCGGTCTCCCTCGCGGACGAGATTATATCCTCCGCGTCAAGACCCAACTTATAAAGGGACGACGGGTTGCCCCAGTCGCGCTCCATAGCGGCTCGGGCGGCCGAAACGGCGGCGTCGCAGGGCTTCGTCGTCGCCGCGCTGTCAAGATAAATCACGCTCCCCCGCCCCCTTTCGGCTTTCATTATAGCACGGGCAAAGAAGAAAAGCAAGGGGGAGTTGGCGCGGTTCAGGGGGCAGGCCGACGCCGCCACTCCCTCGGCCGAGATGTACCGGGTTTACCGGCGCTGGTGCTCGGAGAACGGGCTCGACGCCGTCCGCTCCCGGGCGTTCTACCATTGGCTCGCCGACAACGGGATGAAGTACGGGGTGAAGGCAAACGAACATATTAAGAAGGGCGACCTGAGGTGCAGGGGATATATCGGGCTATGTATTAAGGATGAGTGGAGAAATGTGAGTGCTATAATGGGTATCTATTAAGCGTGCAGGAACCGTGCCGTACCGTGCCAACCGTGCGCGGGAAAGCCTGATTTTGGCACACTTGGCACACTTTGGCACACTTAAATTTTCGTACCGTGCCGCCACGAACCCGCATAATACCTGGCTTCGTGAGCATTTTGGCACCGTTGCACCGTAAAATCCCGAAAAACCAAAACTATATAAAACGTGCCTTTTTGCAGCCCAAATCAAGCCAACCCATGGGCTAAACGGCTATATTTATTTTACTTTTGAAAATCGCGATTTTAGTGTACAACGGTAAAATGTACCCCTATAATTGGGTGGAATATTGGGGGCTGAGAGCCCCGGAGAGGAGGGCTGAGAGCTGACCGGGAGCCGGGAGTTCATCGCCGACTGCCGGGACTGCCCCGGTCCGCTTACCCGAAAAAGGGGAACGGGCCGCCGAAAATTCCCCCGGTGCCGCTTGACAACCCCCGCCGCGCCGGGTTATAATACCCGATGTAAAGGAGGTAATTTTATGGCTGATTGTAAACCCGCTTTGCCCACGTCCGCGCAGCTCGCGGCGGACAGGAGCCTCTTTCCCGTGTGGGACCCGGACGTCCCCTTCCCGTCGGAGCGCGAAATGCCCGACCCGGCGGTCGTGACCCACATCACGGTCGAGCGCGCCAAGGAGGACGGCTACCACTATCTCCACGAGGCGACCGTGGCGTATCACGCCGGGCGGTACTACGCGGCATTCGCCAATCACCCGACGGAGGAACGGGGCGACTACGACGAGCTGATTCGCGGGTGCGTATCCGATGACGCGGTACATTGGAGCGAGCCGGAGGTGTGGCTTGCCGCGCCCGCATACGGTGCGACGTCGTTCAATCACCCGCTGCTTGTGGAACACGACGGGACGCTCTACGGTTTCTTTGTGAGCTGGCGTGAGGCGCATTACCCCTGCACGGAGATTTTCACGCTAAACGACGATACGGGGGAATGGGTGTGGCACCCCGAATCCGCGCTGCGGGGGTTCGTCCCCTTCTGCACGCCGCAAAAGATGCCAGACGCCAACTGGGTCCTGGGCGGCGAACACCACTGGTACGAAGCGGCGGTGGCCGTTAGCGACGGGGACGACTTCCTCCGCTGGCGTATGACCGACATACCCCGCCCCGCCGGGATCGAGCTTATGTTCCCGGAAAGCGCCGTCGTGGTGGACGGGGAGCGGCTGCTTGTGGTCTGCAGACCGCTTGGCTCGTCGTGCCGGGATATCTCCAAGGGTTCCCTTACGGCGGCGGTGGCGGAAAGCCCGGACTGCGGCAAGAGCTGGTCCCCGCTGAAAATCAGCAACTTCCCCCTCTCCTGCAGCGCGCCTTTCGCCGGGAAGCTCAGCACGGGGCAGAATTACCTTATCACCAACAGCCTCGAGGCCGGGCGCACCCTCCTCTCTATAGCGGTGACGGGTAAGAACGGCGGACTTTTCCGCAAAATATACGCGGTGAGGCGGGGCGAGTGGCCCGCGATACGCTACTACGTCGGGTACGGAGCGCCGCAGGCCGGTCAGCCCACGATGTACGCCTACCCCGGCGCCATAGAGCGCGAGGGCAAGCTGTACGTCATCTATTCGGTCGGCAAGGAGGACTGCGCGCTCACGGTGATCCCCGTCGAGGCGCTGGAGTGCGGGGATTAAACGCTTTAAGGCGCGGCGCCGGGGAAGGAGACGCAAATTTCAGTTGACCGCGAGCCCGCTCGGTGGTATAATACAATGAATAAGACCAGCTTTGGGAGCGGTGCTGATGGCGAGGAAGAGCGCATACAAAATATCCGGCAAGCTTAAGAAACGGCGGCAGAGGCTGACCGTCATTAACGTGGCGTTGTCCGTGGTGCTGGGCGTGTCGGTGCTGGCGACGGCATTCTTGGGGACGGTATGGTTCGCGTTCGGGGATATGGTGCAGACCGACATACCGGACGACACGTCCGACCTCGGCATAGTTTCCTTCCCGGAAATGCGGGAGGGCATTCGCAATATCGCTCTGTTCGGCGTGGACGCGCGGGAGCAGGACTCCACTCTCGGCAACGCGGACACCATTATGGTGCTCTCCATCAACACCAAAGCCAAGACGGCGAAGCTTGTTTCCATTTTGCGGGACAGCTATGTCCCCATCAAGGGCTACGGCACGAGGAAAATCAACGCGGCCTACCTGAACGGCGGGCCCGTCCTCGCGATAAACACCATTAACCGCAATTTCGGGCTCGACATCACCGACTATGTTACGGTGAACTTCCTGATGCTGGCGGAGCTGATAGACGAGGTCGGCGGGATCGACGTGGAAATAACCGAGGCGGAGCGCGGGGAGATCAACCGCATTATCCCCTGGGACGAGGTGAACGTCCCCTACGAGATCGAGTTTTTGGATCACGCGGGACTGGTGCATATGAACGGTGCCCAGGCGCTGATGTACGCGAGGATCCGTTATATAGACGGCGACCAGGCGAGGAGCGAACGGCAGGCCAAGGTGCTGAACCTTATGCTCGAGAAGGTCAAGAAGATGAGCATCACGAAGTACCCCGGAATGCTCAAAACCGCGATGGGCAACGTGGAGACATCCCTCAGCTATACCGAAATCCTCTCTTACGCCCCCCTGATAGCGGACCTCGGTACTATGGAGCATACCTACGTTCCCGACGAGAGCAAGGACAAGAACGTCAGCGGCGGGCTGTACGGCGCGAACGGCGCCTGGGTTTGGCGCTACGACATAGACGCTGCCGCCGACAGGATCCACGACTTCCTCTACGGCGACGGTGAGGAGGTCTCGAGCGGCGTTTCCTCTACGGGGAGAGCGTATTAGCGTGGACGGGCGAGCTATCGGGGTGTTCGACTCCGGGCTGGGCGGACTTACCGTCGTGGGCAAAATCGCCGCTCTGCTGCCGGGGGAGGATATAGTCTACTTCGGCGATACTGGGCGGGTCCCCTACGGCAACAGGAGCGCGGGGACTATAGAGCAGTACGCCGTGGAGGACGAGAGGTTCTTATTAAAGCAGGGAGTGAAGTTAGTCGTCGCGGCGTGCGGGACCGTGAGCTCCGTAGCCCCCTATACGGGTGATATTCTGCCGGTGCCGTTTATTGGTGTGGTAGAGCCGGCGGCGAGGGCGGCGGCGGCCGCTACCCGGAACGGGCGAGTGGGCGTTATCGGCACGGGGGCGACCATTAAGAGCGGCGCTTTCCGGCGCGGCGTGGAGAAGTACCGCCCCGGGGCGAGGGTGTTCGACGAGGCTTGCCCCCTGTTCGTGCCGCTTGTGGAGGCGGGCTGGATAGACAGAAACGACGCCGTCACCGTTGAGACCGCCAGACGTTATCTCGCGCCGCTCGTAGCAGAGCGCATAGACACCCTCATAATGGGTTGCACCCACTACCCCGTTTTGCGGGACATCATAGCCGACATTATGGGCGAGGGAGTGACGCTTATTAACCCCGGAGAATGGGTAGCGAAGCGGGTAAAGGCGGTGCTCGGGGAGCGGGAAATGCTCTGCGGGCGCGACACCGGCGGGAAGTGCCGGTTCTACGTCAGCGACCTTACGGATACATTCGGCGAGGTGGCGCGGGTGCTGTTGGGCTACCCCGTGGAGGGGGACGTGAAGAAAATCGATTTGAGGGATTACGGGGAAAATGCGTGACGTTTCAATCAATCTGAAGGGTACCCACCGCGACGGCAAGGACTGCGACGTGCTGGAATACTTCACCACGGGCAAATTCGCCTGCAAGGACGGGAAGTACCTCATCGAGTACGATGAAAGCGTGCCTATGGGCGTCGCGGGGGCAAAGGGCGTTGTCCGCGTGGAGAGCGACAGGCGGGTCATACTCCAGCATTCGGGAGCGATGAAGTCCAGGCTAATAGTGGAAAAGGGCAAGCGCAACCTCTGCCACTACGATATGGAGTTCGGTGCGGCGATGTTCGGGGTGTTCGGCGAGGTCATAGAGAACTCCCTTTCAGCGAGCGGCGGTAGGCTCCGTCTTTCCTACACGCTTGACTTTAACAGCAACCTCATTTGCGAGAACGAGCTTGAAATTTCCGTAAAGGAGGACGAACCTTGCGATCTGTTGTAGAGGAGACGGAACGCGCCATCTGCGAGGCTGTCCGAGGAGCCGCGAGACGGGCTATGGGCGACGGCGCTTTGCCGGCTGTAGATGAGCTGCCCGACTTTACCATAGAGATTCCGGCTGAGAGGGCACACGGGGACTACGCGGTGAACGCCGCCCTGGTCTGGGCGAAGGTTTTCCGCAAGCCGCCGAGGGTAATCGCGGAAGCATTGATATCTCACCTTGACTACGGCGATATACCCGTGGAAAAGGCGGAGGCGGCGGGCCCCGGGTTCGTCAATTTCTTCTTATCGGGAAAATTCTACTCCGACGTCCTGAGCGAGGTACTGCGCGAGGGGCCCGATTACGGCAAAAGCGACTACGGCGCCGGGCAAAAGGTTATGGTGGAGTTTGTCTCCGCGAACCCGACGGGCCCTATGCACATCGGCAACGCGAGGGGCGGAGCGCTCGGTGACTGCCTCGCGGGAGTGCTCCAGCGGGCGGGGTACGACGTCACGCGGGAGTTCTACGTGAACGACGCCGGGAACCAGATAATGAAGTTCGGCGAGTCGCTGGAAGTCCGGTACCTGCAAATTTACGACCCCTCCGCTCCCTTTCCCGAGGACGGTTACCACGGGGAGGACATAACCGAGAGGGCGAAGGGCTTCGCGGAAAAGTACGGGGACGCGTATCTGACCTCTTCGCCCGAGGAACGCCGCCGGGCGCTCACCGATTACGCTTTGCCCCTTAACATAGCCGGTCTAAAGGAGGATTTGGCCGAGTACCGCATAAACTACGACGTGTGGTTCAGGGAATCCTCCCTGTACGCGAGCGGCGAGGTTGACGCGCTGTTAGATAAGATGCGTTCCCTGGGGCTCACATACGAGAAGGACGGGGCGCTTTGGTACAAGGCCACGGAGCACGGCGGCGAGAAGGACGAAGTCCTGGTCCGCGCCAACGGCAACCCGACCTATTTCGCGGCGGATATAGCCTACCACGTGAACAAATTCCAAAAGCGCGGGTTCGACCGGGTCATTAACATATGGGGCGCGGATCACCACGGGCACGTGGCGCGGCTCAAAGGAGCTCTCGACGCGGTGGGGGTGGACAGCTCCCGGCTTGACATAGTGCTGATGCAGCTTGTGCGGGTCACCAGCAACGGCGAAGTGGTAAAAGTTTCCAAGAGGACGGGGAAATCCATCTCGCTCAAGACCCTGCTCGACGAGGTCCCCGTTGACGCCGCGCGGTTTATCTTCAATTCCAAAGAACCCAACACGCACCTCGAGTTCGACCTCGATCTCGCCGTGGAGCAGTCCTCCGAGAACCCGGTTTACTACGTGCAGTACGCCCACGCGAGAATATGCAGCATATTGCGGCAGGCGGGCGAGGATTTGGCCTCCCCCGCCGGCGAGGGCTACGATCTGCTGTCCTCCCCCGAAGAGCGGGAGCTGATCCGCCATTTATCCCTGCTCGGCGGGGAGATTATCGCTGCGGCCAAGAGTTACGATTCCGCGCGGCTCACCCGCTACGTCTACAACCTCGCGACACTGTTTCACAAGTTCTACAACGCCCGCCGCGTCCTCTGCGACGATCCCGCCTTACGCGGCGCGAGGCTTGACCTCTGCCGGGCGAGCGCGGTGGTCATTGAGAACGTCCTCGGCGTGCTCAAAATAGACGCGCCGCAAACGATGTAGTTTTCAGGTTTTCCGGCTATCCTTACATCCGGGGTGTCAGAATGAAATTAAGCGAGCTCTTCCGCCAGGAAATACCCACCTTGTCTTTCGAGGTGTTCCCGCCCAAAAGCGGGGATTCTTTGTCGAGCGTCAGGGAGGTTACGCGGGAAATAGCGGGACTGCGGCCCGATTTTATGAGCGTCACATACGGCGCGTCGGGCAGCACCGGAGCGTATACGCTGGATATAGCGCGGGAGCTGACTAAAGAGTGCGGGGTCACCGCTATAGCGCATCTCACCTGCGTCACCGCGACAAAGGAGAGCGTCTCCCGACAGCTTGCCGCGATGAAGGCCGCGGGCGTGGAGAATGTTCTCGCGCTGCGGGGGGATTTGCCCGCCGGGTTCACACTGAACGGCGATACACATTACCGGCACGCGAGCGAGCTAGTGGACGAGATACTGCGTTACTCGGATTTCTGTGTGGGCGGGGCGTGCTACCCGGAGTGTCACCCCGAGTCGCCGGACGTTGATACCGATATTATGCGCTTAAAGGAAAAGGCGGATCGCGGGTGCTCTTTCCTCACTACTCAGATGTTCTTCGACAACGGAGTCTTCTACCGCTTTCTCGAAAGGGCCCGCGCCGCCGGGATAACGGTGCCCATAGTGGCGGGGATAATGCCCGTCACAAGCGCGGCGCAGGTCGCGAGGGTGATTTCCCTCTCCGGGTGCCGCCTGCCGAGTGAGTTTACCCGACTGGTTGATAAGTTCGGCGGCGACCCGGAGGCTATGTTCGAGGCGGGTGTGGCCTACGCGACGGCCCAGATAGCCGATCTGTTAGCGAGCGGCGTCAATAACATTCACATTTACACGATGAACCGCTACTCCGTCGCCTCCGCTATTAGGCGGAACTTCGCCCATATTATCCCCCCGCGTCAATGGTAAAGTACATCACCGCCGATACCCGGCGCTACCGGCTCGACAGGACCGAGGCGGCCCGCTACGCGGGAGGAAATCTCTCCGACAGCCGCTTCGCCGCCGTGATAGAGGAGTGCGAGGCGGAGCTTACTCCTCTGCTCTCTCCCTCTGCGTGCTATGAAACTTACCCCGTGTCGGTCACGGGCGAGGAGGTGTCGTTGGGGTTTACGGTCACTCGCTCACGGGACCTCGCCGGAAACCTCGCCGGGTGCGACAGCGTGATATTGCTCGCCGCGACGGTGGGGGCCGGTGCCGACAGGCTCCTGCAACGGTACAGCCGCCTCTCTCCTCTCAAAGCCGTGGCCGTGCAGGGGCTCGCCGCCGCCGCACTCGAGGGCTATTTGGACGCGCTCGAGGAGGAGTTGGTCGCTCCCTACGCCGTCTCAAAGCCCCGCTTCAGCCCGGGGTACGGGGACCTGCCGCTGTCACTTCAAGCGAACATCGAGCGGGCACTGTGCTTCGGCAAAATAGGGATCTCACTTACAAGCAGCGGAATGATGGTTCCCACCAAGTCCGTGACGGCGCTTTTGGGCGTTTCGGGAAGGACCGGTCAATGAATATACTCGAGAAAATCCGCCGGGAGCGGGTCTACTTTGACGGAAGCGCGGGGACTTATCTGCAGGAGCGGGGGTACGACGGCCAGCCTTTCGAGCTGAACCTCTCCGACCCGGACGCGGTTGCCGCCATGCACCGGGCCTACATCGCCGCCGGGTGCGACATACTGACGGCCAACACTTTCGGCCT
Organism: uncultured Eubacteriales bacterium; assembly: GCA_964406705.1. Classification (GTDB taxonomy): domain Bacteria; phylum Bacillota; class Clostridia; order Oscillospirales; family Acutalibacteraceae; genus CAZRRV01. The sequence continues at coordinate 118,277 of CAYOSS010000001.1, forward strand.
CAGCCGGCTTAAATCGAACGATGTTGCCCGTGTGGTTGACGCGGCGATATCCAACGCGAGGCGCGCCATAGCCGATGAGAATCCGCGGAGGGATATTTACATAGCCCTCGATATAGGCCCCACCGGGAAGCTGCTGAAACCCCTCGGTGACCTTGAATTTGAGGAAGCGGTATCGCTTTTCGCCGAAACGGTGAGAGCCGCCGGCGATAGGTGTGATCTGATACTCATCGAGACGCAAAACGACTGCCTCGAGACCAAAGCGGCGGTATTGGCGGCAAAGGAGAACTCCCGGCTGCCGGTATTCGTCTGCAACACCTACGACGCCGGAGGAAAACTCCTCACGGGGGTCACTCCCCGGGCTATGGTGGCTATGTTGGAGGGGCTTGGCGTCGACGCGCTGGGCGTCAACTGCGGCGTGGGTCCCGATAAAATGCTCCCGGTGATACGGGAATACGCCGCGCACTCCTCCCTCCCGCTTATCGCGATGCCCAACGCGGGGCTTCCCGATATTGTGGACGGGCGCACCGTGTACAACGTCTCCCCGGAGAGTTTCGCGGAGGATATGCGCGCTTTGACCCTCGCCGGAGCGTCGATTTTGGGCGGGTGCTGCGGGACGTCGCCCGTATATATAGAGCGGCTGATCTCGGCTACCCGCTCCCTACCCCGGCCCGCTCTCACCGAGAAGCACGAGACAGTGGTGTCCTCCTACACTAAAGCGGTGCAATTTGCCGATAAGCCGCTGTTAATAGGCGAGCGGATCAACCCGACGGGCAAACCCAAGCTGAAGGAGGCGCTGCGTTGCGGCAATACGGATTACATTTTACAGGAGGCGCTGCGCCAGCAGGAGGCGGGCGCGGATCTCCTCGACGTGAATGTCGGCTTGCCCGAGCTTGACGAGCGGGAGGTTCTTCCCCGCGTAGTGGCGGAGCTGCAGAGCGTCACGGACTTGCCGTTGCAGATTGACACCTCCAACCCCGACGCCATGGAGCGGGCTATGCGCGTGTACAACGGCAAGCCGATGCTCAACTCCGTGAGCGGCAAAAATGAGGTTATGGCGCGGATATTCCCTCTTATGAAGAAATACGGCGGGGTCGCCGTTGCGCTGCTGTTGGACGACGACGGAATCCCTCCGTCGGTGGAGGGCAGAATCGGGGTCGCGGAGAAGATACTTAGCGCCGCCGCCGAGTACGGCGTTTCGCCGGACAATTTGGTGTTCGACCCGCTATGTATGGCGATCAGCGCGGATTCTGGGGCCGGGGCGCTGACGCTGCGGACCCTTCGCGAGCTGACGCGCCGGGGCTATAAGACTGTGATGGGGCTTTCCAACGTCTCGTTCGGTTTGCCCGCGAGGGAGCGGGTCAATTCCGCGTTCTTGGTAATGGCGCTGGAAGAAGGACTGTCCTCCGCCATAGTGAATCCCTTGAGCGACGCGCTGATGGGCTCGTACAGGGCGTTTATGGCGCTCTCTGCGCGGGATGAGAGGTGCGAGGAGTACATAGCCTTCGCCGGCGGGCAGGCCGTGGAGACCGCCCGGAGCGATGAAAAGGTTACCCTCAAGGACGCCGTCCTGCGAGGGCTTAAGGATTCCGCCGCCGACGCCGCGAAGGAGCTGCTTCAAACCACCCCCGCGCTGCGGGTTATCGACGAGGAGATCATCCCAGCGCTGGACGAGGTAGGCAAGGGCTTCGAGCAAAAGACGGTTTACCTCCCCGGGCTGCTGATGAGCGCGGAAGCGGCCAAGGCGGCGTTCTCGGTGATAAACGATACGCTGAAGGACGCGGCTCCCCGCCGGGACTGCCCGCCCATAATCCTCGCCACGGTGCGCGGGGATATACACGATATAGGAAAAAACATCGTCCGCACCCTGTTGGAGAATTACGGCTTTCCCGTAAGCGATCTGGGCAAGGACGTCCCCGTGGAGCGGGTGGTGAACGAGACCGTGGCGGCGGGGGCAAAGTTAGTGGGCCTCAGCGCGCTGATGACTACCACCGTCCCCGCTATGGAGGAGACCGTGAAGGCCGTTCACGCGGCGCTTCCGGGCTGCAAAGTGGCCGTGGGCGGCGCGGTGCTGAACGAGGAGTACGCCCGGATGATCGGGGCGGACAAATACTGCCGCGACGCGATGGAAACCGTCCGATACGCGGAGGAAATATTAGGTTAATCATACACTGAAAGGGTGCAATTACAATGGCAAAGAAAACAGTGCTGACGGATGACGGGTTAAAAAAATTGGAGTCGGAGTTTGAGTACCTCAAGACGACGGCCCGGCAGAAAATCGCGGAGAAAATCAAGACCGCGCGGGGCTTCGGCGACCTATCCGAGAACAGCGAGTACGACGAGGCTAAGAACGAGCAGGCGAAAATCGAGGCCCGCATTGTGGAGCTTGACGCGTTATTAAAGAATGTCGAGGTTATCGATGACGCGGGGCTCGCCACCGAGCACGTGATGGTCGGCTCCGTCGTGCGTATCTTGGACGAGGAGTACAACGAGGAGTTAGAGTATAAAATCGTGGGCTCCGCCGAGGCCAACCCCGATCAGGGATCGATTTCGGACGAGTCCCCCGTGGGCAAGGCGCTGTTGGGGCACGGCGTGGGAGAGACGGTCATAGCCGAGACGCCGAGCGGACATCTTTCCTTTAAGATACTGGATATTATTAAGTAGGGTGATTTTATGGAGGAGCAAAGCCGGGGCGAGGAGCTCTCCGAAGTCCTCAGGGTGCGCCGGGACAAGTTAGCCGAGCTGAAAAGCGCCGGGTCGGACCCTTTCACCGTCACAAAATACGATGTGACCAGCGACTCCGAGAGCATTAAGGCGGCGTTCGACGGGTACGAGGGCAAGACGGTGCGCGTGGCGGGGCGGATGGTCTCCCGACGCATAATGGGCAAGGCGAGCTTCGCGGGGCTGGACGACAGCGCGGGGCATATCCAGGTTTACCTCCGCCGCGACGAGCTGGGCGACGAGGGGTACGCCGCGTTCAAAAAGTGGGACATAGGCGACATTATTGGCGTGGAAGGGTTCGTGTTCAAAACGGGCACAGGCGAGATTTCCGTTCACGCTACCGCCGCGACGCTGCTTGCCAAATCCCTGCGCCCCCTGCCCGAGAAGTTCCACGGGCTGCGCGACACCGACGCCCGCTACCGCCAGCGCTATGTCGACCTCATTATGAACCGCGACACGCGGGATACGTTCGTCAAACGCTCTCAGATTATAAAGGAGATACGCGCCTTTTTGGATGAGCGCGGCTTTTTGGAGGTTGACACGCCCATCTTAGTTCCCCTCGAGATAGGCGCCGCGGCCCGCCCGTTCAAAACACATCACAACACCCTCGATATGGATATGTACCTGCGCATAGAGACGGAGCTTTATCTAAAACGGCTGGTCGTCGGTGGGCTCCACCGCGTCTACGAGGTGGGTCGGATTTTCCGCAACGAGGGTATGGACACCCGCCACAACCCGGAGTTTACCACGGTGGAGCTGTATCAGGCCTTCACCGATTATTTCGGTATGATGGACCTTGTGGAGGATCTCTACAAGCACCTGGCGCAAAAGGTGTTGGGAACCTTGCGCTTTACATATCAGGGGACGGAGATCGACTTCTCCCATTGGGAGCGGGTAACAATGACGGACGCGGTGAAGAGGTACACCGGGTGCGATTATTACTCATGGAGCTCCGACGCTGACGCGAGGGCGGCGGCCGCCGGGAAAGGCCTCGAGGTGCCCCCCGACGCGACTAAGGGCACTGTCTTAGCGGCTCTTTTCGACGAGTTTGTGGAGGAGCATTTGACGGGGCCCGTATTCGTTTACGATTACCCGGTGGAAAACAGTCCGCTTGCCAAGAGGAAGGCGGACGACCCCGCTTTTACAGAGCGGTTCGAGTATTTTATATGCGCCACGGAGTTCGGCAACGCGTTCTCCGAGCTAAACGACCCGGACGATCAGCGCGTCCGCTTCGAAGCGCAGGTCGCCGCTAAGAAGAGGGAGGACCCATCGAGCGGCGCCCAGGTGGATTATGATTACATAAACGCCCTGGAGTACGGGCTCCCCCCCACGGGCGGACTCGGCTTCGGCGTCGACCGCTTGGTGATGCTCCTCACCGACAGCCCCTCCATCCGGGATGTGCTGCTGTTCCCGACGATGAAACCCCTTTCGGACTAGCATTTTGCAGTTTTCGAGGGTTTTGAGGGGATATTTGCCACTTATATCACGAAAAAATCGAGCC
>CAYOSS010000002.1:0-59114 GCA_964406705.1 uncultured Eubacteriales bacterium
GCCGTGTGGTGGTCGGTGGCGTGTAACACGCCGTGGTACTGCCCCCCCCCCCCCTGTTAAATTCAGCTTTAACGGCGGAGAGATAATCCTCCTTAGCCACTATTTTGGGGTGGTTGCGCAGCCCGACGTTAAAATCCGTACCGCGCACGTGGACGCCCAACATCCGTTTTCCGCCCACCGCGCGGGAGAGCCCCTCGTCGATGAATTTTCTTGTCGTCTCGTTCGGATGAATGCTCTTCGCGTACTGGTCTGCCAATACGGCTATATCGGAGTCGGCAATCTTATAGGAATATTTTGCCATATCGTGGAACAGCTTCACGTGCGAACGCTCATAGACTACAACATTCCGAAAGTCGGTCAGCGGCTCGTCCGCCAGCGGGGAGACGGGCTCGAAATAGTACTCGAAGGCGTTCCGGGTGACCCTGTTCATCCCGTCATCGTGGTAAACGAACCGGTCGCCCCAGCTGACGCGGGGAACGGCGCCCAAGAAGTCCGCGAACCGCATCCCGTAAAGCAGATGGTGCAGCTCCGCCCCCATTCCGACGGACTCGTGTCGCTCGCCGGAGGACACATCGTAGACTATCCTGTCGGGGAGTTCCGCCCCGTAGTGATGGATCACCACCATATTGGTGTTGTCCTCGCGGTCGAACGCGGCGCGGACTATTCTGTAGTAATTGCGGTCGGGGTTGTCGCTCTTCCTCATATGGTGCCAGTAGAACAGGCTGAAGAGGAGATCGCTCTTCTTCAGCTTGCTTTTAAGGCCGTCCTTCATAGTACGCTTCCTTCAAATAGGTTATAGCAGGGCTAAGACCGCTTCCCGGACGGAGCGGACGCCGATCAGCTCCATACCGCCAAGCGCGGAGCGGTCGATTTTGCGGAGGTTCGCGGCGGGCAGCACGCACCGCCCGAAGCCCAGCCTGCCGGCTTCCCGTGCCCTGTCCGAAGTCCTTGAGACGGATCTCACCTCGCCGGAGAGCCCCACCTCGCCGAACACGACCGCGTCAGCCGGGAGGGGTTTGTCCCGCAGCGCGGAGACCAGCGCCAGCGCGACCGAGAGATCGCACGCGGGCTCGTCCACCTTGAAGCCGCCGACCACGTTCACATACACGTCCGCCCCGGAGAAGGGGAGACCCACGCGCTTCTCCAGCACCGCCAAGAGCAGGTTTACTCTGTTGTAGTCGAAGCCGTCCGCCATACGCCGGGGGTTGCCGTAATTAGTCGGCGCGACCAGCCCCTGTATTTCCGCGAGTACCGGGCGGGTTCCCTCCATAACGCAGGTCACCGCCGAGCCGGAAACGTTGCCGCTGCGCTCCGAGAGCAGGTAGGCGGAGGGGTTCTCCACGGCGGTGAGCCCCGCGTCGCCCATCTCGAAGACGCCTATCTCGTTTGTCGAGCCGTAGCGGTTCTTAATCGCCCGCAAAATCCTGTATGAGTGGCTGCGCTCGCCCTCGAAAAAGAGCACCGCGTCCACGATGTGCTCCATAACTTTGGGCCCCGCGACCGCGCCGTCCTTGTTGACGTGGCCCACGAGTATCACCGGCACGCCAATGCTCTTGCAAACGCGCTGCAGGGCGGCGGTGCACTCCCGAACCTGTGTCACCGTGCCGCTGGCGGAGGTGAGTTCGGCCAAGTTCATAGTTTGTATGGAGTCTATTATCACGATTTCCGGGGTCCGCGCCCGAATATAGCCGCAGACGGTGTCCGCGTCGGTTTCCGTGAGAATGCGGAGCTTCTCGGTGCCGACCCCCAGGCGCGACGCCCGGAGTTTTAACTGCCCGGCGGATTCCTCGCCCGATACGTAGAGGATCTCGCGCTCGGCGAGACGGTCGCACATTTGCATTAACAGTGTGGACTTGCCAATCCCCGGGTCTCCGCTTAACAGCACGACCGAGCCTTTCACCAGCCCCCCGCCCAAGACGCGGTCGAATTCGCCTATCCCGGTTTTGTAGCGGAACATTCCCTCCTCGTCAATCTCGGAGAGCCGTTTCGCCGCACCAAGTCCGCCCGCGGGGGCGGCGGAAGGCGCTGCCTTCTTCCCGGCGGGGGCCGCAATCTCCTCGTTGAGGGTGTTCCAGGCGCCGCATTCCGGGCACTGCCCGCTCCACTTGGAGGACTGCCAGCCGCACTCGGAGCAGACGTAAACGGTTTTCACTTTATCGGGCATTGTCGCCGTTTAATCGTGAATGGTCTGGTTGGATTGGACCGCCCACTTGGCTATCCTCATTTTTGAGTGGTCGACGGGTGACTCCACCATAAAGCTGTCCTCTTTTATGGAGACCACCTTGCAGTAAAGCCCGCCTATCGTGAGAATCTCGTCCCCCACCTGCACGCCGTCGCGCATGGCCTGCTCTTTCTTCTGTTTTTTGCGCTGGGGGCGGATCAGCAGGAAGTAGAATATAACGCCGATGATGGCGATGTAGACCACCATCATAATTATGCCGCCGAACCCCCCGCCGGAGCTTTCCGCCGCCTTCGCCGCGAATAATTGTAAGTTCATCCCGAGTGCCTCCATATAACAGTATAAAGGTATTATACCCCGCCGCGCCTTAAATTGCAAGAATAATCTTACCCTCGGGTCCCAAATTATTGTTGACAAAACGCTCGGCGCGTGCAATAATATAGTAGGAGTTGTGTTTGCTTTAACCGAGAGAATTGCCGGCGACGGGCGGGGGAGGGGATAGGCTATGCGCGTGATCACCGGGAGCGCCCGGGGCAGGCGCGTGCGCACCCTTCCGGGAGAAGCCGTGCGCCCCACGGCGGAGCGCGTCAAGGAGGCCCTCTTCAGCGTCATACATTTTGAGCTTCCCGGCAGCCGTTTTTTGGATTTATTCGCTGGCAGCGGGCAAATTGGGATAGAAGCCCTCAGCCGTGGCGCGGAGTACGCCGCGTTTTGCGACATTTCCCGCGAGGCGGTGATTGCCGTCCGGGAAAATATAGCGGCGTGCGGCTTTACGGACAGGGCCGGAGTTTACGCCGGCGATTACGCCGCGTTCCTCGCCGCCTACCGGGATAAGTTCGATTTCGCGTTTTTAGACCCCCCTTACCGCGCCGGTCTTTTGCCGGACGCCTTGACGCGCGTCGCCGGGGTAATGTCGGAGCGCGGGGTGATGATAGCCGAGCACCCCTCGCAAGTTTCCCCGCCCGGCGGGGCGGGAGATTTCCGCGCGGCAAAGTGCTACCGCTACGGAAAAATCGCCCTCACATTTTACCGCAGGGAGGAACAGCGGCTTGAGTGAGATAATCGCCGTTTGCCCCGGGAGCTTCGACCCCGTCACCGTGGGGCACCTCGATATAATACGCCGCGCCGCGGGGATGTTCAGCGGCGTCATAGTCGTAGTAATGCGCAACCGCGACAAGGCGGGCGGGTGCTTCACCCCGGCGGAGCGGGTCTCGCTGCTTAAAGCCGCCACGGAGGATATTCCCGGCGTCACGGTGGACTACTATGACGGGTTGTTGGCGGACTACTGCCGGGCGAAGGGCGCGAAGGCGATCGTCAAGGGGCTGCGCGCTATGTCCGATTTCGAGTACGAGTTCCAGATGGCTCTTACCAATAAGAAGCTTTACCCCGAGGCGGAGACGGTGTTCCTCACCACGTCCGCCGAGAATATGTACCTAAGCTCCAGCCTGGTGCGCCAGGTGGGGGCGATGGGCGGGGACATCAGCGCGTTTATCCCGGAGAAGATATACGCCCCGGTAATAGCAAGGCTCAGAAAATCAACCGAAAGGATAGAGAACGTATGACCATGGAAGAATTGCTCGAGCAACTGGAAGGGCTTATCGACAACGCGATGAAGTTCCCCGGCCACAAAGTCGTGGTCGACGCGGATAAGGTTCGCGGGCTCTTGGACGACCTCAGCACAGCTATTCCCAACGAGGTTAAGCAGGCCAAGGGCATCGTGGCGGATAGGAACAACATCTTAGACAGCGCCCGCAGGGAGGCGGACGGGATCATTCACGCCGCCGAGGAGAGGGCGAAGCAGCTTGTCGCGGCGGAGGAGATCACCAAGCTCGCTCAGGCGAAGGCTACCGAGATGATTTCCAGCGCGCAGACTAAGAGCCGGGAGATGCGCCGCGCCGCCCAGGAGTTTGTGGACGACATAGTCCGCCGCGCCGACGAGGGGCTGACCGCCAACCTCGCCGAGGTGAGGAAGACCCGCGCCGCCCTCAAGCAGAAAGCTCCCGCGTCCAACCAGTAAGAGAACGGAAAACTCCCGGTGTCCGACCGGCAAGCGAGCGAAAAACTCTCGCGGCTAACCTGTAGGCGGACAGAAAGTTCTCCATTCGCCCAACAAGGGGACAGAAGGTTCCTCTTCCAACCGGTAAGCGGGTTCCGGGGCGAGATACGCCGCTTTCTCTGGCGCCCGCCCCGTTTTACGGCGCAAAAAAGCCCGTCAGGACCGGCGGGCTTTTAGTGTTGGCCGGGAGACGGCTCGTTATAGCTCTATCATTTCCCCCTCGACCATCACCGCCGAGGGGTTTTTGTCGTCGTCCAAGATCAGCAGGTCCGCGTCTTTGCCGGGAGCTATAACCCCCTTATTGGCGCCAATCAGCCGCGCCGGGTTCTCGCTTGCCATCTTCACCGCGTTCGCCTCGGGTATCCCAAACGAGACAGCCGTCTTGACACAGTGTAGCAGTGTGGACGTCCCACCCGCCAAATGCCCGTCCGCCGTCCTCGCGACGCCGCCGCGGACTATCATATTCTGCCCGCCGAGCTCGTAGGTCCCGTCCGGCAGCCCCGTGGCGCGCATGCTGTCGCTGATGAGCACGACCCTGTCCGCCCCGAACATTCTGTAGAGAGCCAGCACAGCCGCTCTCGCCACGTGGACCCCGTCGCAGATCAGCTGAGCGTATATCCCCTTAACCAAACCCGCGCCGATGGGTCCCGGCTCGCGGTGGAGGAGGGGCGGCATAGCGTTGTAGGTGTGGGAGAGGCAGCTCGCTCCCCGCTCAACGGCGGCGACCGCCGTACAGTAGTCGCAGCCGGTATGCCCCAGGCAAACCGTGATCCCGCGAGCCGCGCACTCGTCGATTAGGCTCGTCGCGTTCTCGATTTCCGGCGCGAGGGTGATCATCTTAATATTACGGAAGCCTTCTAACGTGTGCCCGTCGGCGCGCGGGGTCGCCAAGAATTCGCTGTTCTGCGCGCCGATGTATTTTGGCGATATGAACGGACCCTCTAAATGGTAGCCTAACGGCACCGCGCCGTTCTTCACGCGGGGGAGGGTGGAAGTGATTTCCCTCAAACGGTCGAGAGCGATCGTCGTCGTGGTAGGCAGAAACGAGGTAACCCCGTTCCTCGCGTAGAAGCGGGAAATTTCCGTGAGGTCTCCGTCGCAGGTGTCGCCGCCCGCCGCTCCGTGTGTGTGCACGTCGATCAAGCCCGGCCAAGCGACCGCTCCGCCGAAATCCCTACCCTCGCGAGTCCCGTCGGCGGGGGCTACCTCGGCTATGAGGCGACCCTCTACCCGCAGATCCGTGGGCTTGCCGTTTACAGTCAGATTTTTTAACCACATAAAGCCGGTTCCTCCCTAAAAATAGGTTTTCCACGCTACGACATACCGGCTGCGGTCTTGTCGCAGAGGAGAACCGCGTCGGGGTGAAGGTTGAGAAGCGTGGCGGGCACCGCCGTGGTGATGCCGCCCGAAAGCACCGCCGCTACCGCGTCGCGCTTCGCAGCCCCGGACGCGAGCAGGAGGATTTTCCTCGCGGAGAAGATTGTCTCCATCCCCATAGTGAGGGCCTGGCGCGGCACCTCGTCGGCCGAGGAGAAGAACCGCGAGTTGGCGCGCACGGTGCTTTCCGTCAGCTCAGTGAGGTGTGTGCGGGGATACAGCGTTTTCCCCGGCTCGTTGAAGCCTATATGCCCGTTTTGCCCTATCCCCAAGACCTGCAGGTCTACGCCCCCGGCGGCCTTTATGGCGATGTCGTACGCCTCGCACTCCTCCTCGGGGTCGTCCGCTTCGCCGTTCGGGATATGTATCCTCTCTGCCGGGACGTTTATGTGGCGGAAGAGCTTTTCCTCCATAAAATAGCGGTAGCTCTGGGGGTTTTGGGGGCTTATCGGATAGTACTCGTCGAGGTTAAACGTGGTGACCCGGGAAAAGTCCGCGTCCCCCGCGCGGTACATTTTTATAAGCTCGGAGTATGCCCCCTCCGGCGTCGAGCCCGTGGCAAGGCCCAGAACCGAGTCCGGCTTTACCGCGACCTGCCCCGCTATTATCAGCGCCGCCTTCCGCGACATCTCGGCGTAATTTTCGCAAATCCTTACCCTCATAAAAAATCTTCCTCCCGATGAGTGGTTTTTCCTTGATTTTACCCGCCGCGCGCGTTATAATACCGTATTGGGAAGTGGTATCAGATGGTACGGGATATGACGACCGGCAAGCCGGTAAAGCTGATCTTCTCTTTTTTCGTCTCTATGGCGGCCGGCACACTGCTGCAGCAGGTCTACAACATAGCGGACTCCGTAATAGTGGGGCGTTTCGTCGGCTCGGACGCGTTCGCGGCGGTAGGGGCCACGGGCACTATCAGCTTTCTGTTTATAGGGCTGCTGAGCGGCGCCTGCACCGGGAGTACTATCCCCGTGTCCAATTTCTTCGGCGCTAAGCAGTACAAGAATATGCGAAAATCCGTGGCAAACGCGGTGTACTTTGTGCTGATAGTCTCCGCTTTTCTCACCGCCGTGCCGCTGCTGCTTATGGACCAGATCCTCACCCTTACCCGCTTTCCGGCGGACACGTATGTTTACGCTAAACAGTACCTGATGTTTACGTTTATAGGGACCGTTTGCCTCGCGTTTTACAACCTCACAGCGTCGCTGCTGCGGGCGGTGGGGGACAGCCGAACCCCGTTAATAAGCCTCGCGCTCTCCTGCGTGCTGAACATAGGGCTTAACCTTCTGTTTGTCAAGATGGGTCTCGCGGTGATAGGCGTGGCGCTCGCGACGGCGATTGCCCAGCTTATTTCGGCGGTGTTCTGCATAGTGTATATCCGGGTAAGGATGCCCATTCTCTTCCCCCGGAAATCCGAGTGGAAGCCGAACGGCGCGTTGTTCCGCCGCGTAGTCGTGAACGGGCTGCCCATGGGGCTGCAAATGTCCGTAATCGGGATCGGAACTTTAACCCGGCAGTCGGTGATGAACTCTCTCGGCACGACGTATATGACCGCCGCCACGATGGGCGGAAAGACGTTCAACGCGTTCGCCGCGATTATGGAGTCGGCCGGCATCGCGATGGTGACCTACTGCTCGCAGAATCTGGGCGCCAAGAAAATCGACCGGCTGAAATCGGGGGAACGCGCCGCCTGGATAGTAATGCTCGGGACTATTGTCTTAGCCGTCGTGGGTATGGCGGTGCTCGGCGGCCCCATATCGTCCATATTCATCTCCGCGGACGAGCCGCGCTACGGCGAAATAATGGAACTATGCGAATTTGAGCTGAGGTATTTCTCGCTGTTCCTGCCGTTTTTGGGCTCGATATACGTCTACCGCAACAGCCTTCAGGGACTGGGCTTTGGCGGAGCGGCGATGTTGGGCGGCGTCGCCGAGCTTGTGATGAGGATTGTGGTGTCTCTCGCGCTGGTAAAGCCGTTCGGGTTTAAGGGGGTCATATCCGCCGACCCCGCCGCGTGGATGGGCGCCGGAATTCTGCTGTTTATCGCCTACAGGGTGAAGATCAGGAAAATCTACCGCGACGCCGAAGCGCTCTCGGGCGGCGCTCCCGCTCCCGCGAAAATCGGAAAGTGACGCCCGCCTCTGCGAAAGCCCGGAAAAGTGACGCCTGTACCAACGAGTGTGAAGTCCAAAAATTGACGCCCGTTCTCGCGAAGCTCGGAATTTGATGCCTGCATCAGCGAGGTTTGGAAAATGCGGCACCTTCCCGCGAAAACCGGAGGATGACGGGGCGCCGGCGGAGGCTCGAAGTCGCTCATATCCAAGCCACGCCCGCCGTGAACTATCCGTCCATTTTCCCTCCGCCAAATTGCGGTGAACAGCCCTCAGTCGTCTCTTAGTGTGTCGCTTTTCACGGGCGGCACCATTTTGATTTTAACGGGTTTGCCGGCCTCCAGCGCGAACTCGATCATCGCCTTTGTGCCGAGGCTCTTCCCGTCCCAGAAGCAGACGGCCATATCGCAGGCTTCCGCCATTTCGCGGTCGCGGATTATGCCCGCCCGTCTCCCGTACGCGTCCCACAACGCGGGATGGCGCTCTACCCGCAGACCCCGCCGCTCGGCGTAAATCTCGCCCAACTCGTCCGCGCCCCTGGCACACCCGGAGAGTATAGTGACCGCTCGCGCCCGGAGGATTTCCTTTAGAATGCCGTCCAAGTACTCCTCCGCGGCGACGTAATCCGTAAAACCGCGGCTCCCCGCTATCACGATGTTTATCGGGGCGGAGAGCCGTTCGCTATTTGACATTTATTGAAGAAGCCGGGGAACCTTATTTGCCGAGAGCTTCCGCCACCGCGACGGCGCAGGCGACTGTCGCGCCCACCATCGGGTTGTTGCCCATACCGATCAGCCCCATCATTTCCACGTGGGCCGGCACGGAGGAGGAACCCGCGAACTGCGCGTCGGAGTGCATTCTCCCCATTGTGTCCGTCATACCGTAGGACGCGGGACCGGCCGCCATATTGTCGGGGTGGAGGGTTCTCCCCGTGCCGCCGCCGGACGCCACTGAGAAGTACTTCTTGCCCTGCTCAATGCATTCTTTCTTATATGTTCCGGCGACGGGGTGCTGGAAGCGTGTCGGGTTGGTGGAGTTACCCGTGATGGATACGTCGACCCGCTCCAAGTGCATTATAGCGACGCCCTCGCGCACGTCGTCCGCGCCGTAGCAGCGAACCTTGGCCCGCTCGCCCCCGGAGTACGCCTTTTCGCTGACGATGTTTACCTTGCCCGTGGCGTAGTCGAACTGCGTCCGCACATAGGTGAAGCCGTTCACGCGGGAGATAATCTGCGCCGCGTCCTTGCCCAGCCCGTTGAGGATTACCCGGAGCGGCTCCTTGCGGGCTTTGTTCGCGCTCTTGGCGAGCCCGATGGCCCCTTCCGCCGCCGCGAAGGATTCGTGCCCGGCTAAGAAGGCGAAGCACTTTGTCTCATCGCGAAGCAGCATAGCGCCCAAGTTCCCGTGGCCGAGCCCAACCTTGCGGTCGTCCGCCACCGACCCGGGGATACAGAACGATTGTAGGCCCAGCCCGATCTTTTCCGCCGCTTCCGCCGCGTCCCCGACGTTTTCCTTAAGCGCTATGGCGCAGCCCACGGTGTACGCCCAGCACGCGTTCTCGAAGCAAATGGGCTGAATGCCTTTCACTATCCCGTAGGCGTCGACCCCGGCGGCGTCGCAAACGGATTTGGCCTCCTCCAGCGAGGAAATCCCGTGGCGGGCCAACTCCTCGTTGATCTGCTTAATTCTCCTGTCGTAGCTTTCAAACAGTGCCATTGTATAACACCTTCCTCCCTTATTCGGCGCGCGGATCGATGAGGCGGTCGGCGTCGTCGACACGCCCGTACTGCCCGCTGGCTTTCGCTATGGCCTCGTTGGCGTCAACGCCCTTCGCGACCATATCCATCATCTTCCCGAGGTTTACGAACTTGTACCCGATTATCTCTCCGTCCTTGTCGACGGCAAGCTTGGTGATGTACCCTTCGGCGAGCTCCAGGTAGCGCGGACCCTTCGCTTTTGTCGCGTAGGTCGTGCCCGTCTGGGAACGCATGCCCTTGCCGAGATCCTCCAACCCCGCGCCTATTGGCAGGCCGCCCTCAGAGAACGCGGTCTGCGTGCGCCCGTAGGCGATCTGCAGGAAAAGCTCCCTCATAGCGGTGTTTATGGCGTCGCAGACGAGGTCGGTGTTGAGAGCCTCGAGCAGCGTCTTGCCCACGAGGATCTCGGCGGCCATCGCGGCGGAATGAGTCATCCCGGAGCAGCCCACCGTCTCAATGAGGGCTTCCTCGATAATGCCTTCCTTCACGTTCAGGGTAAGCTTGCACGCGCCCTGCTGGGGAGCGCACCAGCCCACCCCGTGGGTCAGCCCCGAGATGTCCTTAATCTCGTAGACCCCCGTCCACTTGCCCTCCTGCGGGATGGGAGCCGGCCCATGGTAGGCGCCCTTCGCCAGCGGACACATATTTTCCACTTCTGCCGAATAAGTCATACTATCTCTCCTTCTTATAATGGTCTGTCGTTTATTATACAATGTTCTTCCCGCGATTTCAAGAGCAAAGTGAATTTTGAGGGAGTTTCCGCCGGAGCTTTTAGCCGATAAAGCCCCGTTTATGACTGATCTCTCACTTTGCCGTCACTTCGCTGTCACATTGTTGTGGTATAATACCCCGTACAAAACCTTGAAGGGAGCGCGGAATATGGAAATATTGCGGGCCGTGGACTTGCGAAAGATTTACGGCAAGGGGGAGAGCGAGGTCAAAGCGCTGGACGGGGTGTCGTTTTCCGTGGAAAAGGGGGAGTTCTTAGCGATAATTGGCCCGTCCGGCTCGGGGAAATCCACCCTTTTACATATTTTGGGCGGAGTGGACAGGCCCACCTCCGGTAAAGTGTTTATGGACGGGTGCGACGTTTACGCACAAAACGACGAGCATTTGGCGATATTCCGCCGCAGGCGGGTGGGGCTGATATACCAGTTTTACAATTTAATCCCGGTGCTGAACGTCGTGGAGAATATCACCCTCCCCGTGCTGATGGACGGGCGCGGGGTCAACAAGGAGCGTCTCGACGAGCTGCTCGACATACTGAAGCTTCGCGGCAGGGAGAACAGGCTCCCTAACGAGCTGTCGGGAGGGCAGCAGCAGAGGGTCTCCATAGGCAGGGCCCTGATGAACGCCCCCGCCGTGGTGTTGGCGGACGAGCCCACCGGTAACCTCGACTCCGAGAACAGCCGGGAGATAGTGGAGCTGCTCAAAACCTCGCATAAGAAGTACGGGCAGACGCTGATTGTGATCACCCACGACGAGAACATAGCTCTTCAGGCGGACAGGGTAATATCAGTGGACGACGGGCGCGTTACCCGCGACGAGAGGATCCGCGTATGAACGTGCTCCATAAGGTCACGCTGCGCTCGCTTAAAAGGAACCGTGTGCGCACATTGGTCACCGTTGTGGGAATTGTACTCTCCGCCGCGATGATCTGCGCCGTGACGACATTCGCCTCCAGCCTCCAAAATTACGCCGTGAGAGCTTCTATATACGAAAACGGCGACTGGCACGGGAGCGTTCAGGGCGAGCCCTATTCCGTCTACGCCGGGGTGAAGTCGGACAAGGCGGTGGAGCGCACCGCCGTCTTTCAGGAACTGGGTTACGCCGTGGCGGAGGGCTGCCAGAACGAGTTCAAGCCCTACATATACCTATTGGGCGAGGGGGAGGGGGCGAGAGGCACCCTGCCGGTGCGGCTCTCCTCCGGGCGCTACCCCAAGAACCCCGGCGAAATCCTGCTGCCGGATCACCTTTACGACAACGGCGGGGTGGAGCACTTTTTGGGGGACAAGCTGACCCTCGCTTTAGGCTCCCGCGTGCTAAACGGGGACATTCTCACCCAGCAAAATCCCTGCTATACGGACGCGAACGGCGAGTCCGTGTTCAACGGCGAGACCCTGTCCCCCCGCGAGACGAGGGAGTACACCGTCGTGGGCTTTTACGAGAGGCTTTCCCGCGAGTTGGAGCCCACCACCTCCCCGGGCTACACAGCCTTCACCGTCGCGGACGCCGGGGTCACCTCTAACACGCTATATACTACCTTCTATACTCTTAAAAAACCCCGCGAGATCTCCTCGTTTATGCGCCGACATGGTATTTCGGGGACGACTAACAGCAATCTGCTGCGAGCCGAGGGCGTTTTCGGTATCCCCGACATCTCCGTGATGGTAGGCTCCCTCGCCGCCATTGTGATAGCGCTGATAGTGTTCGGCTCGGTCGCGCTTATATACAACGCGTTCTCAATATCCGTGTCCGAGCGCACGCGGCAGTTCGGGCTCCTCTCCTCCGTAGGGGCTACAAAGAGGCAGCTGCGCCGCTCGGTGCTGTTCGAGGCGCTCACGGTGGGGGTTATAGGGATCCCTCTCGGCGTCCTGGCCGGGATAGGCGGCATAGCCGTGACGTTGCTCCTCGTGGGGGATAAGTTCCGCTCGATAGGGTTCGACGCCGTGCCGCTGAAGCTTCACGTCTCGCCGGTTTCGGTGGTAATCGCCGTCGTGATCGCGACGGTCACGGTGCTGATATCCGCCTGGGTGCCCTCCAAACGGGCGACCAAAGTCTCGGCGGTGGAGGCCATTCGCCAGAACGCGGATGTGCGGGTAAAGGGTCGCCCCGTTAAAATCTCCCGCTTCACCTACAGGGTGTTCGGCCTGCCGGGGGTGTTAGCCTCGAAATACTACAAGCGCAGCCGCAAGGGCTACCGCGCTACGATTCTGAGCCTCTTTATGAGCGTGGTGCTTTTCGTTTCGGCGGTGTCGTTCACCGATTACCTCACGGAAAGTATGGAGTCCGGCCTTGACACGCCCGGCTACGATATACTCTGCACCCTCAGCGACAGCGAGCTGGACAACGTGAGCCCTCCGCGCCTGTTGGATGAATTTGCCGCCGCCGACGGGGTCACGGCCGCCGAGTACTCCTACTTTGAGACGCTGGGCGAGGGGATGGTCTTCTGTGACGCCGATCTCACCGACTACGGCAGGTCCATCTCGCGGGACTACTTCGGCGGCGGCGGGGAAGGCTACACCCAAGGGTTGGTAGACCTGTTCTTTGTGGACGACGCGGCGTTCGGCGCGATGTTAGACGAGCGGCACATCGGCCGGAAGGGGTACTTCGATAAGTCCGCCCCCCTCGGTGTCGCCTTTGACGGCGTTACCCGGCAGACCGACAGCGGCAAGTACGTCAAACGCCCGTTTTTCGCGAAGGACAGCTTTTCCGCCGAGTACATCTACGTGAAGGACATCCAGGGCTACACATTCTTCTCTCACCACAGGGACAAGGACGACAAAGACGTTTACCTCTACACGCGCGACGAGGACGGCTCTGAGATTACCCTCTCGGCGGGGGAGGCCACTCTGAGAGCCGCTCTCTCGGTGGGAGCCGTGGTGGACGAGCGGCCCGCCTTTCTCCGCGACCGGGGGTGCGAGTGCCTTATATTCCCGGAAAGTATGAGGGAGACCATCCTGCCGGGGGCGGGGGAGCACGGCTCGTACTTCTTCACCGTCCGCTCGAGCGACCACGCCCGGACCGCCGCGGAACTGAAATCCGTTCTCGAGGAAAACGGGCTTTCCGCGTCCTCGGTATACGACGCCGCCGAGTCGGAGGTGGAGCGGCGGAACTTAGTGCTGATAGTCAGGGTGTTCTCATCCGGGTTTGTAGTGTTGATCTCGCTGATAGCCGTGGCGAACGTGTTCAACACGATAACCACGAACATAGCCCTCCGCCGCCGCGACTTCGCTATGCTGCGCTCCGTCGGTATGACGGACAAGGGGCTTAACCGAATGCTCCGCTACGAGTGCCTGCTGTACGGCTCTAAAGCCCTGCTCTGGGGGCTGCCCGTATCCGCCGCGGTGTCGGTGCTGATCTACCTCGCCACCGGTAGCGGGTTCGATACGGTGTTCAGGCTGCCTTTCGGGGCTATGGTTGTGGCGGCGCTCACGGTGTTCTTAGTAGTCTTCGTCACGATGATGTACGCCGTGGCGGGGGTGAAGAAGGCCAATATCTCCGACGCCCTGCGCAACGAGAATCTCTGACCCCGTAAGCTTTAAGCGGTAATGCCGGCGTTCACGTAGCAAATTATAAGCGGCATTATCGGCGCTTTCATAGTAAATTGTGGGCGGTATTACCGGCGCTTCCATAGCGAAACCCGGGCGGTCCTTTGCCGTCCGGGTTAAATTTCGTGTCAGGCTACCGCTGCCCGTACTGCGCCGGGCTAACGCTGCCCGTATTTCACCATAATCTTGTTGATGCGGTCGACGGGGTTCAGCAGACTGCTGATCGAGTTGTCGTAGTTCAGGGTGTCGACTAAGTAGGCGATGTATTTCGACATATCCACGCTCCTGTACCACTCCTTGCCGAGCAGCTCGGGAGGGGAATAGATGAGATTGGTAGTAAAGATCTTGTCGAACCCGCCCGCCGCGTAGCATTCGTCGAACTTCTCGAACCCCTCCACGAACAGCCCGAACGTGGTGAAGATGTATATCCGTTTCGCGTTCATCGCCTTAAGCTTGACCGCGATATCGAGTATTGACTCGCCGGAGGAAATCATATCGTCCACTATTATCATATCTTTGCCGGCGACGTTGTTGCCCAAGAACTCGTGCGCCTCAATGGGGTTCTTCCCGTTGACGACGACCGAGTAGTTGCGCCGCTTGTAGAACATCCCGAGCTCCAGTCCCAATACGGAGGAGTAGTAGATACAGCGCCCCATCGCCCCCTCGTCCGGGGAGATAATCATCATATGCTCGCGGTCGATCTTAATATCGGGCACGGCCTTGAGGAGCGCCTTTATCATCTGGTAGGTGGGCTGGACGTTGTCGAAGCCCTCAAGGGGGATGGCGTTCTGGATCCTCGGGTCGTGCGCGTCGAAGGTGAGGATGTTCTTAACCCCCATCGAGACCAACTCCTGCATCGCGAGGGCGCAGTCCAGCGACTCGCGGGAGGCGCGGCGGTGCTGCCTGCCCTCGTAGAGCATCGGCATCACCACGGTGATGCGTCTCGCCTTGCCGCCCAAGGCCATTATCACCCTCTTTAGATCCTGGAAGTGGTCGTCGGGGCTCATCGGGAGCTCCTTCCCGTACATCTTGTAGGTGACCCCGTGGTTGAAGCAGTCGCAGAGAATGTAAACGTCCAAGCCCCGCACCGTGTGGGACAGGACGCACTTGCCCTCTCCCGTACCGAACCGCGGCCAGCTTGCCTCCACGATAAACGTGTGCTCCTCCGGCATTCCCCGCCACTGGATCAGGTAGTAGTCCACCTTGGCCGCCATTTCCTCGCAACCCCTCATGGGGATTATTGCGAGGTCCCCGCACGGGAAATGCCTGCTGACGTTTACATCCATTGCAACCCCTCCGTATTGTTCCGGCACCCGGCGCCGTTAATCCGTTCACGGTCCGCGATGTCTATATTGCGTCTTCGCTCTTGACAGTGCTTTATCCGGAGCCCGCGTTCTCCTCGTCGCCCGCGGCTTTTAGCCCGTCTCGCCCGTCGCCCGAGTTGGTCGCTCCCACTTGGCCGTCTTGTACGCCGCCCGAGCCGATCGCTTCGGTTTGCCCGTTTTCGGTGCTGCCTGAGAGGTTCACTCTGGCTTGCCCGTCTTGTGCGCCGCGCGAGCCGCTTGCTCTGGCTTGTTCGTCTTCGGCACCGCCCGAGCCGTTCGCTTCCGCTTACCTGTCTTGCTCATCTCCTGAGTTGTTCGATCCGGCTTGCCCGTCGCTGCAGGAGATATTCGGCCCGGTCTTCCCGTCGTCCGAGTCGCCTTCGCCGGAGCGCTCCGTCAAGGCCCGGTAAATATCCCGCCTCGCCGCCCCGGTCTCGCCCGCCGCCGCTTTCGCCGCCGCCGCGGGGGAGAGCCCTTCCGCCCGGTACTTTTCGGCTAACTCCACGCCTCGCCGCAGCGTATCCGCTTTGTCCTCGCCGGAACCTGTATCCGTCGGGGCGGGGGAGACTATCAGCACATACTCACCCTTAGGCTCTATGTCCCGGTAGTAGGCTGCGGCGTCGCGGAGTGTTGTTTTCCGGACGGTCTCGTGGATTTTGGTGAGTTCCTTGCACACGGCGACTTCCCTGTCGCCCAGCGCCCGCAGAAGATCCCGCAGGGTAGCTCTCAGCTTATGGGGCGCTTCGTAGAAGATTATAACGCGATCCTCGGATTTAAGCTTCTCGAGCCTTTCCCGCCGCGACGAGGGGGACACCGAGAGGAACCCCTCGAAGCAGAACCTCCCCGCCTGCACCCCCGATACGGACAGCGCCGCCGTGAGGGCCGACGGCCCCGGCACGGACTCCACTCTGACGCCGTTTTCGCGGCACAAGTCCACAAGCTCCGTCCCGGGGTCGCTTATGGCGGGCATTCCGGCGTCGCTTACGAGGGCGAAGGACTCCCCGCCCCGGAGCCTGCGCAATATCTCCTCCCCGGCGGCGCGTTTGTTGTGCTCTCTGTAGCTGACAAGCGGTTTCTCAAGCCCGAAATGCCGGAGCAGCTTCAGCGTCACCCGGGTGTCCTCCGCCGCGATACAGTCCACCGCGCGGAAGATCTCGAGCGCCCGCCGCGACAAGTCCCCCAAGTTGCCTATGGGGGTCCCCACGACGTAGAGCGTCCCGGGGGCTACAGTTTCCGCCATTTAACTCCCGCCGGGGTGTCCTCCAAAGCGACGCCCATTCCGGCTATTTTATCCCTGATTGCGTCCGCCGTGGCGTAGTCCTTGGCCTTTCTCGCCTCTGCGCGCCGGGATATAAGCTCCTCCACTTCGCGCTCGAGGGTTTCCGTCTCGTTGTAGCACAGCCCCAATACTCCGCACAGCTCCCCGAGCACCTCGAGGCACCGCTGCAGCGTGTGTTTGCCGGGGGAGGAGGGGAGAAGGGTATTGCAGTCCCTCACTAACTGGAACAACGCCGCGAGGGCGTCCGCCGTGTTGAGGTCGTCCTCCATAGCCCTTATAAACTGCTCCCGCCGCTCGACTAAGAAAGCCGGCTCCTCACCGCCCTCCGCCGCGTGAGCCAGTGCGAACCGCAGGGAATCCCGGCAGTTGTAGAGCCGCTCCAAGGCGTTTTTCGCCTGTGTGATGACCTCCTCGCTGTAGTTAACGGGGCTGCGGTAATGCGAGGCTATCATCACGTAGCGCACCGGCTCGTAGCCGTACTTCGCCGCCACCTCTCGCACGGTGAAGAAATTGTGCAGGGATTTGGACATTTTGCGGTTGTCTACGTTGATGTACCCGTTGTGCATCCAGTACCGAGAGAAGACGCACCCGTTCGCGCACTCGCTTTGGGCGATTTCGTTCTCGTGGTGGGGGAAGATAAGATCCTTCCCGCCGCAGTGGAGGTCTATCGTGTCGCCCAAGTACCTTCCCGCCATAGCGGAGCACTCAATGTGCCAGCCGGGGCGCCCCTTTCCGTAGGGAGAATCCCAGAACGGCTCGCCCGGCTTCGCCGCTTTCCATAGGCAAAAATCCATCGGGTCCCGCTTGTACTCGGAGACTTCCACCCTCGCCCCGGCCTCGAGCTCCTCCCTCGGCTGGTGAGAGAGCTTTCCGTATTCGGGGAATTTCGCCGTTTCGAAGTAGACCCCGTCCGACGCGGTGTAGGCGTAGCCCTTCTCCACAAGCCGCCCGATAAGCGAGAGTATGGCGTCTATGTTCTCCGTGGCGCGGGGGTGATAGGTGGCGGGCTTCACGTTTAGCCCCTTCGCGTCCGTCCGGTATTCCGCTATGTACCGTTCCGCGATTTCGGGGACGCTAACGCCCTCCTCGTTGGCGCGGTTTATAAGCTTGTCGTCTATGTCGGTGAAGTTTTGCACGTATACGACTTTGTTCCCGCGCCACTCCAAGTACCGTCGCAGGGTGTCGAACACGCAAAGAGGCCTCGCGTTGCCGATATGTATGTAGTTGTACACCGTGGGCCCGCAAACGTATATTTTATACTCCCCCGGCGTCCCCGGAGTGAATTCCTCTAACCGGGAGGTTAATGTGTTGAATATCCTCATTCCCCGCGATCCCCTTCTCTTTGCGCTAATTCCCGCTCCAGGCGGTCCACTTTCTCCGAGAGCCTGTGAATCTCCTCCGCCACCGGGTCGGTGATGTGGATTTGATCCAGCGGCGCGACCCGCACGCCCTCCAACTTTACCACTCTCGCCGGGACGCCCACCACCGTGGCGTTGGCGGGCACGTCCTTCAGCACTATGGCACCCGCCGCGACGCGCGAGCCGTCTCCCACGTGAATGGGCCCCAAGACTTTCGCCCCCGCGCTGATCATCACTCCGTTGCCAATGGTCGGGTGACGCTTGCCCGTGTCCTTGCCCGTGCCGCCGAGGGTCACTCCTTGGTAGATCAGCACGTCGTCGCCGATCTCCGCCGTCTCTCCTATCACGACCCCCACTCCGTGGTCTATGACGAGCCGCCTGCCTATCTTTGCCCCCGGATGGATCTCGATCCCCGTCTTGCGGACGCACCTTTGCGAGATCCACCTCGCCAAAAAGTACGCCCCGTGCCGGTAGAGGAAGTGCGCCCTGCGGTACATTCTAAGCGCTTTGACCCCGGGGTAGAGGAAATATATCTCCAGCGAGCTTCTGGCGGCGGGATCTCTCTCCTTGACGGCGGCTATATCCTCCCTCGCCCGGCGGAACCACATAGCGGCTTCACCCCTTACTTTGTAGGATCTACATACTTGCGGTTGTCCGCGAGGTACTTTACCCCCGATATAACCGCCAACACCGCCGACGCCCACAGCAGCACGCTTACGGCCACGGGGATAAATTTAGCCTCCCAGAACTCCGGCAGTATCCCGAGGTCGATGAGGTAATACCCCGCGAGGCCCGCTATTATGGCCGACATTTGGCTGACGGTTTTTAACTTCCCCCAGAAGTTCGCGGCTATCACCTTGCCGCCCGAGGAGACCGCCGTCAGCCGCAGCGACGCTATCAGGAATTCCCGGAACAGCACTATAAAGAGTATCCACACCGTACCGTGCCCGATTCCCCGGTAGAGAAAACCCAACAGCGCCGCCGTGGTGAGCATCTTGTCCGCCAACGGGTCCAGGAACTTCCCGAAGTTTGTCACAAGGCCCCTGCTTCGCGCTATTTTTCCGTCGAGCATATCCGTAAGAGACGCCGCCGAGAAGAGTATCAGCGCTATCAGATAGTGCAGCCCGTGGGGGAGAGTCATAACCATCGCCGCCATAAAGAGCGGTGTCGCAATTACCCTCGCAATTGTGAGCTTATTCGGCAGGTTCACTTCGCCAATTCCCCCATTAAATCGTATTCAATGCCGCCCGTTATCCTGACTGTCACAAATTCCCCCGGGGAGAGCTTGCGGGGCGAGGAGAAGAATATTTTCCCGTCCACTTCCGGGGCCTCCCGGCGGCTCCTCCCATAGTACCTCTTGATGTACCCGTCGTAGCCTTCCACCAGCACCTGTTCCTCGGTGCCGAACCTCTCGCGGTTCTTTTCCTCGGCTATTCGCTCTTGGAGCCGCATCACGGCGTCCTCGCGGTCCGCCTTCACCTGTTCGTCAATCTGCCCCGGGAACCCCGCCGCCGGGGTGTCCTCCTCGGCGGAGTACTTAAACACCCCCAGCCGCTCGAACCGTTCCTCTTTGACGAAGCCGAGAAGCTCCCCAAAGTCCTCCTCCGTCTCGCCGGGGAAGCCCACCATCAGCGTGGTGCGCAAGGTAACGCCGGGGATCTCATTCCTGATTTTAGCTAACAGCTCCCGCAGCGACGCTCCCGTGCTCGCCCTTCCCATTCTCCGCAGGACCCCGTCGGCGCAGTGCTGAACGGGAATGTCGATGTAGTTTACAAGCTTCGGACAGTCCCTCACCGTGGTTATCAACTCGTCGTCGATCCTCTCGGGGTAGGTGTACAGCACCCGCACCCAGGTAAGCTCCGGGATTTCGCAAAGCCGGCGCAGCAGCTCGGGCAGCCGCCGCTCCCCGTAAAGATCCTCTCCGTATCGCGTAGTGTCCTGCGCCACGACCGTCAGCTCCCTGACGCCTCGCGCCGCCAAAGTCCCCGCCTCGGCTAAGATGTCCTCCTTCCGGCGGCTCCTGCACTCGCCCCTGATCCCCGGAATGGCGCAGTAGGTACAGCGGTTAGAGCACCCCTCCGCGATTTTGATGTACGCGGTGTAGGGGGGTGTAGTGAGTATCCTGTCCCCCTCGAGCGGCAGGGCGGTTTTATCGCCGTATGCTTCCCGACGTTCGCCGCGCGCTACTGCCTCCACGGTGTCCGCTATCTCGGCGTTCGAGCCGAGCCCTAACACCGCGTCCACCTCGGGGATTTCTCTCATTACCTGCTCGCGGTAGCGTTCGGCGAGGCACCCGGTGACAATGATCCCCCGCAGCCGCCCTTCCTTCTTCATCTCGGCGAGCTCCAAGATATTCTCTATCGCCTCGCTCTTGGCGTCCTCTATAAAAGCGCAGGTGTTGACTACAACTATGTCGGCCTTCGCCGGGTCCCCCGTAAGACCGAAGCCCCTCTGCTTTAGTAAGGCCAACATCTTCTCCGCGTCAACGGCGTTTTTGGAGCACCCGAGCGAGACGAGCCCCACCGTCACCAGCTCACTCATCGCCGCCCTCTTCTTCCCGCATAAGCCTCAACGCTCCCCTGATGTCCTCCCCGCTGAAGCCCCGTCTCATCATCGCGGCGTAAGTCCTGCGGAGGTCGTCCCGGTCGCTCAGCTTATCGGCGTATTTCTTCCTCAAGACCTCGTACGCCGCCCGTTCTCCGTCGTACTCCGTTTCCTCCACTGCGCGGTTTGCCACATCAATCGGCACTCCCGCCGCGACAAGCTTCTCCCTCGCCGCCCGGCGGGACAGCCCGTCCTCGCCCAGGTACCTCGCCGCTTTGCGCCTCGCGTAGGCCTCGTCGTTTATGTAACCCGCCTCGCGCATTTTGGCCACGGCGTCTGCAATCTCCTCCTTGCTGAACTTGCCGTAGAGCTTTTCGGAAAGCCCCTTTTCGGTGTAATCCCGCTGCTCCAAGTACCATAGGCACCGCTCTCTCGCCCGCCTCGCCCGAGACGCGCGGTAGAGCCGTTCCGCGTCCTCCTCGCCGAGGTCGTCCCCGACCGCAAGGCCCGCGTCACCGGCGGTATCCTTATCCAGAGGCAGCGCGTCCTCGACACCCTCGAAGCGCACCGAGACCATATGCTTCTTTTCCGGGCGGATCTCGCTTATCCTCATTCCTCACCCAACATTATATCGATGTCACCGCTCTCCTCGCCCCGCTCTTCCGCCGGGCTCTCGCCTTCATCGGCGGGCCGGGCATCATTGGCGGGCTCCCCGTCCGACGCCTTTACAAGCGTGTCGTCCGCTCGGACCAGACCGATCGGAGCCGACTGGTCCGAGATTTTCTCATAAATCTTGCTTTCAACCTCTTTCGCCACGTCCGGGTTGTCCTCGAGGAATTTCCTGGTGTTCTCCCTTCCTTGCCCGATGCGCGACTCGCCGTAGTAGTACCAGGCTCCCGACTTGCGCAGAATATCGTACTCCACGCCGATGTCGATAATTTCCCCGATGCGGTCTATCCCCTTGCCGTAGATGAGGTCGAAATACGCCTCTCTGAACGGCGGGGCCATTTTGTTTTTGGAGATTTTGACCCTGACGCGGTTTCCGTAGCTGACCCCGCGCTCCCTTAAAGTCTCGCACCTGTGCACTTCCATACGCACCGTGGCGTAGAACTTGAGCGCTCTGCCGCCCGTGGTGGTCTCGCTGGGTCCGTACCCGTTTGAGTTGACCTTGTCGCGCAGCTGATTGATGAAGATCGCCACGCATTTGGATTTGCTGATGATCCCGGTGAGCATCCTCAGCGCCTGGGACATAAGCCTCGCCTGCAGCCCCACGTGCGTGTCGCCCATATCCCCGTCAATCTCGGCTTTGGGCACCAACGCCGCCACGCTGTCTATAATTATGACGTCGAGCGCCCCGGAGCGCACCAGAGCGTCGGTTATCGCGAGTGCCTCCTCGCCCGTGCCCGGCTGGGAGACTAACAGTTCGGCGGTGTTCACCCCGAGCTTCGCGGCGTAGGACGGGTCGAGCGCGTGCTCCACATCGATAAACGCGACTGTCCCGCCGATTTTCTGGGCCTCGGCCGCCACGTGAAGGGCGAGGGTCGTTTTCCCGGAGGATTCCGCGCCGTATACCTCTATTATCCTTCCGCGCGGTAGACCCCCTATGCCGAGAGCTATATCCACCCCCAGTGAGCCGGTGGAGATATGCTCTACGCTCTGATTGGTCCGCTCTCCGAGCTTCATCACCGCGCCTTTGCCGTAAGTTTTCTCAATGCGCCCGATAGCGGTCTTGAGAGCCTGCTCCTTTTGCTCCGGCGTCGCTCCCTCGGGGATATCCAGCGCGGTGGGTTGATCCTTGTTTGCAGATTTAACAGATGCCATATTGTCCCGCCCTTTCAATGTTGATTTGATATATCTCCCTAATTGGTGCCGTATCGCGCTAATCAGCGCTATATCGCTCTAATCGACGCTATATTGCCGTAATCGGCGCCGAGATGCGACCGCCCGTCGTCAATATCTCCCGGCGTTATCCCGCGCTTCCCGGCGGCGAGGCCGTAACGACACGCTCCGTGCCGGAATAGTCCCTGTACCTCTCAATTTCCCTGTATCCCGCCCCGACTAAGATCTCCGCCACGGCGTCCGCCTCGCCGAAGCCCACTTCTAACATAAGCTTTCCGCCGGGGGAGAGGCTGTCCCGGTACTTTTCCGCTATTCCCCGGTAGAAGCGCAGCCCGTCCGCGCCGCCCGAGAGAGCCGCCTCCGGCTCGTGGCGCACCTCCCGCTGCAGACGAGGTATATCTCTCTTCGCCACATAAGGGGGATTTGCCGCTATGAGGTCGTAGCGCCCCGGCAGACCCCGCAGCGCGTCCCCCAACACCGGGGTAACCTCCGCGCCGTAGCGGGCGATATTGCGCTTTAAGTAGCCGTAAGCCTCTCCCGAAAGCTCCACCGCCGTGACAGGCGCCCCTGTCCCGAGCGCCAGCGTGACCGCGAGGCAGCCGCTCCCGGCGCCAAGCTCCAACGCCCGCGGGCTTTGCCGTCGCCGGAGGAACTCGATCGCCCTTTCGGCTAAAATCTCCGTTTCAGGTCTCGGGATCAGCACCCCGGGCCCCACGCTGAAGGTTCTCCCGTAGAAGTCCCACTCTCCCAAGATGTACTGTAACGGCACACCCACGGCTCGCAGCTTGACGCAGTTGGCGAGGTCAACGCCGGGAGCCGAAAGCAGCACTCCGGCCTCAAATTCCGGGGACCCCGCGCCCGCCAGACGCAACTGCCGAGCGAGTTCAGTCCGCGTCGGCGTCATCGCGGCAATGGGGAGCGGCGGGGGCGGGTTCCGACCGGGGCTCGGGGCCGGATGGATCCGCTTTCACTTGAAGCTCGGGGTTTGAAGGATCCGTTTCCTCCCGGGGCTTGGGGTTTGAAGGCTCTTCTTCCCGGCATTCGGGGGCGGTGGGGGCGGCTTCTTCCCGGCATTCGGGGTTAGCCGAGCCGGAATAGCAACCACGGTCGGGAGCGTCCGCTGAGGTTTCCCCCTCGCGCGGGGCTTCATCCTCCGGCAGGACGGCCTTCAGCGAGGCTATAGCCACCTCTAACATACCGTCGTCCGGCTCCTTTGTGGTGAGGCGCTGGATCCACAGCCCCGGCGTGCTGATAATCCGCGTCGCGATATTGTCGTACTTCCCGCAGAGCCGGAGCACCTCGTACCCCAGCGAGCACACCAAGGGGATCATCAGCACCTTTATCGCGACCCAGAGCCAGCGGTTGGCCGCCAGCCCGGGGAAGAGGAACAGAAGCAGTCCGTTTATGAAGACGCTCACCACTATCATCAGCAGGATAAACGACGTCCCGCACCTCGGGTGGAAGCGCTTCATTTTCCGGGCGTTCTCCACGGTGAGGGGAAGCCCCGCCTCGTAGCAGAATATCGTCTTATGCTCCGCCCCGTGGTAGCGGAAGGTCCGTTTGATGTCCTTCATCCCGGAGATCAGCACGAGGTAGCCGAGGAAGATCAGCACTTTTACTCCGCCCTCGATAAGAGCCTTGAAGGGCAGCAGCCCGTCCCCCGCCGCGCGGCGCAGCAGGTCAAAAAGAAACGTCGGTAGGTACATAAAGAGCAGCACCGCGAGCGCGACCCCTAACACCGCCGAGACGGCGGTAATTGCGGTCATTGCCCTTTCCTCGGAGCTGCCAGACTTGTCCGATTTATCGGGCTTCTTTGCTTTTTCCGGGTTATTCGGCTTGTTCGGCTCGCTCGGTTTATCTGGCTTATCGCGGCTGTCGGGATTATCCGCTAAAACCGGCTTCTCCGCCCCGACAATTTCGCTCGCTATATCCGGTTTTTCCGCTCTGCCCGCGTCGTCCGCTATATCCGGCTTCTCCGCTTTGTCCGCCTTGTCCGCCGTATCCGGCTCGCTCTCGCCCCGCGAATCTGCGACAGACCCGTCTCCGTCGGCGGACCTCGTCGGTTCAACGGCTTTGCCTTCGGCGGGAGTATCCGGTTTCTCTTTCGGCTCGCTCTCGCCCGGCTCGTCGAGCATCCCGGAAAGCTCCATAGAGCGCGACATCGCTTTAAAGCCCGTCAGCAGCGACTCCGCGAAGTTGACCACGCCCCGCACCACGGGGAACCCCAGCCATTTGTGTTTATCGCTGAGCCTGCTTTCCCGGAACGACTCGACCGTTATCCCGCCGCCGGCCTCGCGCACCGCTATGGCGGTTTTGCCGGGCCCGCGCATCATTACGCCTTCTATTAAAGCCTGCCCGCCTATGCCGCAGTATTTGCCCCCGTTCTTACGACCCAAGCCCGCTTACTCCTCCTTCGCCCAGCGCCAGCACCACTGTGACGGTCGTGCCGACGCCCTCCTCGCTCTCTATCAGCAGCAGCCCCTTGTGGAGCCTTATAATCTCGTCCGCCAAGGCGAGCCCTATCCCGGAGCCCCTCGCCTTTTGATTGGCCTTGTAGAATTTTTCCTTGACGTGGGGCAGGTCCTTCGCCGCTATCCCTACGCCGTTGTCCTTCACCGTGACGCGCACGCAGCCGCTTTCCGTCACCGCGCCTACCGTCACGCTCCCGCCGTCCTTGGAATACTTCACCGCGTTATCGAGGATGTTGATAAACACCTGCCGCAGCCTGTCCTTGTCGGCTGTAACCACGGCTGAGGTGACCGTCTGCACATAGGTGAGCTCCACGTTTTGCTTTGCCGCCGCCTCGCGGTACATCTCCGTGACGCTTTCCAATATTTCCACGACGTTAACCGGCTCGGGTCGCAGCGTCAGCTTGCCCGACTGCATACGGGAGAAGTCCAGCAGCTCCTCCACCAGCCCCTGCAGCCTGTCCGTCTCGTCCAAAATTATCTCGGTGCCGTGGCGGACAATCTCGTCGTCGGTGCCTACGGAGGTCAGCACCGTTTCCCCCCAGCCCTTTATCGCCGTCAGAGGGGTGCGCAGCTCGTGTGACACCCCGGAGATGAAGTCGTTCTTGAGCGTCTCGCCGTTGCGCAGCTCGTCCGCCATCTCGTTAATGCTTTCGCAGAGTTCGGCGATTTCGTCCCCGCCGTCCGCCTTGAGAGCCACGTGGGTCTCGCCCGCGGCGATGCGCCGGGTCGCTTCCGTGACCCTCTTCACCGGGGTGACTATCCCCCTCACGAAGTACACGCCCGAGAGCGCCGCTATTGCGATAATAACGAGCCCCACCGCGAGGGAAATGGCGTATATCACAAAGATCCGTCTGTTTACCGCCGCCGGGGAGTAGATGTACCTCACCGCGCCCGCCGACCCCTCGCCGAAGTCGGTCAGTATCATAGTGCCGGCGCAGATTTTCTCCCCCGCGTCGCTTTTTCCCTCCCAGGTCGCGTACCCGTCGGGGGAGGAGAGGGCGGCCTTATAATCCGGCATACCGGTTTCCGAGGGCGCGAGCCCCAGAGTGGAGAGCACGAGCCCCCCCTCGGAGTTTATAATCTGCACTTCCATACGCGACGAGTAGCGGAAATCCTTGATAAGCTCGGCGGCTTTCCCGTAAAACTCCTCGCCGGACGCGACTGCCAGGCTCTCGAAAGGCTGCAGGCAGTCCCTCGCGGCGTCCCTCGCCCCGTCGCGGTAAAGGTTCCTTATCAGGAAGAACATCACCGCCTCCGCCGCCACCACGGAGAGCACCACCACCGAGAGGACGTTTATAAGCCAGCGTTTTGTGATGGAGTTTATCCTGAAGCCGCGCTTCTTCCCGCTGTCCCGCGTTACGGGGCTCAGCCGACCCACCTGTAGCCCACTCCCCAGACCGTCAGCAGGTGTTTAGGGTGAGAAGGGTCGTCCTCGATCTTCACGCGCAGCCGCCTTATGTTGACGTCCACCGTCTTCTCCTCGCCCCTGTACTCGTCCCCCCACACGGTCCTCAGAATATCCGCGCGGGCGAGGGGCTTGTCCGGGTTGCTCATAAGATATTCCATAATCTGGAACTCCACGCCCGTCAGCTCTATGTCCACGCCGTTCCTGCTTAAAGTCCTCCGCCTCGCGTCGAGGGTAAACTCCCCGCTTCGTGTGATGCCGTCGCTTTTCGGTTTCTCTTTCAGCATTTCCACACGGCGGTAGAGAGAATCCACCCGCGCGCTAAGCTCCGTGGGGCTGAAGGGTTTGGTGATGTAGTCGTCCGCGCCGAGCATCAGTCCGCTGATTTTTTCCATCTCCTGCGTTTTCGCGGTGAGCATAATAATGCCGAGCTCCCGGCACCTCGCCCTCAGCTCCTTGCAGAGCTTGTAGCCGTCCATACCCGGCAGCATTATATCAAGGAGAGCTATGTCGAAGCTCTCCGGGTCGGCGTCGTAGAGAGCAAGGGCCTCCTCGCCAGTGCCGGCCTCCGCGACTTCGTAGCCCATCCTCCGCAGGTTGATCACCTCGAACTCGCGTATAGGCTCTTCGTCCTCCACAATGAGGATTTTCTTCACAGCGCGGTCCCTCCCGTCAAGATAATAGTGAGAAGCCCGTCTTAAGGTCCCTGAAGCGCAAGGCGTACCCCTCCACGCCGGAGGTTACCGCTCCCGCGTACACCGAGTCCCCGGAGGAAAGGAGCTCCCTCCAGCGTCCTCGGTTGCCGTTCTCCCAGTCGTCGGAGGAAAAGACCCTTACCCGGAAAAGCTCCTCGGTGGTGAGCGACCTTTCGGCGTCCCAAAGGTAGACTATGCGCTCCCGCAGGTTGTCCTTGCTCGCCACCGTGATATGCCCCTCCCAGTCCGTGGGGATATCAACAATATACCCGTCTTCTGTATTGCAGAGTGACAGCCCCGATGGCTGGAACCCGTCCGGGGTGAAGCATTCCCAGCGCACGAGGAAAGTGGACCCGGCTTCCTCCGGGAACGGCAGCGCGACGGTCCTCGGAATCTCCAGCGTCCCGTCGCCGTTTATGTCTTTGGAGGGCAGCCCCGACGCCCGTTCCGTGGCGGTGTTTTTCCCCGTTTCCTCGTCGAAAAAGAGGTTGCGGAGGGTCCCCGCCCCCCAGACGAAGGCCTCGGTCACCGCCGCTCCGCCGCGTAAGAACCCGTCCGTCACCACGGCGGAAAAGCCGCCCACTTCGCTTAAAAACGGCTCGCCGTACTCGACAACCGACGGTTCCACCCCGCAGGAGGACAGCAACTTCACCCCGCCTTTATCCAATTTGTAGAGAAACGCGGACGGGACGCCCCGCTCCCCGCCGCCCGGCTTGTTCTCGCCCGGCTCCTTGTCGCTGATCACCAGAAGCTCCTCTTCGCCGTCGCTGTCGGCGTCGTATATAAAGTGGGCGAGGCACTCGTCCAAGAACCTCGCGACCAACTCTCCGCCTTCGTAGCTGTACACCGCGAGCAGCGTGCCGGAGGCGCCCCCGTTCCAGCTGACGACTATTTCCCAGACCCCGTCGCGGTCTATGTCGCGGAAGGAGACGAAGTTCACCCCCGCCGCGCTCGCGCGCTGGTCGCTCGTCATAATCCAGTCCCCGCCCTCGCGCCGCAGCAGTCCCAAGTGCATAGTGACAACGCCGTCGGAGTCCCGGGTGCTGTAGAAAACGACCGCCTCGGTCGCCCCGTTCCCGTCAAGGTCGAAGCGGGTAAGCGCGCCGCGGTGCTCCCCCTCGGCGGGGTAGCGCAGGGTATACTCCCCTTTGACGGCCCTGTTCAGCGCCGCCGCGATGCCACGCGGCTCCTCGGGGCTCGAAGGGGCCTTTAACAGGGAGATGTAGTCCCCGCCCGAGCACCCGCAAAGGCAGACAGCTAACGCCGCCGCCAAAATCAGCCCCGTCAGCCTCCGCGTAGAGCACCGCCTCCCCCTTGTAACGCTACTCCCATTATACCGCAAGCGGCGGGTAAAAGCAAGATATTTTTGGGGTGTCTGCCGGGAGCCGGCAGGCTATGGCTGTTCCCGATGGTTGGGGGAGGTTAATCCCGCTTGCGCGGGGCGGCTTGGCGGTGGCGGGAGCTCGCTCAGGTCCGCCCGGCACCGGGGGGTCGCTTCTCGCTTCGCGGGAGAGCTTTGCGGTACCGGGGGCTCGCTCTGGCTCCGCCCGGCTCCGGGAGTTGCTTCTCGCTGACGCGAGGTTAGCCTTCTAGTTTTTCCCAGCTGGGCTGGGGAACGATGTCCGCTTTTCTTCTCCCGACCGGCAGGCACGGCGGGCCCCGTTAACTTTGGCTCCGCCCGGGTCCGGGGGCTTTTCCCGCTTCGCAGGAGAGCTTTGTAGTGCCGTTAGCTCTGGCTCCGCTCTTATCTGTAGCTTTCTTCTCGCTAACGCGAAGTTAGCTTTTTAATTCTTCCCAGCTGAGCTGGAGAACGTTGTCCGCTTTTCTTCTCTTCGCCGACGGGCGCGGCTGAAAGAAGAAAAGCGGACAGAAAAGAAGTTCAGCGCGCCGGCTTACTTCAACGCCGAACACTGAGAGGTTATGGGGTAGCCGCCACCTAAACGGCAGGTCTTGTGCCTACGAGGTTGGTGCAGTGGTCCCGGCAGCGCCGGCTCCGGAATCCCGCCGTATTCATTCGGGGTTTGCCGTGACCGGTACAAAAGGCTCGCAGGTTAGGGCAAGCTCGCCGCTATCGTTCGGAGCTCGGCGCTTCCGGGTAGCTTTTGTCTGCCGGTTAGGGGTAAGCTCGCTGGAATACAGCAAGCCCCTGCCGGGAGCCCGGGGGCTTCTTCTCGCTACGCGGGGGCACCCTTCTCGCTTTTTCCAGCGCGGCTGGGGAACGATGTCCGCTTTTCTTCTCTGCGCCGGAACGGTCCGGCTGAAAGAAGAAAAGCGGACAGAAAAGAAGTTCAGGCGGACCGGCTTACTCCAACGCCGAATACTGAGAGGTTATGGGGCAGCCGCCACTTATACCGCAGCTTTTGCGGTCGCTGACGCGGAGGTAGCCCGGAGATCCCGACGACGCCGGCTCCGGGACCCCCGCCGGGGTCATTCCAAGCTTACCGAGCCCGTTACAAAAGGCTCGCAGGTTAGAGTAGGCTCGCCGCTATCGGACTGAGCTCGGCTCTGTGGGGATAGCTTTTTGCTTGGCGGTTGGAGTGGGCTCGCAGATATGCAGGGAACCTTCCTTCCTGTATGGGGTAGCTGTCGTGCTACTCGGTAAGCGGAGCGGAGTCAAGAAAGCCTTCGGCGCCACCGAGCTATCCCGCGAGCCGCAGTGCTTCCGGGGTGGGGGGTTGCCTGTCGCCGCTGGGTTACCGTGTGAGGCGCCGCGCTGCCCGGGGTGGGGGCTGCCGGTAGCTACCGGGCTACCCTTGCGCCGGCGAGCTGTCGGGTTTCTGGCAACGGGGCTTGTTGCACTCCCGCGAGCCGCCCCCGACCGGCGGGCAAAAGCTACCCGGAAGCGGCTAGTCCCGAACGATAGTGGTGAGCCGCCCCGAATCGGCGAGCCTTTTGTACCGGGCTCGGTAAGCCCTGAATGAATACGGCGAGGTCCCGGAGCCGGCGTTGGGGGTATCTCCGGGCTACCCTCGTAGGCATAAGGGCTGCTGTGCAGGTGGCGGCTACCCCATAATCTCCCAGTGTTCGGCGTTGAAGTAAGCCGGCGCGCTGAACTTCTTTTCTGTCCGCTTTTCTTCTTTCAGCCGCGCCCGTCGGCGAAGAGAAGAAAAGCGGACAACGTCCCCCAGCCCGGCTGGGAAGAATTAGAAAGCTAACTTCGCGTTAGCGAGCAGCAGCCCCCGGAGCCGGGCGGAGCCAAAGGCGGGGGACCGCCGCGCCCGTCGGCGGAGAAAAGAAAAGCGGACACCGTTCCCCAGCCGCGCCGGGGAAATCAAATAAGCCGCCCTCGCGCAGCGAGAAGAAATGCGCCATAACAGGCAAGCCAGAACAAGCCCCCGGCACCGCAGTGTTACCCGCGAAGCAAGGCAATTTCACCATAAATGGCGAGCGAAAAGCCCCCCGGCAAGTCCGCCGGAGGGCTAAACCCGCGCTATTTCACCGGCTGTAGCGAGAACGAGTAGGAAAACTTCCTGCAGTTCAGCCTGTAACGGTCCGCTATTTCAGGACCGCAGGAGGCGGAGCCGGTGCCGGTCTGCAGACAGTCTATGTTGACGTAGGTCGCCTCGCTCCGGGGCAGCTCCCAGTCGTGCGGGGTGTCCGCCAACAGCTCGGACGGGTAGGGGAGAGCGGAGAAGTCCACCCCCTCCGGCGAGACGAGGAGCAGCCCCCGCCCGCCGCCGTCGGTTACTTTGGCATATTTTACCAGGTGGCGGTTGCCGTTATCCTGCGGGCGGATAAAGTGGAAGTACATCCCGTCCGCGTTCTTGCGGAAAAGCCCCGTGTAGGAGGCCGCGTCCATATCGCAGTAGCACTGTCCCGGTCCCGGCCCGTAGTACTCGACATTCCGGCAGTCCCGCGGCAGGACGAGCCGGACCCCGAAGCGCGGCAGGTAGGGGATATACTTCTCCGTCCTTCTGTAAGAGTCCCGCTCCGCGCCCCAGTCCTCGGAGAACTTTATTCCGCTGCCGGCGCTCGCTAAGATGAAGCACTTTATCCTCCCGCCGCGGTCCACCTCCCAGGTGACATCGCACTGTAATATCGGCGGCACGGCGGGGGCGGCGAGGGTGAAGCGGGTCTTGATTACCACCGCGCCGCCGTTTCGTTCTACCATTGTCTCGTGACCGTAGGATTCCGCGTACCGAAGCCCCACCTCGTCGAACAGCGCACTGTAGCGCGTCTCGTTGTCTATGTACGCCCTAAAGACGCTGTAGCTCATCGGCTCCGAGAGCAGCTCCCGGCCGCCCGCCGTAACCGAGGAGAACGCCGCCCTCCGCTTGTCGTAGGTGTAGCGGAAGTCCGCCCCGGCGAGCGTCACGGCGGCGGCGGTCTCCTCCACGGATATCTCGCCCCCGGCGGGGCGGGCGGAGTCCAACTCTTTCTCGCTGGGGAATATCTCCCGGATTTTAACCTGCCTGAAGCCCATCTCCTGCCCGACGGGGACGCCCGGCAGCGTCTTGTTGCTGAATACGAACCTGACGTACCCCGCGCCCTCCGGCTCGTCAAGAGTAATCTCGCCCACGCCGTGCGGCGGCACGTCGGGCAGGGCTATTTCGCGGGCGGGGGTGTTTCCGCCGGTAAACTCCACCCGGCAGCCGAGCGCCCCGAGCCCGGTGAAGTCCATAAGGTTGCATATACCGTACCGCCCGGCCGCCACCCGCGCAACTTCCACGGGGAAGAACACCTGCTTTAGCTCCAAAAGCCCCGGCGTGGGTGTGCGGTCGGGCTGAAGAAGCCCGTCCACGCAGAAGTTCCCGTCGTGGAGCGTCTCGCCGAAGTCGCCGCCGTAGCAGTATTTCGCCCTCCCGTCCGGCGTCTCTCCGCCGTACAGCCCGTGGTTGTACCACTCCCAGACAAATTGCCCCGCGAAGTTTGGGTTGCGGTACATTATATCCCTGTATTCTTTTAAGTCGCCCGGTCCGTTGCCCATCGCGTGGCTGTATTCGCATAAGAACAGCGGGCGACTGTCCCCCTTCTCCAAGTACTCCAGGCACTCGGCGGGGGAGGGGTACATCCTGCTGTAGAAGTCTCCACCGTCCACGCGGGTGCCCGCGTAATGCTCCCTGTGACCCGCCCCCTCGTAGTGGGTGAGCCGCCCGGGGTCGCGAGCCTTAGTCAGCCGCAGGACCTCCTCGAAGTTGCGCCCGAAGCCCGCCTCGTTGCCCATCGACCAGATTATCACCGACGGGTGGTTCTTGTCCCGCTCCACCATCGACATTACCCGCGCCGCGTACTGCGGGAGGTAGCTCTCGTCGTCCGCGAGGATATTGGATAAGTCCGAGTTCGCGTAATTAAACGGCGCGCCGTGGGTCTCTATGTCGGCCTCGTCCACCACGTACAGCCCCAATTCATCGCAAAGCCCGGTGAACCTGGGGTCGTTGGGGTAGTGCGAAGTCCTTACCGCGTTGATATTGTGCCGCTTCATAAGAAGTATGTCGTCCCGCAGCTGCTCCGGGGGGCAGACGAAGCCCGTCCGGGGGTTAAAATCGTGCCGGTTGACGCCCTTCAGCTTCACGTTTACCCCGTTAATCAGCATCACGGAGTCGACTATCTCGACGCGCCGCAAGCCCGCTTTCTGAGCGATGAATTCGCCCCCGGCGTGGAGCAGCACGGTGTAAAGCGCCGGGCTTTCCGCGCTCCAGAGCGCCGGTTCCTCTACCGTAAAACACGCCGCCCCGTTTTCTACGGCCGACTTGCCCAAGGTCTCCCCTCCGGGGGATATAAGCTCCGCCTCGCCCGCGGTACAGCCCGTTAGATTGACCTCGATACAGCCCTTACGGTAGTCGGCCGAGAGGTCGGTCCTCACCACGATGTCCTCCACGTGGGAGGCGGGCCGTCGGAGCAGGTACACATCGCGGAATATCCCGGAGAGCCGCCACTTATCCTGATCCTCGAAGTATGTCCCCACGCTCCACTGCGGCACAACGGTCAACAGTGTGTTCTCGCCCCGCCGCAGATACGGGGTGACGTCGAACTCCGCGCCGATGTGCGACACCTCGAAGAACCCGACATACTCCCCGTTCACATAAAAGTATAAAGCCGAGTCCGCCCCCTCGAAGACGACGGAGTACTCTTCGTCCGGCTCCGGCTCAAGGGTGACGGTGCGGGCGTACACCCCCGTCGGGTTACGGTCCGGGACGCGCGGCGGGTCGAAGGGAATGGGATAGCGCACGTTAGTGTACTGCGGGGAGCCGTAGCCGAACATCTGCCGGCAGGACGGTACGGGAATGGTCCCCCAGCCGGAAAAGTCGCGCTCCTCCGGCAGGTCGTCCGGCAGGTCGTCGAAGCTCTCGTAATAGCGGAAATACCACTCGCCGTTCAGCGGGGTGAACCGTTCGCTCTCTTCCCGCCGCCCCGCCAAAGCCCGCTCCCGCGAGGAGAAGGGGATGTAGTACGCCCGGGGAGGCTTAGCCCCCTCCCGCACGACCGATTTATCCGTGTGCTGCCGCCGTTGTAACATAGCCTGTCCTCCTTTTATCTGATACTTACATTGTAGCGGAGGAGCGGGGCTTTGTCAACGGGTAATCGCCGTCCCGTGTGAGCGAGCGCTCCCCCTTTCGCGGGTAAGTCAAACCGCCGCCCCCGCGCGGGCGACAGGCTCCCGGCCCCTTGGAAAGGCCGCCAAACCCGCCTGTTTTTATCCCAATTATAGCGATTTTCAAAAAACCGCTAAATTTTTCTTGACAACAGGGGGGGGGGGGGGCATTTATAATGAATGTTAATATTATGATAGGAGTGGTTTTGTGTTTACGCTATCTAACCTGCGCAGCTATGTAAAGGACGGCTGGAAGTACCTCGCGTGCGACTTCGACGTGACCGGCATTAAGAACCCCTTCCCCGAGAAGACTATGTGGGTCTCGGTCAGGGAGGAGGACGGGGATATGTTGGCGGAGAACGTCTACGACCCGTTTGTCTTAGCGCCGGTCTACCTCGGTATGCACTACGGGCAGGACGTGCGCATCGAGGGCAACGTCTCGCCGAGGCTCTGGCACAACACGCGGCGCTACATCACCCGGATCTTCGACCTGTTTTCCGACTACACCCGCCCCGTGAACATCAGCGCGGCGGGGTTCGACACCGTCACCCCCTGGGAGAAGGAACGTCTCGTGGGGACGGGAGCGTCCTGCGGGGTGGATTCGCTCACCACCATTTACAACAACTTCGTGAAGGAGACCGACCCCGCCTTCCGCATCAACGCGCTGTTCTTTGTGAACTCCGGCACCCACGGGGACTTCGCCGACAAGGAAACGGAGCGGCTCTACAACGACAGGGCGAAGCTGAACGGCGACGCCGTTCGGGAGTTGGGGCTGCCGCTGCACCTCGTTAATTCCAATTACCACGCGTTCGCAAATACGATTGGCAGCTCGCAGATAATAGTTTACCTCTCGATATACTCCTGCGTGCTGAGCCTGCAAAGGGCAATACGCCGGTACTACACCTCGAGTAACTTAGCATACGAGGAGATAGCCGAGTTCCACCGCAAGACCAGGGACTTCGACATAGCGGAGTTCTCCGAGTCGTATATGGCTCATTTAATCTCAACCGAAATCTTCGAGCTTGTGATAGACGGCTGCGAGTACACGAGAGGGGAGAAGACCGCCCTCATAGCCGACTGGGACTTCGCCCGCCGCCACCTCAACGTCTGCGTCGCCGATATGCCCGGCGCCAAGAACTGCTCAAAATGCAACAAGTGTATGCGCACCCAGCTGACGCTCGACGCCATCGGCAAGTTGGACGCGTTCACCGAGGTTTTCAACCCGGAGATTTATAAGAAGCACCGCTTCCGCTGCAAGGTACACTACATCGCCGGCGGTCCGCACGACCAGATGGAGCGGTCCGTCTCCCGCTTCGCCAAGTCACGCGGGATGAAGTTCCCGCCGAAACCGTTGGCGAAGGTGCTTCACTGGGGGCACAGGGCGCTGCGCGCCGTCCTGCCGATACGGTAAGGAGCGGCTTTTTACAGTAAATTTTCAAAAATCGCGAAATTCCCTCTTGACAACAGGGGGGGGGGGGGGCAATTATAATAAACCCTATAATTGGCGCGGAGGGGGACTTTTATGCCGGGGAAAACGGCGGCGATACTCACTTTGGTCTGCTACAACATCGGCAACAGGCTGCAGAACTACGCCGTGCAGGAGATGCTGCGGGAGGCGGGGGTCACACCCGAGACGGTGCGCCTCAAAAGCGGTGCGATTCCGGTCTTGCGAAATTTTGTGAGAAAGCGTATAATAAAGAACGAGACCTCCCGGATGAGGGATTTTAACGGGCGCCGCGTAGCGTGGAGCGGCTACGGGATGCCCGACGACATTCCGCCCGGGGCGTACGACTACTTCATAGTAGGCAGCGATCAGATATGGAACCCGACCTGGCTCGACGATGCCGGCTACGAAAAATATCTGCTCTCCTTCGCCCCGCCGGAGAAGAGAATCGCCTTTTCCGCGAGCTTCGGGGTGTACAGCGTGCCCGAGGAGAAGCGGGCCCCCTACAGGGAGGAGCTGCCCAAATTCAATGCCCTCTCCGTCCGCGAGGACGCCGGGGCGCGCATAGTGAAGGAGCTTTCCGGGCGGGACGCCGAGGTGCTGATAGACCCCGCCCTGATGCTCACCCGCGGGCGCTGGGAGAGCATAGCTGAGCCGCCGCGCCGCGTCCCGGATCTCTCCCGCCCCTACGTGCTTACCTACTTTTTGGGCGGGCCCTCGGAGCGCGCCCGGGAGGACTTGCGCCGCCTCGCGGGGAGAGACCCCGTCTACCGGCTTGTGGACCCGGCGGCGCCGGAGTTCTACTGCAGCGTCGGCCCCGCCGAGTTCGTGTACCTCATCAGCCGTGCCAAAATCGTGCTCACCGACAGCTTCCACGCGAGCGTGTTCTCATTTCTGATGGGCGTGCCGTTCTTGGTCTACGACAGGGTCGACTTTACGGGCGATACAAGTATGAACTCCCGGCTGGACACCCTGTTCGGCAAGTTTGATTTATCCCGCAAGTACGCGACGAACGGCATCCGCTGCGACCCCTTCGAGCGCGACTACTCCGCCGCCTATGTAAAGCTCGGCAAAGAACGCGAACGGGCGAGGGAGTTTTTGAGGAAAGCTCTTAATTAGGAGGATTAGCTAATGATAACGGTTAAGGACAAATCCCGGTGCACCGGCTGCGGGGCGTGCGTTGCCGTCTGCCACACGGGGGCGCTGGCGTTGCGGACGGACGCGGAGGGGTTCCTCTACCCCGTGGCGGACCCGGCTAAATGCGTGAGCTGCGGGCGCTGCGACGCGGTCTGCCCGGTGCTGAACGCGAAACAGCCCCCCGAGCCCCGGCTCAAGGCTTCATACGGGGGGTATACTACGGATTCGGACGTCCGCTCGGCAAGCTCCTCCGGAGGGATATTCTACCCGCTGGCGCGGCGGGTGCTGCGGTGCGGAGGGGTCGTGTTCGGGGCGGCGTTCGACGAGCGGTTTTTAGCCCGTCAGGTGAAGGGCGAGACCGAGGAGGAAGTCGCCCGTATGCGGGGGAGCAAGTATCTTGAGAGCCGCCCCGAGGACTGCTACCGCGAGGCGAAGGAAGCTCTCGACGCCGGGCGGTACGTCCTCTACAGCGGGACGGCGTGCAAGGTGGCGGGGCTTAAAGCCTACCTCGGCAGGGATTACGACCGCCTGCTGACGGTGGACCTGCTCTGCCACGGGGTGCCCTCGCCGGTGGTCTGGCGGCGCTACCTCGATATGCGGGAGGAGGAGTACGGCGCCCCCGTGAGCGAGGCGAGGTTCCGCACGAAGTTCGCAGGGTGGAAGAATTACTCAATGCGAATATCGTTCGCCAACGGGAAGGAGTACACCTGTAAGTTCGACGAAGACCCGTATATGAAGACGTTTTTAGCACCCATCACTCTTCGCCCCTCCTGCCACAACTGCGTGATGAAGGCCCCGGGCTGCGCCGCGGACATCACCGTAGGCGACCTGTGGGGCATAGAGAACGTCTGCCCCGATCTCGACGACGACGCCGGCGCGTCGGTAATTTTGGTTCACACGGAAAGGGGTGAAAAAGCCCTTTCGGAGATAGCGGACGAGCTTCGCCTTGAGCCCGCCGACCCCGTGGCGCTGCTCCGCTCCAACCGCGACTCGCGCATATCTCCCCGCCCGCACCCCAACAGGGGGAAATTCTATAAGCGCTTGGAGGCGGGGGACGGCTTCGCGGAGCTGCTGCCGCTGTTAGAGCTGCCCCTGCGTTCCCGGGCCTGGCGCGCCGCCAAGCGGACCGCCCGCCGCGTGCTGCCGTTCCTGCCGCGCAGGAAGTAGGGGTTCCTCCACGGGGGAGTGGTTTCCTGTATATCTGCGAGCCTGCCTTAACCGGCAGGCTCGATTCTATCACAAACGGGAATGCCGCGAACGAATACGGCAAGCATACCCGGACCGGCAGGCAAAAGCTGCCCGGAAGCTCCGATCCCCGAACGACAGCGGCGAGCCGCCCCCCAAACCGGCGGGGCTATAGTATAGGACCCCGCAAGCCCCAAATAACACAGGCGCGGCACACCGTACCGGGGGTGACGGTGCCTTCGTGCTATTCCCGCGCAGCGAGAAGTAGTCCCCGGGCTCCAGGCGGGGGCTCCCCGCGCACCCGCGAGCCCCCGAACCGGCGGACAAAGGCTATCCCGCACCCACAAGCCCTAAACGATATCGGCGAGCCGCCCCCACATCTGCGAGCCTTTGTACCGGACTCGGTAAGCTCAGAATGACACCGGCGAGGTTCCGGAGCCGGCGCCGGCGGGATCTCCGGGCTGCCCCCGTGAAAGCGAACCGCAAGGGCAACGGCACAGGTGGCGGCTACCACGCAACCACTCAGCGAGGGGCGTCAGCTGATAGTTCCCGGGAACTACTCAGCCCCTCGTCCGCGAGCTGCCGGAACAGCCCGGTAAGGGGTTGGTGCGTGAGCTCCTTTTCTTTTGCGAAGCTTTTCTTTTACCTCTCTCCAAATTCCTCCCTTACGTTGCCGCGGGGAGAGAGGAAAAGAAAAGCATCGATAGCTAAAGAAAGCAGAAGGATTTTCCTCCCGGTAGGGAACGGACCGGCTCGCCCGAACCCGGCGGAGCCGAAGCAAGCTCCCGGTACCGCAAAGCTCTCCCGCGCAGCGAGAAGATGTCCCCGGAGCCGGATGGATCCAATCTATCGGAGTTCGCCGCTCTGTCTTTAAGATAAGGCGGAACTATTAAAAAGATATGCTCCCGAAACTCACCACCCTTTCCCGCGGCGAGGACGTGGCTCGCGGGATCGCGGCGCTGCTACATACCCCCGGGGTGTATGACGAGACCTACCACATCGCCTCTGACCGCCCCGTGCTCTGGTGCGACGTGCTGTCTCTGTATAAACGGGTAATCGCGGACGTCACGGGCCGGGAGATGAGGACGGTCGGGGTTTCGTCGCGCGAGCTGATTGACGCGGACTTCGCGAAGCAGCAGATCCTCTACGACCGTATATTCGACCGTCGGTTTTACAATTCTAAGATAACCCGCCTCGCACCGGGGCTCACCTTCGTCCCCGCAGTGGAGGGTCATGAGGCGGCTCTGAGGGCGTTTCTGCGCGACCCGCGGTTCGTCTACATTCCCGCCCCAGCCCCGGCGGACAAGCTCACGGGTGAGCGGGACGGCTACCGCTATGACGACGGACTAAAGGCGAAGGCCCGCTACTTCGCGAGGCGGTACCTGCCCCTCTCCCTGATAAAGCGCGTCAGGGGGAGGTAGCGGAGCGCGAGGTGGGATTACTTTCTCTCTAACTGATTTTAGCCTGGGAAAGCCCTTAAATCCACTCGCCCCGCAGGGGGTGAGACTATGCTGCTGCGGGATGTTCTGCTGAAGGATTACGAAATCGGCGCGGAGCTCGCGGGGCTGGCGCAACAGTCGCTTAACGAGCAAGCGGGGCTGGGGCTTAAAGCCACCCGGGCGAATTTTGCGGCGGACAGGATAGATGGGCTGGTTGAAAAGTTTTTCGGCTACGATAAGACCGCCGACGGTTTGTGGGTGCTGAAAGACCCGATGAGAACCTTCTCGTACGCCGCCGTGGACGATACCGCCCGCGTTAACGCGGAGTTCCAGAGTAAGGCGGGGCTGCGCCCCCGGATAATCCGTTGCACGGACGGGCACTGCTGCGAGTGGTGTTCCCGGATGGCGGGGACTTACGACTACCCGGGAAACGTCCCCCGCGACGTCTACCGCCGCCACGCCAACTGCAACTGCACGGTCGAGTACGACCCGGGGGGAGGTAAGCGCGAGCAGGATGTTTGGAGCAAACGCTGGACACGGGCCGAGGAAAGCGGTAAGATTGAGAGGCGGAAAGAGCTTGAGAAAAACGCAGAGTTGAAGGAGAGCATACGGAGGGCGTTGAGACTTCCAAACGCTAAACACATTGATGTTCCGGCGAAAAAAATCGACGTGGACGCTCTTGGATTTGACGAGGAGCATTTTTCCAAGGCCGGTCGTGGTATTTCAAGGGAACAGGCAAAACAGTGGATTATGGACGCCGTGTTTTCAGTCGATGTCTGGAATGGACAATACACGCGGTTTATCTCAAATAGCGGCGCGACATATGTTGATAACTTCGGGGGTTTTATTCGAACGGCTTTTTCAGAAGCTGATTTTACGGAAAATTACCGGAAAGCATTGGAGATGATTCATAATGCCGAACTTTGAATATCCTGTGAGATGTCCTCTAATGAATAATGAGCCAATTTCAGACGGAACATGTTTTGATATTCACATGGTCGTTCTGGGCGAGGCTCCTAAATGGACAGCGCCAAAAGAAGTTTATAAAGTCAAGGATTATGTGGAAGTTTACAATAAATGCAAGTATCACCGGAATGACTAATCGCGGGTTTAATTTGCAGAAAATAGAACGCTAAAGGGAAGCCAGAGGTTTACAATCGCATATTTAGGCACGATGCAACGCGCCGTGCTTTTATTATACTTATGAGACGGGGACGAAGTATGAAGCACGTGAAGCTTGAGACGCGGGAGTTTTTGAGGACGGACTTGTGGAGGCTCTTTCCGGTTATAAACGTGGACCACGTTATTTCAATCCACTCACCCCGCGGGGGGGTGAGACACGGGCAAGCGATACGAAAAGCCGGACGCGCTATTTCAATCCACTCACCCCGCGGGGGGGGGGGGGGTGAGACGATACAACCTATCTTCTGCGCTATTTCCTCTTGTATTTCAATCCACTCACCCCGCGGGGGGGTGAGACCATTATAGGTGCGGTCGTATGCCCCGTCTACCTATTTCAATCCACTCACCCCGCGGGGGGGTGAGACCATCATCGCGTTTACGCCCTTAATGTTCTTCTCATTTCAATCCACTCACCCCGCGGGGGGTGAGACGGTGTTGTCCATGTCAAGGTATACATAAGCGG
The DNA here is from genome assembly GCA_964406705.1 of uncultured Eubacteriales bacterium. Lineage (GTDB taxonomy): Bacteria > Bacillota > Clostridia > Oscillospirales > Acutalibacteraceae > CAZRRV01. The sequence goes on from CAYOSS010000002.1 coordinate 40,050, forward strand.
ATATTTCAATCCACTCACCCCGCGGGGGGTGAGACGCGCGGTTTATGCTCAAAGACCAGTATATCGAGTGCATTTCAATCCACTCACCCCGCGGGGGGTGAGACGGCATTTGAAGAGATAGAAGAGGTGTACGAAGATATTTCAATCCACTCACCCCGCGGGGGGTGAGACCTAACGGTATGCGCTATCTTCCCGACTTTGTTTTATTTCAATCCACTCACCCCGCGGGGGGTGAGACGCTGGGGGCAAAGCCCCCAGACCCCAAGGTATAATTTCAATCCACTCACCCCGCGGGGGGTGAGACGAAAAGGTATTGACCGGGCATTATCTGATACAGCATTTCAATCCACTCACCCCGCGGGGGGTGAGACGACTATGAAGAGGCTGTCGAATGGTTGCATACGGAAATTTCAATCCACTCACCCCGCGGGGGGTGAGACACTATGCTGGAGGGCGAGAAGAAATGCGGGTGAAATTTCAATCCACTCACCCCGCGGGGGGTGAGACATGGACGGTACAACGATTTTGAGGTTCGCGGACGATTTCAATCCACTCACCCCGCGGGGGGTGAGACCTCGTCTATCGGGTAAATTACACCAATGGAATTATTTCAATCCACTCACCCCGCGGGGGGTGAGACAGCAAAAATACACAAAAAGCCAGCCGGACTTAAGCATATTTTTGCGAAGAAGCCCGAATTGCATTCCGAGCGGTTTGAATAAGGGTGCTTTCCCCTTATTCCTGCCGACAGTTTGTTCTCGATTTCCGGTGCGAACCTCCCCGGTAAATCCCGTCAGCTTCCGGTTCGCGCTACAGTATCAGCACCCCCTCCTGGTCGAATGTCCGCTTTGCCCCGTAGTGCTCGATCTTGTCTTTGTATTCGTTCCCCAGCCTGTAGAAGCGCAGACTGTCTTTGTCCGGGTCGATCAGGTCCAATAGCTTGGCCTTAAGCATTCTAAACTCGGCCGCGTCGACTATGCACTCGAATACCGAGTTTTGCACCCGCTGCCCGTGGTTGACGCATTGCTTCGCCACTTTGCGCAGTCTGCTCCTGCCCTTGCCGTCTTCCGTGTTTACATCGTATGTAATAAGTACAAGCATAATTCACCCTATTTCCACAGAAACGGGGGATACGCCTCGATATCACCCCGCAGGTGCCGGGAGAGCAGCAGCGCCTGGACATACGGCACCAAGCCCCAGGGGATTTTTTCGTGTAAGTAGGGGTGTGTGATCGTCTCGCTCTTGCGCTCCTGCCAGGCGGTCAGAAATTTTTTCTTGCCCGTGTCGGTGAACCTTACGGCGCCGTCGCTCATTACCTCAAAGTGCTCTTTTTGAATTTGGCGGTTGTTGATCAGCGTCAGGATTAAGCGGTCGACAAACACGGGTCGCAGCTCCTCCATAAGGTCCAACGCCAGGGATTTTCTGCCCGGCCGGTCGCGGTGCATAAGACCCACATACGCGTCCAGCCCCACGCCCTCCAACGCGCTCGCGCAGTCGTTCGCCAACAGCGCGTACCCGAACGACAGCATCGCGTTCACCCTATCCGTGGGCGGGCGCCTGTTTCTCCCGGTAAAACGAAAATCGTCCTTCTGGTTTAAGATCATCTCGCCGAAAACCCCGAAGTAGACGGACGCGCACTCCCCTTCGAGGCCTCTGAGCGAGTCCAGGTCCTCTTCCTTCCTGATTTTGTCGATCGCGTCCGAGAGGTACCGAACCGCGTCCCCGCAGGAATCGCTGTTTAACCTCAACGAGTGGTCCCGCACCGTTCTGTCGACGCTCCAGCGGCAGTTAAATACCTTGCCGAGGATGAAGTTTCTCGCAACAAGGCAGCTTTCCGCCTCGCTGTCCGAAACGCGGTACTGCCGCTTGCGCAGAAGCACATTCCCCCGGCTCTCACCCGCTACGCGGAACAGGAACTTTCCGTACGGGCTGAAAAATGCCATTCCGACCCCGCGCTCGGCGCAGGCGCCCATCAGGGCGAGCGTGGCTCCCCGCCGCGAGAAGCAGAAGATCTCCTCCAGCGTATGGAGCGGTATCTGCGCCGCCTTTTCCCCGCCGATTTCGACGACTGCCGTCTCCCCGTCTAAGGATAGGAAGGCGTCCTCGCTGGTCACAAAGAGTGTGTTTAGCAGTTTTCGCATAAGGTTATTCAGCTACGCTCCGTTCTATATAGGCGTCTACCGACCCCGCCCTGTCGAGCTTCGGGACGCAGATTTCGTTTAGCGAGCAGGCGGAGCAGCTTTTGCGCGGCCGGGCCTTCGGAGTGTACCCCGTTTCCCAAAGATCGTGCATTTCCCGCGACAGGTCGAATACCTTATCTCTCAGCTCTCGCGTAAATTCTACTTCCGTTCTTCTCCGGGGCTCCCCGTAAAGGAGGCACCCGCCCGGTATTTCGCAAAGCAGCATTTCCTCCAGGCAAATAGCCTGTGCGCAAAGCTGCAGCTTATCCGCGTCGTGTTCCTTCGGAGAACCCCTTTTGTATTCTACCGGATAAGGGAGCCACAACCCCGGAAACCCCCGAACTGTTACCCCGTCGGAGGACTTGCGAAATTCCACGACATCGCATTCCCCGCCAAATCCCAATTCGGCCGATTTAACCGGCAGACCATGGGCGACGAGCGTGTTACCTCTCTTCTCGATTACATTCTGATCGTGCGCCACGGAGTGGAAAATCCGTCCGTCAGCCGTTTTCCCGTTTTCAGCCCATTGCCGTTCTATGTGAATAAGCGCCCATTGCCGCCGACAGTACGCGAAATGCTGTATACCCGACAGCTGCAGGTAGTCTTCCTCGCCGTAAATTTCACTCATACCCCTGGGATCACTTCCGGCTCGAGACCGGGCAGGTTCTCTAACTCTATTTTGTAATCGCCGACGGACGACGGGTTAACGACACCGTCCTTTAAGGTTATCTTTAAGGAATCGTGCACTTTAGCCGCGGAGTACTGCCCGATTTTGTTGTTGTGCCTCCACCAGTAGAGCGCGACGACTTCCATACTGCCGTCCGGTCTCGCCGAGGACGCGTCGTTTATGAACAGCGTGCGCAGCGCCTCCTTTATCTTTTCCGCGTCCTCCTCGGAAAACCCGGTTTTCTCCGCCAACTGCACGTTTATCGAGCCCTTCACGCGGTATAGCCCGAACTCGACCATATGCTTTTGTCCTAAAGTTTCGGGGCCTTTCTTCCCGTCATCGGTCGGCTCGCTGTTCACGCTTTTGGTTATCTGCATACTCGTGATGTCCACCGGTGAGCAGCTCATCGCCTGGTGAATGGATACCGGCCCCCTTACGGGTACACTGACACCGTTTCCCTTCTTCTTATCATCGTGGTTTTTAAAGCCGAATACCTGCCCGAATGCCCGTACATCTATCCACTTTTCGCATGCCGCTCTCGCATAGTCGTCGGGCGACGTGCACTGCCCTATCGTCCCCAAGGCACGCTCTTTAAGAGAAGTGTATCCGTCGTCGCTGCGATCGGCGGACTGCACGAATATCGCCTCTCCCATATCCTGAAGGCGGTTGCGGATCTTGCGCTTAACGCACACGTCCGATATTTCCCCCTGCCCGGAGTAGGTCGTCCTGGGGCGGTTCCCGTTTAGCGGGTCCCCGTTGGGATTGGCGTTCCTCACGCTTACCAACACCGTGAAATCGATCTTGTTTTGCAGACTACTCATCTTCTTTTTCCTCCTTTAAATTCTGCGCTTCGCTCTTCGCGTTAAGCGCTCTTCTTTGTAAATAGTACCCCAAGAGGTAATTCTCTGACAGGCGCTGGTTGAGCAGCTTTTCGTCCCGCTCCGAGAGCTCCGAGACTATCTCCCCGATCAGGTTCCGGTATTTGGCCCGCTGCCCGGGGTAGAGCTTCTGGAAATACGGGTTCAGCAGCTCCTCCAGAGTCCTCCACGTTTGGAAGGGGTGGTTCGCGTAGGCGGTTTGCAGGCGGATGGCGTTCGGCTCCCGGTTCTCATCGCGCTCCCGGTCCTCATCGCGCTCAATGGCCAATCTTTCCACCTTTTCGCAGACCGCGAGCAATCGCCCGAACAGGTAGCTTCTGTCGTGATTTTCAAGGTCGAGTTCCATAAAATCGTTTTCTCCTTTCTCCATTCCCCGGTCCCGGTAAAATTTTACCAACACGGCGCACGCCGTGGAAAGCACATATTCGCGGTTTTCCTCCGAGTAGGACGTCGGTCGGGAGGCCCGCGAGACAAGGGCCCGGACTATGTCGGAGGGCATCGCCTGCCCGTCAAGCATACACTTTAGCAGCCGCTCGGACTGCTCCTTGAAGACCTTATCGTCCGCCTTAAAAACCTTGTCCCGCTCCGTGCCGAACGCTATATTCACTATCCTGTAAAAGGGCGGCGTTTCCACGCGGGGTGCTTTGCCGCGCCCGATGTACCAGTTGCATTCGTCGCCCCATCTTCTAACGCGCCCGAAAAAGTCCGGCGCCGTCCACTCGTTGTAGTAGGTAATCGACAGCCGCCCGGTCGTCGCCGCGTCGAGGCCCATAACGATGACTGTATCGTCGGCGTCGAATTGGTCCGTGTAGCCTCGGAATGTCTTCGCGAGCTTTCTTTTGTACGAAGCTATATCGTAAGCCTCGTCCGCCTCGTCCTCGCGCGAGACAAGGCCGAACGCGTCCAGTACGTCGGGGGTTTCCTTTCCCTTCGGGTTCCAGCAGACAAAAGTCCTCCTGTCCTTTTGCCCGGCGTAAACCCCCCGGGTCTTCACGAGCCAGGTAAGAGCGCCGTGGATCTTCTGCGACGCTTCGTAGCTCAGCGCGAACGATTGGTCCGGGGTCAAAAATCTGCCCCTGTAGGTGAACCCCTCCTTGTCGTTGGCGGAAATCAGCTTCGCCCCGTAATTTGCCGCGACAATCCCCTTGGGATGCTTTTCGCAGACCGGCCGCCTCTCGCCCGTCAGGTAACAGATATCCGTGTCCCCCTGCCGCCGCGAAAGATAGTAATCGATGTACGCGTTAATAAGAGTTTGGTCCTTCCAGCAGCGCTCCTCCGCGCCATCACGGCTCAGTACCCTGAAGCGCACCAAGGCGTTCTCGTAGGCGCTGCCGGAGATTTTCCCGCCGTCAAGCGTCCCCTCGTCCGTCAGGCGGACAAGCCCCGCCGCGACGAGGTCGCTCACCAGCCCGCCCCCGGAGAGATAGGCGTAGACGGCTTCTGCCGTCGGGTGAGAGTGGGGGGAGTTTACCCAGTCCCGGAGTGCCGAGATATACTTCACGTATTTCCCTTCGCTCTTTTTCCTCTCTTTGTCCCCCGCGAAACGTTCGTAGTCGCCCGCGACGTATGGGAGCATATCGCAGAGAGCGTGCGGTGACTTATCCGACGCCCTGCCGGCGGAATCCTCTGTGACGGGTATCAGCGTCTCCTGGTCTTTCGCGTCGACCGCTACGGCTCCTCGGAACCCACCCGCGCCGTCGAGGGTCACCTCTACCTGCGCCTTTTGGTACATATGGGCGATCGGGGTCACGGGGTCGGCGGAGCCGCTCTTTCCCGCCGTATTCTCATATGTCGCGTACAGCTGCGTCATCCAGGACATCGGTCTCACCCCTTTCGTCCGAGAAAGAAATATTGCGGTATCCCTCGCCGAAGCGTTTGACTTCCATCTCCCGCACCGGCTTATGAACGCACTCCCACGGCGGCGGGAACTCGATCACCCCGTACCTCATAACCGCCCTCCACAGGCGGACGCTCATTTTGCCCCGCGTCTCGTCCGAATACGCCTCGTCGGCGTAGGTGATCCCGTGGTACATCATACCGAAATCCAAACACGGGACCCCGTCGTAAAAGCCCGCCCCCTCGTCGAAGCCGCGTGGGAGGACATACCCCTGGCATTCCCGGCAGCCGAGGAAAATATCCCGCTTGCCGCCGCGCTCGATCATACGCTTCGCTATGCTGTGGTGCTTGTGCTCGTCGCGGTCCCCAGCCAGCTCCGGGCGGTTCTCGTTCCAGATGAAATGGGCCCTTACGCGGTAGCGGCAATCCTTTAAGTACGTGTAGTAGGAGAGCTCGTTGCCCGTCCCGACGTACTTTATCGGTCTTACCCCCTTGGTTTCCGTCTGAATGGGGTTCATCACGCGCACCTTGTCGATTATCCAGACGATGGTCGGCTTCCAGTATATGCTCTGCAAAATGCCCTTCAGCGCCTCGTAGGTGGGGACCTGGTAGGAGAATTTTTCCCCTCCCGCGCGCGTGGCGGGGTCGGAGAACAGCCCGTACTCTCCCGCCACCTCAAATTCCACCGAGTTTCTGTGCTCCATATTTACCTCCTGACTCTATTTACCTGTATTTGTCATATAATAAGCGGCCCCTTGCCCATATCCGCCACGCGACCGGGGACACCGATCCCGTCCGCGTCGTAGCCCCGCTCGCTTAGGACCGGGACGCGGTTATCCAGGCGGTAGTAAAGCGCCCCCGCCCTCTCCATTTCCTCCTTCTGCCACCCGTAAAGGCTGACGATAAACGGCTTCGCGCGACCGAGTATCTCTTTATAGCGCGGCAGCTCGAACTCTGTCGCCCGGCCGCCCGGCAGCGCGTCAATCAGATCTTTACCCTCCCGGTAGGGGACGATGACGTCGACCGTGTTGTCGTCGAACACCCGGAAATGCTTCCCCGCCGTGAGGAACGGCTGCCGGAAGAAGCTGGTCTTACCCGCTTCCTCGCTTGTTTTCATCCTCGACAGCAGGTCTGCCAGGTACAAAGTCCCGCCGCCAAGCTCCACGGGGTAGCGTATATCCCGCTCCGACTCCTCGAAAAGCCGGCGGTAATACCTCCTTGTCGCCTCGTCGCCGATAACGGATTCCGAGGGGGTTCCCCTTACAAATTCGAGCGCGCTTTTGGCGCTCGCCTGCTGCCTCGCGATGTCGCGGAGCATCGACAGGTTCTCATTCCTAAGGTTAATCAGATATACCTTACCGGCCTCGCCGTACTCGTTACCCCTGTTGCAGCGCCCGGCCGCCTGCGCTATGTTATCGATGCCGGCGAGCACGCGTATGACGGACTCGAAGGAAATATCTATGCCCGCTTCCATAACCTGCGTGGAGACGCAAACCACCTTCCGAGCCGCCCGTACCCCGGCTTTTTGAACGGCGGACAGCTTCCCGCGCATCGCCTTCAGCACGTCCACCCTGTGGCGCTGGCACATCGACGCGGACAGGTGAAAGATATCCCACTCCGCCTCTTCCGCGGCCGGGAGAAGAGCCGCGTACAGCGTCTGCGCCTCGCGCTTGGTGTTGCAGATAACCAAGAGCGAAGCGCTGTTTTTCGCTATGCCCTCGCAGTATTCGGCGCACTCCTCGATAGTCATTCCGTAGCTGTCGACGCGGTCCGTTATTTCGGCCCGCCGGAACACCGCTTTTTGCTCCGGCGTCAAGCGGACTATATCGGGCTCCGCCGCAAGCTTCAGGGGCCATTTCAGCTCCTCGAAGCAAGGCTGCGTCGCGGAGGACAGCACCACGGTCGCGCCGGCGAATTGGCAAAGAAAATTCAGCGCCATATTGAACATCAGCGCGGTTTTCCCCGGGACGCTCTGCACCTCGTCTATGACTATAACGCTGTCGCGGAGCGCCTGCATCCTGCAAACGGCGGAAGTCGACCCGTCGAACAGTATTTCGAGCAGCTGGACGAGGGTCGAGATGATTACGGGGCTGTCGTTCCAGCTTTCCGTCAGGAATTGGAGCTTATCCGCCTCCTCGCCTTGCCGCCGCTCGCGGATAACGTTGGAGTGGTGCTCCGACAGCGCGCCGGGGTCCTTCAGGTATTCCCGGATCACGGCGGCGTTTTGGTCGAGCACCCCCAAAAGGGGGATAATGAAGATTACGCGGCGCTTGCGGTACTTTTCCGCGTGGTGAAGGGCGTATCTCAGCGCCCCGAGGGTCTTGCCCCCGCCGGTAGGGACGTTCAGCCGGTAAATGCCGGGCGGTCTCTCGGCGGCGGCCCGGCACTGCTCGCCGATTTCTCCCCGGACGCGGTTGATCGGCGTGTCGCTCTCCAGCCGCGAGTATTTTTGCTCGAAGTATTCGGTATACCCGCTCCAGGCTACCTCCGGCGGCGGGGGGAACGCGGCGCCGAATGCGAACTCCGCGGTGCTTCTCCTGTCGCCGTAAACGACCGCCGATAGCGCCAGCCGGACAAGCAGCCCCAACTGGAAGAATATTTTGTCCCGTTCGCCCCCGTATGTCGCGGATAAGCGCCCGAAAATATCCCGCGTCTCGGCCACGGCTCCCGAGAAAAGCCCGTCGGTGTCGCGCTCGCTCGCCACCTCGCTAAAGAAGTTGCCGACCGCCTCGTCGTAGCCGATTTCCCGCTTGTCCGCCCTCAGGCGGTGAATAAACCCGTTTTGCCCGTCGAGGTCTTCGCAGTCGAACAACCCGTGGTGCGCCCCCATGGCGTAGGCTATTATTTCGCAGGTGAGCTTTTCATAAGGACTTGAGGCGTCCGTGTGGTATTTCCCGAACAGGTATATCACCCCGGCGAAGGTGTGGTTAACCGAGCCCCTCGCCACCCGCTCGCCCGCGAACGAGGCCTCCAAGTAATCCGCGAACTCGCGTTTCGCCTTGCCCATATCGTGGAGAAGTCCCGCGAGGGTGACGATATTCCGGATCCCGGCGGTTTCCCCGATACATAACCCCGCATACCTCGCGGTCCCGAGAGAGTGCTCCCTCAGCGTTTGCTCCCGCCTGCTCCCGCCGTCGCCCGCTATATGAGCGAGGAAAGCCATCATAGCCCTCCTTCCCGCCGCATTGGCGCCGAATAATTCCGCCAAGACAAAAACGGGCCGTCCGACAGCCGGGCGACCCGCGATATGCTCACCGGCTAAAACTTTTCCGCCACCCGGAACACCTTCTCCGGCAGCTCGGAGTCGTCCGCCGAGACAGTGAAGACGAACTCAGTGTGCGTAATATCCGAGAGGACGGCTATCCGCCCCAAGAATTCGGCGAGAGCGGCGTAGTCCCTGCCGCCGATGCGCAGCGTCGCGTCCACAAACACGTGGGTGAGGTCAAAATTGCCGGCCGCGAGCCCCGCCAGGAAGCCGTAAAACGCGTCAAACCCGGATATCCCGTAGCTGTCGGCGTCGACCAAGCGGGCTTTATGGGTGATGTCGTAAGTCAGCGTGTCCCCCTTTTCCACGCAGACGACGTTCCCGTCCGAGCGCTCCACCGCGTCGTGAACCGCCTCTATAAGCCGCTTTGTCTTGCCCGAACCCTTGTGCCCCGTTATCAACCGAACCATCATCAACAACTCCTTACCCTAAAATACTAATGCGAACGGCGGACTTTGCCCGCCTTATACCCCCGGTTTGCCTAAGATAGTGAACATATTGTGCTTGTAGCTTTCCACGCCGGGCTGGTCGAAGGGGTTGACGCCGAGAATATACCCGGATACCGCGCAGGCCTTCTCATAAAAGTATATAAGCTCGCCGAGGTCCCCCTCGTCCGCCCTGTCGGCGGTGACCGTGAGCACCGGGACCCCGCCGTCCGTGTGGGCCTTGGCCGTGCCCTTAAAGGCGGCGTCGTCCACAAAGGAGACCGTCTGCCCGGCGAGGTAGTTGAGCCCGTCCGGGTCGCCGGGCTCCGTCTTAAGGACGATGTCCTCCCCCGGGTCCGCGACGCGCAGCACCGTCTCGAACATCAGCCTGGCGCCGTCCTGAATGTACTGCCCCAGCGAGTGGAGGTCCGTGGTGAATATCGCGGAGGCGGGGAACAGCCCCTTGCCGTCCTTGCCCTCGCTTTCCCCGAAGAGCTGCTTCAGCCACTCGTTCAGCGTGGCGAAGCGGGGGTCGTAGGCGACCGAAAGCTCCACCGACTTGCCCTTGCGGTAAAAGGCGTTGCGAATGGCGGCGTAGCGGTAGCAGTCGTTAGCCGAGAGGTCGGGCTCGAGGTATTTCTCGCGGGCGCGGGCTGCCCCGGCCATTATCGCGTCGATATCCGCCCCCGAGACCGCTATCGGCAGCAGCCCCACGGCGGTCAGCACCGAGTAGCGCCCCCCCACGTCGTCGGGAACGACGAAGGTTTCCCAGCCGTGTGAGTCGGCGAGGGCTTTAAGCGTGCCGCGCGAGCGGTCCGTGGTGCAGTATATGCGGCGGTCGGCCTCCTCCTCGCCCACGGTGTTCACGAGGTACTCCCTCAGCACTCTGAATGCGATGGCGGGCTCCGTGGTGGTCCCGGATTTGGATATCACGTTAAGCGAGACGCGCTTGCCCCGGCAGAGCCGCAGTATCTCGTTTAAGTAAGAGGGGCTGAGCCCGTTGCCCGCGAAGTAAATTTTGGGGGAGCCCTCAAGCTCGTTGTAAAGCTGCGAGCGGAGGAACTCTATCGCGGCGCGCGCCCCGAGGTACGAGCCGCCGATGCCGATTACCACTAAGACGTCGCTGTCATCGCGGATTTTGGCGGCGGCGGACTTTATTCTTGCGAACTCCTTCCTGTCGTAGTTTACCGGCAGGTCGAGCCAGCCTAAGAAATCGGCGCCGGGGCCCGTCTTATCGTGCAGCGCGCGGTGGGCCGCTAAAACCTGCGGCCGCAGCCCGGCCAAGTCCCCCTCTTTCAGGAAGGGGGAGGCCAATTCCTCGGAAAATTTTACCGACATAACGCGTCTGTCCTTTCTACAGCCGGGCGACCCGGCATTCTGTGTATCCGTAATACCTCATAGCGGCGGCGACCTCGGCGGTGACCGTCTCCCCCGGGGCGGCAACCGGGACCGCCGGCGGGCAGACAGCGGGAATGTCCGCCAATACCCGCCCCACGGCGGCTTCGGGGGGCAGCGCGGTCGAGGGCGAGAGCATCGCCTCCCTTACGGACAGCCGCGCCGGCGGGAGAACGGGGCGGGGAGGGGGCTCCAATATCGGCGGTTTTCGGGGGAGGGAGCGCAGAGCCTCATACAGCCGCCCGTAGTCCTCACCGCCGTTACGGGGCGAGAACATCAGGGTTACATAATCCGGGTCGGCGAACTCCGCCACGACGCCGCTCTCGGCGAGGGCGGCTTGTACCTCGACCCCCAGGTAACCCCGTGGTTTGGTTTGGAGTGTGACTTTGAGCGGCTCGTCCCCGTAAAGAGCCCAGCCGTCGCTTTGCAGGGTCCGTTTTAACAGCGCTACCCGACGCGCCGCCTCCGCGACCGCCTCCCGGAAGCCGCCCGATAGCTCCCCGTTCACGGCGTCGAGGGAGCGCAGTATCAGGTACGATGGGCTTGTCGAGGCGAAGAAGCGGAAGGCCCGTTCCGCGTTTTCGCGGAAGAAGAGGGGCGAGGTTTTAGATATATGCAGGTACGCTCCGCCCGTCAGCACCGGGAGGGTTTTGTGGGCGCTCTCGGCTACCATATCGGCGCCGAGGGACAGAGGGTGGCGGTCCTTTTCGAGGAAGCGCAGGTACGCCCCGTGGGCCCCGTCCACCAAGAGCGGGACGCCGTATTCGCGGCAAACGGGGGCGAGCGCCGCTATATCCTGAGTTTTGCCTAAGTAGTCGGGCGAGGTGACGTAGACGGCGGCGGGAGGGGAGGGGAGACTCCTAATGGCGGCGCCCAACTCGCCGGGCGTGATGGTAAAAGAGAGACCGCTTACCGCCGTTTCGGGAAGGAGCCACGCGACTCCCAGAGCCAGCATCGCCGCCGTGGTGATGAACGACGAGTGGACGTTCCTCGCGGCGAGGATTACGGGCGGTATGCCCCTCTCCGCGGCGAAGCCCGCCGCGAGGAACAGCATAGCCCTGATGGCGAGGGTGCACCCCTCCGCCGAGTAAAGTGTCCGTCCCGAGCCGAATGCGGCGGCGGCGTTCTCCTCGCTGCTCCCGATAACGCCCTCCGCGCGGTAGAGTATGTCCGCCCCCGGGATTTCCGTGATGTCGTACCGCTCGAAGCCGCCCCGGCCCTTGTGGCCCGGCATATGCAGGCGCGTATTATCGGCTCCGGCATACTCCTCGAGGAAATCGCGGAGCGGCGTCCGGCTCATCTGCCGCGCCCGGCGGACAGGGCCTCGTCGCACTTTAAGTAAACGGCGCACTCCATTCTTTTGCGAAAAAGCTCGCAGCCGAGAGGGTAGACGCTGTCTATATTCCCCCCCGAGCGGTAGGAGTTGGCGGCGCAGCCCCCGGCGCAGTAGAATTTAGCCCAACAGTCGCGGCATTCCGGGGCCCGGTAGACGCTTCTCCGGGAGAAGTCGCCGCGTATATCGGGGCGGGTCACGCCCTCGGCGATGTTGCCCATTAAAAATGCCTTGTCCCCGACAAACTGGTGGCAGGGGTAGAGGTCCCCCTCCGGGGTGACGGCCAAATACTCCGAGCCCGAGCCGCAGCCCGAGACCCGCTTATATATGCACGGCCCGTGCTCCAAGTCCAGCATATAATGGTAGAAGAGGAATGGGCGGCCGGCGTCGCGGCGCCGCTTCATCAGCCCGGCCAGTTCCTCGTACTGCCGGAACAGGGTGGGCAGGTCCTCCTCGGTGAGGGCGGCGGGGTCGCCTTTGTCGGCCACCACGGGCTCCATACTGAGCCGCGTGAAGCCGAGGTCCAACATCGCCTTTATATCCTCTGAAAAGTCGGTGTTATATCGGGTGAAGGTCCCCCGGATGTAGTACTCCCTGCCGCCGCGGCGCTCCACGAACCTCTGGAACCGGGGGACAACGCGGTCGTAGCTGCCGCGCCCGGCGAGGTCCACCCTGAAGCGGTCGTGCGTCTCGCGCCGGCCGTCAAGGCTGAGCACCACGTTGGACATCTCGCGGTTGCAGAAGTCGGTGACCTCGTCGTCAAGCAGCACCCCGTTTGTCGTAAGGGTGAAGCGGAACACCTTGCCGGTCGTTTTCTCAAGACCCCTCGCGTAGGCGACAAGTCGCTTTACGACGCCGAAGTTCATAAGCGGCTCCCCGCCGAAGAAGTCCACCTCCAGATTGCGCCGCGAGCCGGACCTCTCCACGAGGAAGTCGAGGGCGCGTTCCCCCGTCTCGTATGACATCACCGAGCGGGGACCGTGGTACTTGCCGCCGCCGGCGAAGCAGTATTCGCAGCTGAGGTTGCAGGTGTGCGCTACGTGAAGGCAGAGGGCTTTTACGGCGCCGTCCGTCTCTCTATCGGCGAGATCCCCGAACCTGTCGGGCGAGAAGAGCTTGCCGTCAGCCTTAAGCGACGCAACCTCGTCGTAGCAGTGGGAAAGCTCGTCAGCCGTGCCGTACCCCGCGGCGGAAAGCTCGCGGATCAAGGCGTCGCGGGGCGCGGTCCCGAAGCGGGAGACCGTCTCGTAGGCGGCGTCGTCCAAAATGTGCACCGACCCCGAGCAGGAGTCGACCGCTATGCCGAGCCCGCCCATCCTAAACTGATGTACCATAATGTTACAAAAACACCGCCCGGGGGCGGCGCGTTTAGTCGCGGGGGGTCTGTTCCCCGGGGTTCTCGCAGGGCTGGTTGGCGAGCCCGCAGGACGTCTTGCAGGCCGACTGGCAGGAAGTCTTGCACTCTCCGCAGCCGCCGTCCTTCAGGCTGCCGCATAAATCTCTTGTCTTCAGCGTGACGATGTGCTCCATCTGTCTTTCCTCCCCTATGTTGGTGTACTCATTATAGCACGGGGGAGCCCTCAAGTCAAGCTTGCATTTTGACCGGGCCGGTCTTATAATTGAGGAGAGAAAAATTTTTTCAAAAAGTTTGCGATAAAACGCCGCGCTTGCGCGTTTATAGGGTAGACGGGAGCGGAAAGGTATGCGAGACGAACGGGCTATCCCCGGGGCGGAGGCCGAAAGGCTTCTTCGGGGCGTGGCGTCGGGGGACGAGGAGAGTTTGGAGCGGCTGTACCGGCTGGCACGTGGAGCGGTGTACGGTTACTCCCTGTCGATCCTCTCCAACGCGGCGGACGCGGAGGACGTCACTCAGGAGACCTTCGTCAGCGTCTGGGAGAACGCCAAAAGCTATGATCCCGGCGGGAGCGCGATGGCGTGGGTACTCACCATCGCCAAAAACAGGGCCCTGTCGCTGCTGCGGAGAACCTCCCGGGTGGAGGACATCTCCGAGGAGAGGTGGGAAGCCCTGCCGGCCGAGGAGAGCGGCGTCCGCCCGGAGGACAGGCTCCTCTTACAGGACGGTCTGGCGGCGCTTTCCGGCGAGGAACGCCGGGTGGTGACGCTCCACGCCGTGGCGGGGCTGAAGTTCCGCGAGGTGGCGAGCGTCCTCGGGGTCCCGATATCTTCCGCGATGTCTAAATATCACAGAGCGCTTAAGAAGCTGCGCGTATTTTTGGAAGGAGGAGCCGCGTTATGAGGAACAGCGAGGTGGAGCGCCGTTTGCGGCAGGGTTTCGCGGACGTCGCCCCGGACGATTTCCCGGCGGTGCGGCTCCGGCTTCCGAGGCAGAAAGAAGGAGGACTACAAATGGCGGGAAAAGAGAATACGACGAAGAGACGGCGCCCCGGGTTAGCGATCGCGATGGCGGCGTTGGCGCTGGTCTTGGTCATAGGCGGGGCGACGGGCGTCGCGCTTTACTCGAGAGGACATTCCGTGGCGAGCATAGTCTCGGTTGACGTGAACCCCAGCGTGGAGCTGAGAGCGAATAAGGCGGGCAAGGTGCTGCGGTGCGTGCCGCTCAATTCCGACGCGGCGGAGCTGCTTTCCGATATGAACGGGGGCAAGGATCTTGAGGGGACTACCCTCCCCGTGGCGGTGAACGCGGTTGTGGGCTCGCTGCTGCGGGCGGGTTACTTGGACGGGCTTTCCTCCGCGATACTGCTCTCCGTGGAGGACAAGGACGCGGAGCGCGCCGCGAGGCTGCAGCAGGAGCTTGTCAGCGCGGTGGACGGGGTGCTGAAGAGCGCTTCCAACAACGCGTCGGTGCTCAGCCAAAGCCTCGGCTCGGATAAGGGGCTGGACAGCCGCGCGGAGCAGAACAACATCTCCTCGGGCAAGGCGTACTTAGTCGACCGGGTGATCGAGAAGAACCCGAGCCTCGACTATTCCGCCCTGGCCGCCCTGACGGTGGAGGAGCTCAGAGATATGCTGAAGACCGGCGCCGGGAAGATGCCCATAGGCTGCGACGCCGCCGTCTCAGCCGCTATGAAGTACGCCGGGCTCGAGGGCAACTCCTCCGTCACGGCGGACGCCGACCCCGAGCTTGACGAGGCCGCGCCGCACTACGACGTCGACCTCTACTACGGCGGAGCGGAGTACGAGTACCGCGTGGACGCGTATTCGGGCGAGGTGCTGGAGGGGCAGCCCAACGTGGGCGGCTCGGGGACGGCTTCCGTGCCCGCTGCGCCGTCCCGGCCGGGAACATCCTCCCAGCCGGGAACATCCTCCAAGCCGTCGGGCGGGACGTCCGCCGGGAATGGGGATATAGGCACCGAGGGCGCCAAGGCGGCGGCGCTGAAGCACGCGGGGCTTTCCGAGGGCGAGGTCACCCGTATGAAGGTCGAGCGGGACTACGAGCGCGGCAGGCTCGTTTACGAGGTGGAGTTCAGCAAGGGCCGAGTGGAGTACGAGTACGTGATCGACGCGGCGACGGGGGCCGTCTTGGAGCACGACCGGGACTACGACGATTAGGGCAACACCGCGCGCTTTTTGCCTTCTCTTAACGAAAAATCTGCGGCACCTGGCGCCGGGTCTCGCGCGGTATTGTCTCAGCTACTCCACCGCGCCGGTTTTGCGGAGCGCAGCGCGCGCCGGGCGGTAGAGCAGGGCGGACGCCGCCGAGTTTATGGCCGCTTTTAACAGGTTAAACGGAATTATCGCGGGGACGAGCAGCTTCGCTACGGCGGAGACGCCCGTCCCCAAAAATATCCCGGTGAAGACGAGGTTGAGCGGGATCATCAGCAGCGTCATAGCGGCGGTAGCGGCGACGGCGGAGACGGCGAGCCGGGCGGGGGACTTTCTCCCGCGGCAAATAAGCCCGAAGCAGAGCACCATAGCCTCCGACGCGATAAAGTGCATCAGGAAGCCTATTATCCCGTTGCCGCCGAGGATGAACGCCTGCACGAAGCAGGTCACGAGCAGCGCCGCGGTGCCGGGGAGTATCCCGAGCAGCAGGGTACAGAGGATAATTATCACGTCGGCGAAATCGTAGAGCAGGAACGGCGCGGCGGGGATCAGCGGGAACTGCACCAACACCGACACCGACGCGAGGGCGGCGAAGAGGGCGGTGAGCGCCATTTTGACTATGCTTTTGTGGGACATCGTAAGACCTCCTATGAGTTGCGCGAGCGGTAAGCTCCGGGGTAACGCGAGCAATAAAATCCGGCGGCGCGAACAGTGGACTCCAAATAGAGCGAACAATAAAGCCCCGTGGGTATTCCACGAGGCTTTGCTTGCAAGTTTCCCGGCCGGGTGCCGGGGTCTTCTCTCTTCCGGACTGTGACCGTCGGTATCGGAATTTCACCGAATCGGCCGCCTGTGAACGGCGGTTAGCGGACTGACCCCGCGCGTCGCGGGGAACACCGCCGGTGAGGAGTTACACCTCGCCTCGAAGAACTTAGCTATGAAATTTTAGCCCGGGACAGCGCCGGTCAGTTAGCCGGGGCGGGTTCGGGGCTGTCCTCGAAAATGATGTCGTCGACGCGGACGTTCACCGAAGAGACGGCGTTGCCCGTCATAGACTGGACCTTGTCTTTCACCGCCAACTGCGCGTTTTGGGCGACATCGCCCAGCCGCACCCCGCCTTTTACGGCGAGCCCCACGGTGAGGGTGAGCACGCCGTTGTCCCGCTTGATGTCGACCGAGCGGCGGTACTCGTTTTTGGGCAAAAAGCGGGAAGGACCGCTCTTAAGCGGGCGCAGAGCCGCCACTCCGGCGACCTCGAGGGCCGCCATCCCGGCGATTTGCGCTATAGTGTCCTCGTTGATGGCGACGCCGGATTTATCGAACATACGCGCCTCCCGTCAGTCGGTGGTGAAGGGGAGCAGCGCGATGTACCGGGCGCGCTTAATGGCCGTGGTGAGCGAGCGCTGGTGCGCAGCGCAGGTGCCCGTGACCCGCCTCGGCAGGATCTTGGCGCGCTCCGAGATGAACTTGCGAAGGAGCGTCACGTCCTTGTAATCGATAATATCCGTGTGCGCGGCGCAAAAGGCGCACACCTTTTTGCGGCCCTTCCTGCGCTGGGGGCGCTCGGGCCTATCGGTCTTTTCCATTTGGCTTTTCCTCCTAAATCAAGTGGGGCGATTAGAACGGCAGATCGCCCGCTCCATCCAAAATGACGGAGAAGTCGTCCGCGTCGGCGTTTGTCGCGTCCGGCGCGGGAGCGGTCTCGACGCCCGGGGCGGGGCGGGGCGAGTAGCCTTGCCCGTACCCGCCGGAGCCGTCCGACTGCCTGTTCGAGTCCGCGAAACTCACGTTGTTCGCGATAATCTCGAACGCCTTGCGCTTGGCGCCGGTCTTGTCCTCATATGTACGGGTCTGGATGCGGCCGTCGACCGCCATCATTTTGCCCTTTTTGAAGTACTTGGCGACAAATTCGGCGGTCTGCCGCCAGGCGACCACGTCGATAAAGTCCGCCGTACTCTCCTCGCCGGCCCTGACGCGCCTGTCCACCGCGAGGGTGAACGAGGTCACCGCGATGCCGGACGCCGTGTGCCGGAGCTCCGGGTCCGCCGTGAGCCTGCCCATAATAACCGCGATATTCAGCATATCTCTCTCCTACTTCTTTGTGACCATCAGGCGAAGGACGCCCTCGGTGATCTTGCCCACGCGGTCGAGCTCCGCCGGGAACTCCGGCTCGGACGAGAAATCCACAATGCAGTAGATCCCCTCTTCCTCGTCGTCGATGGGGTAGGCCAACTTGCGGCTCCCCCACTCGTCTACCTCGCCCAAAGTGCCGTTGGCGGAAATGAGAGCCTTGAACTTCTCCAGCGTGGCGGCGGCGGCGTCGGGCGACTTCGCCGAGAGCACCAGTGCCGCCTCATAGTTGTTTACCATTTGTCTGCACCTCCTTTTGGACATAAGACCCCCGCGAGGGGGTAAGGAGCGTTTCGCACGCTATATGCAATTATACCACGACCGGGGTCTGCTGTCAAGACTAATCTTCGAGCATCCCGGCGGATTTCAGCGTCTTGAGGAACGCCTCGGTGTCGGCTCTGGCCTGCTCTTCGCTTATCCCGTACTCTTTTACTAAAGCCGCCGACAGCGTCTCGGCGGTTTGGTCGGTCTGGAGCAGCTCCCAGAGGAACGCCGCCGTGTCGTTAAACGTCGCCATAGCCCTTTGCTTCTTACGGACTTTGCCGAAGGGGACCGCTATCGCGCCGTCCTCCGTTTTTTGGGTGACAAACTTTTTGCTGGCCTTCATAAGTCCGCTCCAGTCATAGTTTTAATGGAAAGCAGCGCCGCGGCGCGGTCGGGCAGGCAGCGCAGTTTGAAGAGCGGCACCGAGCCCGCCACGCGGGTGAACAGTCGCAGTAAAATCCCCGCGTCCGCCTTGGTGAGGAGCCTTATCGTCTCCTCATAGAAAAGGGGAAACGCCTCGCCGGGGGTGATCCGGCGTATCTCGTTCTCCGGCGCCTGTTCCAAGAAACAAATCCCCCGGGCGGGCGCGGAGACCGTCGCGTTGACGGGCGAGTTGCCCGAAAAGGGCGTGCCGTACGCCCGGCATTCGCCGTCTACAAAGCGGAGCGCGGGCTTGTCGTCGTTGATCATCACGGCGTCGCCGCCCAATATGTTCATCCACATCGCGGTGTGGGTGGACTTGCCGGTGCCTGAGGGCGCGGAGAACATATACGCGCCGCCTTTATAGCACAGCGCGGAGGAGTGGAACATAAACCCGTCGTATTTTAACAGTTTGCGGTAGAACATCCCCTCGTAGTAGGCGTACTCGTAGCTCTCGTCGCTCATTCCCTTTCTCCAGGGCGGGTGAAGGCGCGACAGCCGGCTCCGCTTCGGCGGCGGGCCGATACGGAAGTCCGGCTCCCCGCCGCTTAAGTACTTTTCCGCTCTGTCCCGCAGCAGCGGCAGGCGGGGGTCCATCTCCACTTTTACTCCCGCCATCGCGTAAACCGGCATACCGTCACCTCCTATCCCGCCCCGAATTATACCACGCCCCGGGGCTTTTGTCAAGCGCGGGGCGGGGGCCGGCTCTTTCCCTCTCTCCGTGAAAACTTACGCGATGACCTGCGG
>CAYOSS010000003.1:0-51018 GCA_964406705.1 uncultured Eubacteriales bacterium
CGCCACATATATGAACTACGCCACCGGAATAGCCGAGAACGGGGAGTATGACGACCGCTTCTTCGCGAAGAACGGAATCAACGACCTCGAATTTAAGGATTACGGGGTGATATGGGTCTCAGAAGAGGAGGACCCGGAATACGGCGGCTGGTTCTACCTCTACTGGGGCCCCGGCGTGGGGAGCCCTCAGGACGCCTACGCCAAGGAGAATAAGATCAGACAGTACCAGCACACGGTGTTCCGCTCCAAGAACCTCTCTGACTGGGAGCAGTGCGGGGTTCTGCCCGGAGGCTACTGCGCCTACGTCCTGGAGGACGACTGGAGCGAGGGCTCCTACTGGGCTCCTCAGGCCATACGCGACCCGCAGAGCGGCAAGTACTACATCTACTGCAACGCCAACATCTACCAGAATTACGGCGTCGAGGGCTTCTCCACCTCGTCCAATATGTACGACCGCTTCTACATCTGCATATTCGAGTCGGATACGCCCGTGGGCCCCTTCCATGAGCTCTACGACATCGACCCCAAGACGGGCAAGAAGATCCCCACCATCAATTTCCAGAAGGGCTGCGGCTTTAAGTACCCCTGCTCCGTCATCGATATTTGCCCCTACTTTGACGACGACGGGCAATTCTACCTTTATTTCAACAAGCATACCGACGACCACTACTCCCGCTTTAACGGAGCTTGGGGCGGCAGGATGTACATTATGACGGACATCGACTACCAGAGCGTCACCCCGCTTACGCTGGGCAGCTACTACGATCTCACCTATGAGCGGGGCGAGAACGGCTGTGTTGACATCGAGAGCATTAAAGGCGGGGAGAACTACTGGAAGGCCGAGGGGATAAACGAGTCCCCCTATATGTTCAAGCATAACGGGAAGTACTATGTTTCGTGGGCGTCCGAAGGTTTCGCGAGCCCCTCCTACTCCGTTCATCAGGCCGTGGGTGACAGCCCCTTGGGACCCTTCCGCAAGCTCGGCGTAGAGGAGGGCAATCCCATTTTGGACGGCACCGTATTGGGGCTGCGCAGCGGAACGGCGTGCCACTCCTTCGTATGGGCCGGCAACGAGCTATACATCACTTACCACCGCCACAACAACGGCGAGGAGGGCTACGGCAACGATAACAACAAGGCCGCCTGCTTTGACCGCGTGAACTGGGTTAAGAACGCCGACGGCTTGGAGGTTATGACTGCGAACGGGCCCAGCATAACCGCGATGTGGCTGCCCGAGTCCGCGAGCGACTACCGCGATCTTTCCCGCACCGCCGACATAGAGGTAAACGGCGGAGTGGGGGCCAAGTACTTAAACGACCGCGTCCTGCCCTACTACGAGGTTTCCCGCGATATGGCGTACACCGTGGAGCCGGGAGAGGTCGACGGCAACGTGGAAGTGACGCTTCGCTGGGACAAGCCCGTGAGCGTCTCCGCGCTGATGGTCTACAACGCCCGCGACCTTGATTACGCCTTCACTCAGGTCTCCCAGATACGCCTGAAGTTGGCCGAAAAGCCCTCCTGGGCGGGGCGGAACTACGAGTACGCGGTCATTGACAAGCTTAAATACCCCGCCGACTTCTGGGACGAGGCGACAATGGAGTACGTCCCGTTAGGACCCGCCATAGCCACGTTCGACCCCGTAAAAGTCACTGAGATCACCTTCATCTTCAGCCCCAAGGACCGCGTGAACGTCCAGACCGAGTTGGCGGACGAGGCTGGGCTGAAGCTATCCGAGATTGTTGTGTTGGGAGGGAAAGAGAATGGCTGATTCGGTCGACGGTCGCAAAAAGAAGAAGATCATAATCATAGTCTGCTGCGCCGTTTTAGTGCTGCTGATAGCGGCGGCGGCGGTGCTGATCCCCCTGCTGACACGCCGCGCCGACGCTGAGGAAGCTCCCTTCTTCAAGGACATAGCCGACGCGTCCAACACCGTCAACCACCAGTACGACAACTGGGCGGTGTATCCCGGCGACCCCTCGATGAAGATCGACGGCGAGCTTGACGAGCCCCAGTGGCAGGGCAAGAACTATTATCACGATACGTATCTGAACAACGAGACCGGTGCCCTCCCCTCCTACAGCATTACCGCTTTCCCGACCGAGTACGGCGTCTACGTGGCATCGGAGCTTACCGACACCAACCTGCGGCTGCTGGGGAGGTTCGGCGACCGCTCCTACACGATGTCGTCTCATTGGTTCCTGCGCATAGCGGCGGTGTCTCCCGGAGATTCCCCGCTGGTTAACAACGACCTGACCCGCCTCAAGGAGTTTTACATCTGGATGAACGCCGACATCTTCACCAAGGTCGAGGGCGTCGACCGCGCTGTCAAGGTTAAGGGCAAGCTGAACTCCGAGCAGACCGAGGGCGCGGTGCTTGAGGCTTTCTTCCCCTGGAAGACCCTCGGCATAGACACCTCGCTCGGGATCCCCGAGCAAATAGGAATCTACTCCACCTACTACGGCTTCACCCCCGGCAACGACCAGGCGGAAGAGATGGTCCACAACCTCACCCACGTTTACGAGTACACAAGCTACCCTCAGTACGACAAAAACGGCTACACCAACGCCGACCGCGAGGGGGCTGTGGTGGGCGACGGCAAATTCGGCTACGCCAAAAACCCAACCTGGGACGTCTCAAATGAGAAGAACGGCGTCGTCCGCTCCGTGGGGGACGGGGAATACAGCCAGATATTCTTCCGCGACCATTTCGGGCCCAACTTCATCGTGGATGTGAGGCTTGTCCCCGTCAAGGACCACCACAACTCCGGCGCGGCGGCCGGGATCCTCTTCCAGGCGCTGAACGGCAACTATCACGCCGTGTTCCTCGACCTGAAGCCCGCGGCTATGTTAAACGGGCCCGGCGGCACCAAGAATTTCAGCGCCTACAACCTGCGCACCATCAACAACGAGGACAACCGCTGGACTAACCGCGTCCCCTCCGTCGAGACGGCCCGTATCACCGACCCCGCGACGACGTTGGGTGTCCGCCTGACCGTAGTCAAGCGGGGAGCGGCGTTCTGGTACTTCTGCGACGGCAAATTCCTCTACGCCGAGACCATTCCCCACGTGGATATGGATGTTATGCCGGGGTTCTACTCCCTCGGCGCGGACGTGATTTACCGCGATTATTCCTGCAAGCCGGCGACCAACGAGGAGATCACTTCCTATCTGAATAAGGCGGGCGTGTACACCGTCGAGACCGACGCGGACGCCTCTGCCGGCACCGTTTCCACCGTTCCGTCCGTCAAGAGGGGCGGGGATTACGAGATCACCTTCCGCACCAAGCCCGGCTACACTATAAGCTCCATCTTAATAAACGGGACTAACCGCACCGCCGAGGCGAGGGCCGCCGCCGTCAAGGGCGTGTGGAAGGTCACGGGAGTCACCTCCAACCAGAAGGTTGTCATTAAATATTCTAAGGTCACAGGCTCCGCGTACAACGCCCGGGTCACCGACAGCAAGGGCGGCATCGCGGCGAGCTACACCATGGAGGGAGTGAGCGATCCGCTTCTCTACTACGAGGGCACCGTCGGTACGGACGGTAACCTTTCCGCCGCCGTCCCCCGCGGGACGTACAAGCTCAATGTTTTCAGCAGCGGTCTTAAGGGGTTTGTCCAGACCGTTACCGTCCCGTCGGCCAAGGGGAGCTTTAGCCTCAGCCCGTCAGATTTCGCGGCGAGCGTCCGCGCGTCGAACGGTACGGCGACATCCTCCCCCTCCGCCTGGGACACCTCCAACGAGGGCGGGGGAGTGGTCTACTGCTCCTGGAACAACGGCACCGGAAAGCTTGCCCCCAACTTCTTCAAACAGACCGCTAAGGATTTCTGCATCACTATGACGCTCAGCTACAGCACCGACTTTAAGCCCGGCACCACCTATCAGGACTGGCTGGGCGGCGGCGTGTACCTCTCCGACGGCAAGAACACCGGCTGGGTGGTCTGCTGGTACGACGGGTTCGTCACCCCCGACTGGAACCGGGTCGCGTGCGGCGCCGTGACGGGCGGCCCGAGGCTGGTGTGGCCCAACCCGCAGAACAATCTGGAGTTTACCGTGGTGAAGGTCGGCGGCAACGTGTCCGTCTTCTTCGACGGGAAATTGGGCTCCACCGTGCCGCTCTCCAAGGTCGGGGCGAGCCTCGACGCCAACGCCAACCTCGCCATAGGGCTTGTGATGGTCTCGGATAAGCCCGCCGATCTCGAGGTCAAGAATTACTCGCTTTCCACTGGCACGGCGGCGGCGCTCTCCTACCTTTCGGGTCATTCGGGCGGGAGCGGCTCCACCACTCAGAAGACCGAGCCTCTGCCGGGGAACAATATGTTCTCCTCCCAGACGGTGCTCTCGTCCGGCGGGGTAGCCCGTTCCAACGTGGCCAAGTGGACCGTCTCCGGGAGCAGCGTCAGCGGGTCCTTCGCGGCCGGCACGAGCCGTCAGCCCCTCTACTTCTGCCAGACGGGCAAGACCGCTCTGCTCCAGGCGAAAATCGAGTACACCACCTCTTTCGGATCGGGCGATTACGAGGAAAACCCCCGCGCCGGGTTCTGCTTCTACGACGGGGTTAATACCGGGTACCTGCTCGTCAACGGCAATTCGATCTACAGAACCGCGGATATTCCGGATAGCGGCGTCCTGCCCGACACCTACCTCACCCATAAGGCGGACAGCCCCACCCCCAAGGCGGTCAAGCTCACCGTCGCGGTTCAGGGAAACACGGTTACCTGTTACGTGGATGATAAGAAGGTGAGGGAGTACGGCGTCCCGATGTTGGTAAGCTCCAACCCCGCCGACATCGCCTACGGGCTCTATATGTGGGCGCCTAACAGCAAGACCTGCGACATCCGCTTCAGCGAGATCAGCATCAGCACGGACTCCGCCACGGTGAACGGCTATGTGAGCGCCCACGCCGCTTCCCTTACCGGGGCCGGCGATCGGGTTTTAGCCACCGAGCTTCCCGTGGCCTACGTCGAGCCGAAGGACCGCAAGTTTACGGCGTAGCACGGCTGATTTAGCCGTGTGAGCGGCGCTGCCGCCGCATTACCGGTAAAAAAAGGGGAGGGCTTCGGCTCTCCCTTTTGTTATTGCAAGGTGTGAAGCGACCGAAGGCGCGGTGCCGCCGGGCTGCCGCCGGGATATGCAGGCTCTTAGCGCGGCGCCGGTCCCTTGCCGAAGGTCTAATCTTTAGGGAACGCTGCCCCCTGCGCCGTAGTAAACCTTGTATGGCACGCCTGTCCCGTGCCGCCGCCTACTTCGTACGGCGCGCCGGTCCCCCGTCGCCAACCCATTTTTGGGGGACGCCGCTCTTCGCGTCGCCTATTTCCCCACCGACCCAATTTCTGGTGGAACGCCGGCCCCCGTTACCGGCCCGATCTTGGGGCGAAGTCGTTCTCCCGCCGCGCCGTCTCCCGCACTGTACAGCGCGTCTGTCCCGCGCCTCTTACCTCCCCGCCGATTGGGCGCGGTACTCCTCCGGCGAGACCCCGGTGACCCTTTTGAAGAACCCGCTGAAGTAGCAGGCGTCCTCGAAGCCGCACCTCCGCGCCACTTCGCCGATGGGGAAGTCGCCTATCTCGAGGAGGTTCCGCGCGGCGGCGATACGCACCCCCGTCAGATATTCCCTCGCCGAGACCCCGTAAACCTCGCCAAAGCGCGCCCTGAAGGAGGGGTAGCTCATCCCGCAGAGGGGGGCGAGCTCGGGTATCGCGATTTTCTCCGCGTAGCCGGACCTCATTCTGTCCACGGCGGGCTGGAGGGAGAGCCTCGCCGTTTCCCCGCCCTCGCGCCGTTCCCTTTTTTGAAGGGCGGCTAATATTTCGTAGACCGCCGCCATCGCCCGCTGGTAATACCCCGGCTTTTTGCGCCGCCAGAGGGCGAGCAGGTCCCCGAAACGCCGGCGGATTTCCGGGTCTCCGTCGAACCTCCAGCGGGTAATCGCCCCGTCCGGCGGCGGGGAGAACTCGCCAATTATTAAGAGCGACTTTGTCGACGCCGTGTACTCGTCCACGTAGTGGAGACCCCTCGGTATGAACACCACGTCCCCCGCGCGAAGCCGAACGGCGCCGCCCTCGTACCGCTGGGTCAGAATATCCCGCCCTTCGTTCGCGGGGTCGGCGGGAAGCAGGCAGAAAAGCCTGTCGGCGGGGGCGGGGCCTCCCCTCGTGACTTTTTCTCCGGGTTTGTGCCCGTCGTCGATGAGGAGCACCTCGCGTAAAGTTTCGACGCTCGCCCTCTCGTACTCGCTGAATCGCAATTTACTCATCTCCGGTGTCTATGTCATATCCCGATTGTAGCATACCGGGAGCGGATTTTCAATACAGAGCGGCGGAAAATTTTCCGTAGCAATTCCCGCAAGTTATAGCAAAATATACATTTACATAGCCCACGCTATGAGTTAAAATACACCCGGTGATGCGAGGATGACGGCGAACGTGTTCGATATTCAGCGCGGCTCTTTGGTAGACGGGTCCGGCGTGAGGACGACCGTCTTCTTCAAGGGCTGCAATCTTCGCTGTCGCTGGTGCCACAACCCCGAGAGCCGGAACCCCGCGCGGCAGATGCTCTTCTACCGCGGCAGGTGCGCCGGCTGCGGAGCCTGCCGGGAGGCGTGCCCCCACGGCGCCGTGAGGGAGGATTTCACGGTGGACCCCCGGCTTTGCGCGCTTTGCGGGATGTGCTGCGAGGTTTGCCACCCCGAGGCGAAAACTACCTGCGGGGAGGAAGTTGAGGTCGGCGAAATCCTCGCCAAAATCCGCCGCGACGAAAGCTTCTACCGCGATTCCGGGGGAGGCGTCACCGTGTCGGGAGGGGAGTGTATGCTCCAGCCCGAGCCGTTGCGGGAACTGCTTAACCTCTGCCGGGGAGCCGGGATCGGCACCGCCGTCGACACGGCCGGGAACGTACCATTTGAGTATTTCCGGGAGATTTTGCCGCTCACCGACCTGTTCCTTTACGACTTAAAGCACACCGACAGCGCGACCCACAAAGCGGGGACGGGGGTCGGCAACGAGCTGATTTTGGAGAACCTTGAGAGGCTGCTTGACGAGTGCCCCGGCAAGGTGATAATCAGGGTTCCGCTGGTACCCGGCTTCAACGCGGACGAGGAAAGCGCGCGCTCTATCTCCCGCTGGATCTCGTCCCACCCCGCGCCGCGCGCGGTGGAGCCGTTAAAATACCACGCCATGGGGGCGGCCAAAAGCGAGGCTCTGGGCGAGGAATACCCCGCTATTGACCCCCTGCCGGCGGAGGAATTTTCACGATACAAACAAATACTTACGGAGGCGGTATTAAGATGAAGCAAAGCATTATCGACCTCGCGAGGAGAAGTCTTTCCGAGGACATCTATCCCGAGGCGGTGGCGATCGACTACGACCCCGACGACGAGGCGCTCTACCCCGAGGCGGTGCGCAACGGGAAACGTTTGGCGGAGTATATGGCGGCGCAGCCCGCCGAGCTCGCCGCGCCCGATTCCCGCTTTATCGGGATGATGCGCTTTAATGCCAACAAGAACGGCTTCCCCGGGCCCCTCCACGCGAACTGCGGGCACCTTCACAACTACGCTTTGGGGAAGAAACACTACCTCAAGCCGGAGGAGGGCATCGTCACCTGGGACGCGGAGCACGGCTGCCCGGACTTCGGCAGGCTTTTGACCGTCGGGGTGGAGGGCCTTTTGGCGGAGATATCCGAGGCCCGGGACCGGCACCGCTTCGACCGCGAGAGGTGCTACTTCCTCACGGGGGCGGAATTAGCGCTCGGGGGAGTGTTGGCGTGGTCCCGCAAGTGCGCCGCCCGCTGCGAGGAACTGGCGGCGGAATCCGGCGACCCCGACCGCCGGGAGGACCTGTTAGAGCTCGCCGACATCTGCCGGCGGGTCCCCCGATGCCCGGCCAAGACCTGGCGTGAGGCGGTGCAGTGCGTGTACTTCTGCTTCCAGTTTCTGCCGGACAGCATCGGCTCCCCCGACAGGTACCTTCGTCCGTTCTTCGAGGCGGGGCTCACGGACGGCACCCTCACCGTTGAGCAGGCGGAGGACGATATAGGCGAGCTTCTCTGTATGCTGAGCGCGTTCACTCCCTACTCCAGCTGCCACAGCGACAAGGGTGGGGAGAGCCATTTCGTGGTGGGGGGTTACCTGCCTGACCGCACCGACGGGTACTGCCGGCTCTCCCGTCTCATAGTGGACAGTATGGAGAAGCTGCCCCTGGTGCGCCCCCAAATTACTGTCCGCTGGACGCCCGATATGCCCCGTGAGGAGCTTTACCACGTGTTCGATTTGGAGCGGCACGACGCGGGCAAACGCCTCGCCTTCTGCAACGACGTCCCCCGGATAAAGGGGTATATGGAGATGTACGACATCCCCTTCGAGCGGGCGTGCAACTACATAGTGACGGGCTGCAACGAGCCCGCATTTCCCGGGGCGATTGACTTTACGGGGACCCACACCAACATAGTCCCCGCGGTGTGCGACACCTTCTCCCGCCGCCGCCGGGACATCTTGGCGGCCCCCGACTTCGACGGGTTCTACGCCGTCTTCGAGGAGGAGCTGTACGCGCTGCTGCGGCGGATCTTAGCCAAAATCAATACGTACAATTCCTGTATCAGCCAGGACATAGAGATCCTCAGCAGCTGCTTTATGGACGGGTGCCTAAAGAACGGGCAATCCTCCCTTCAGGGCGGCTGCGGCCACGCCACGTTTACCCTCAATGTTCAGGGGTACGTCAACGTGATAGACTCCCTCGCGGTGGTGGAGAAGTTCGTTTACAAGGATAAAATTTTCACACTCCAGAAGCTCTGCGATATGCTTTCGTCCGACTGGCGGGGGTACGAGCGGGAGCGCGAGACGGTGCTGAAAAGGGCGGAGTTCTTCGGGAACGACACCGACCCGACAAACGCGGTTGTCCGCCGCCTGAACGCGAGCCTTCGCCGCTTCGCCCTCGCGAACCGCGGTATCTTCGCTACACGGATCGTCTGCGGGAGCTTCAACGGCTACTGGGAGCACAACGTCTGGTTCGGGCAGCGCACCCCCGCCACTCCCGACGGGAGGCTGAGCGGCGACCCCCTGACCCTCGGCGTGTCCCAGACCGCCGGCAAGGACCGCGAGGGGATGGTCCCGCTGATGAACTCCGTCGCGGCGGCGTTTTGCGACGGGACTATGGCGGGCTCCGTCGTGTTCAATCTGAACGTGGACGAGACCATAGTCCGCGACGACGGGCAGTTCGCCAAGTTGGTTGGCGCCATAGAGACTTATTTCCGGAGCGGTGGCGAGCAGATCCAGCTGGACTATGTCTCCCGGGAGGAGCTTTTGGCGGCGAAGGCCGAGCCGGATAAGTACAAGTCCCTCCGCGTCCGGGTGAGCGGTTACTCCGGGTACTTTGTCCGCCTGGACGAGGAGCTGCAGGACGACATCATCGCCCGCACCTCCCACGCGAGGTAAGGCGACGCCGGGAGGCGTTCCTCGCGCCGCTCCCCGCTAATAAATACGATAACCCCGCCGGGGAGAGGACCCCCCGGCGGGGATTTTTTATGATGACAAGGGATAATGTGAGATCTGACCGCGGTTTGCTACTGAGGTTTTCTCCTAAAATCATCTAAGTTTAGCTCGCGTTTCAGTTCTTCTTCGGTAGGCAGGTATGTGAGGTATTTTGACGCGAAAATTTGATTGTTCCCCTCCGGTAAGGTGTACTTTATAATGGCGTCTCCCTTGCTCGCGCACAGAATAATTCCTATCGGCGGGTTGTCGCCTTCGTTCATCAGTTCACGTGTGTAGTAGTTTACATACATCTGCATTTGACCGAGGTCCTGGTGCGTAAGTTGCCCCATTTTCAGGTCGATCAGGACGAAGCATTTGAGGATGTAGTTGTAGAAGACGAGGTCAATAAAGAAGTTCTGCCCGTCCAAGGTAAATTTCTTTTGCCTCGCCACGAAGGAGAACCCGCGCCCCAATTCAAGCAAAAACTGTTGCAGGTGGTCGATTAAAGCCTGCTCCAAATCGCCTTCATACACGTGTGTATCCGGTTGGATCTGCAAGAATTCCATTACATAAGGGTCCTTGACGATTTTTTCGTACTCCGGTTTCGGTTCAGTTGTTTGGATTTCGGCCGCGACCGATTCTTTATCCTTGCTCGCCAATATTCTCTGGTAATACATCGTATGGATTTGCCGCTCTAACTGACGGACACTCCACGCGGATTTAGCGCATTCTTCCGTGTAGAACTCGCGCGTTTTCTTATCCTCTATGCGCATAAGCAGCCGATAATGTGACCAGCTCAATTCGGCACACAGTGTGTGCCGAATCGGATAGCAGCAATAAAATTGCCTCATAGCGCGAAGATTTCTCATGGTAAACCCCTGCCCGAACTCGGCTGTTAATTTAGAGGAGAGAAAATCCAAAAGACTTTTTCCATATTTCGCGCGTTCGCTTTCCCCGCACGCGAGGTAAATCTGCTCGCCTATCTCCCAATACGCGGTTACCATAGCCGAATTGACCGCCGCGCCGACACGTTGCTGAGCGGTCACAATCGACTTGCGGATAGTTTCGTAGGTGAATTTCGCGTTTTCGCCGGGCACTAATTCGTCGCGCATTTGTGAAGCCCCTCCAATGTCGATATTGATTTCCCACGGGCTGTCGGACCTTGACCCGCCCGCCGAAATACTCGCGCCCGTAAGCGGCGCGGCCGCTGTTGCTCCGCGCCGCGCTTCTTATTTTACCCCGGCGAGCCGGCAAAGTCAAATACAATCTCCGTCCGCCCATCGGGTGGGGGTTTGCTGTCTGACCCGTTTCTTGCGTAAACTTGTCTCGGTCGACCCGTGAGAGCCTGCCCCGGTCCGGTTGAGGGACCCGCCCAGCCGCCTCGCGAGATATCTGCCTTGTTGTCCTCCAAGACCCCCGTTCCGTCGCCTCGCGAGCCTCGTCCGAGCCGCCTCGCCGGAACTCGTCCCGTCACCTTGCGAAAACCGCCCGAGCCCGCCCCGCCGGACCTCGTCCCGTTGCCCTCCACGACTTCCTCTCCGTTCGGGGAAATGAAATTTTCACAAAAATACAAAAAAACTTCAAAATCCACTTGACAAAGGGGGGGGGGGGGGGTTGGTGATATAATATACAATCAGCAAGAATACGGGCGGTTATGTGTTGGTAGATTTTGTTATTGAGCGGTCACTGAGACATAATTCATTCGGTAAAATCTGCTTTAGGAGGTAGCGTTTATGGAAAAGCGGAGAAGCCGCGCGCGGCTCGCGCTCCCGGTCACGCTGTTGCTGGCGTTACTGGCGGCGCTGCTGCTGTCGTCCTGCGGGGACAAGACCCCCGTGGGCAAGGCGGAAGACCTGAATTTCGGTCTTAACGAACGCGATGTCGCCCTCGACGTCGGCGGCACTGTTCAACTGGAGCTCGAATCCAACATCGACAGTGAACAGGTCGAGGATGTCGAGACCCGCTGGCGCTCGCAACGCGACTCCATCGCGACGGTCACCGACGAAGGTCTGGTCACCGCCGTGGGAGGAGGCGAGACCATAGTCGAGGCGGTCGTCCTGTATGACGGGAAGGAGTACCGACTCCCCTGCGTCGTCACGGTCAAGACCGAGGAGGAGACCTACTCCACTTACAAGGTCCGCTACTTCACCCAGAGCCGCGACCGAGGCAGTTACGACGTCACCGAGGAGACCTTCGAGCGCGAGATCGGCAGCGACGTCAACCTCTCGGTCGCCGAGGCCCGGCGCAGGATGCCCGGCAACTACACCCTCAATACCGACAAGAGCCGTCTCTCCGGCAAGGTGCAAAAGCGCAAAGGCGCCTGCGTGATCGAAGTCTACTACGACGTGGCGGAAGTCACCTACTATGTGGACTACTACTACGAGTCCGCGACGCAGTTAGGGTCCTACGCCTCGAAAGAGACGGTCACCTACAAAGCCTACGCCTTCACCAAGGTGAGCGCTCCCCCCGTTTCCAAGGACGGATTTCTTCTAAATAAAGATGTGCCGGGCTCCTACCTGTCCAGCGACAGCGTGACCTCGGGGCTGCGCCTTGTGGCGTATTACGACCGCCGCCGCAGCGATGTCACGGTGAAGTACTCCTCCGGGAGAAGCGACGGTCACTACACCACGGTTTACGGTTACGGTATCTTAAACGCCCCCGGAGACGTTTTCGAGGACGATATAAGCCCGCTTTCCAACCGTTGGTACGTCGACGGCAAGGCGACCGACGACCCCGCCGAGGCGTTAAAATCCCTCTTAAAAGGCGGGACCGTAGAGTCCAGAGTTGAGGACACCGGCACGGGCGGCTACTTCACCCTCGACCCGACCTCGGGCCTTCTGAAGATGCACACCACCGCCGCGAACCAGTCCGCGAACGCCTACCTCGAGGGGAAGGGCAGCACCATTTGGCTTAAGGCGAAGTTCCACCTCACCGGGTCCGCGTCCAATATGACAGGCTTCACCCTCCGTGTGGGGGGCACCAGCAGGCAGATAAGGTTCCAGAATCAGGGAATAGCCGTTTTCCGGGACGACACCTACAGCACCGGGTTAGTGGGTAAGGGCGTCCCCGAGGATTGGGGCACCAGCGCTTACCCGATGAACCACACCGAGTCCCTCCCCGGCAAGTACTCCACCTGGGCGCAGAACAACGGACAGTACGGCACCAAGACCAGCGCGGTAGGGGCCATGTGCTCCGCCGAGACGGCCTCAGATCACGATATTGAGGTCATCATTTACGACGGCTGGTTCTACTACAAGGTGGACGGCGATGTTTCGGGCGCGGCCAACCTCTCTCTGATGGACGCCGACTGGGGCCCCGATACCGAATACGAGATAGGCTTCTCCGCCTGGGACGGCAAGGCCTCGGGGGACGAGTTCGGCATCAGCGATTACGAGATAAAATTCGGCGACGACGCCCTCCGGAGCAACGTCAAGACCACGGGCCGTGTCACCGGCGCGGGATCGACGCAGAATATGACTTGGCAACCCTTCACGGGCGGTTACCTCCCCACCACCGAGGGCGGAGCGGCGTACCTCTACACCAAGGAGGGCACCGCCGGCGGCATTTCCGCGGATCTTGTCTTAATGAACAAGGACAACTCTCGCGGCGCGGCGGGCGTCACCGTCAAGCGCGGCGACAAATCCTACCAGTGGCTGGTGGAAGGCCTCTCCACCTACCGCAGGCAAGCGAACCACGCCTGGGCGGAGGTCCAGACCTATGACGCGCTCAACTTCTCGGGCGATAAGGCGCTTTACTCCGCCGACGGCACCGGCTCCGTCTCCGCCTACGTGAAGGACGACCATTTCTACATCTTCTACAACCACAGGGAGGTCTACTGCTTCGATCTTATTTCCCTGTTCCCGGATTACAAGTCGGGAGACAAAATCCAGGTGGGGCTTTGCACCTGGGACGCGTCTAACGGTCTTACCTTCTTCGACAACGCCAAGCTTGCCAACGGCGACCCCTCCTCGCTTCTCACCGACAACGGGGAAGAGTTGGACGAGTGGGGCTGGTTCGGGCTTCTTCCCGCCGGCGACAAGCACATCAACGAGGCGAGGAACGCCGGTCTTGAGTTCGCGAACGACACCTACTCACAGGCCTCCAACCAAAACGGCGGTATGAGGGCCTGGTTCCCGATGTACGGCGAAGCCAAAACCTGGCAGGTTGACGGGCTCGCGACCAGGGAGTCCGGCGGCGGCAACATCTCCTACGGGTTTATGCTCCGCTCCGGGGATAAGGAATTCGGGTTCTATCTCTGCGGCGGGAACACTTATAACTTCGGTACCACCGTTCAGCAGTGCTCCAAACTTGAGCTCTTCAACGACGGCGGCGGGATGAGGTCCTTCTGGCAGAACGGCGACGCCGGGCAACGGCTTAACGAGAAGGTCCGCTTCGCGGTCTACGACGATGTCGCCTATGTTTGGGTGGACGGGCCCTCCGACGCCGACCTTCACCCCGTGCTGAGGTTCCCCCTGACCGACGCGAGATTCGGAGGGTTCAACAAGGGCAGCGACTACTCCGTCTGGCTCTGCGTCGACGGTACAAGCGGCAATAACCATATGGCCCCCTCCTTCAAGCTTACCGAGATTAACGTCAAACGCGGCGCCGAGGTCACCTCCCAGAGCGTCTTTATGAACGTCTCCGGCAAGGACTACACCCTCCAATCCCTCACCGACACTCTCGATAAGAACGTCACCCGGTGGGAAAAATTGGCGAGCGAGCTTACCCTTCGCGGCGACCTGCTCGAGAAGTTCGATACCCTGACCACCAAAGGCGGCGGCACCGAATCCCTCCTCACCGGGTCGGGGGACACCCTCTACTTCTCCGCCGACGTCGCGTGGGCGAGAGACCAGGATCACTCCAAGGGGACGCTGTCCGGGTTCCTCCTCAAGGGGTCGGACGGCAACGGTCGCAGCGCGTTCTGGTACATAGTCGCAGGCGGGGTCGGCGCGAGCGGTATCAGGTACGGGAACTACTCTTTTACGGGGCTCACCTGGGGCAATCTCTGCGACTATGAATGCGTCCCGGCGTATGTTAGAGACCCGAGTACTCAGAATGTGACGCACGATAATGTCGTCAACCAGTACATTTACTTTTCCAAGGACAAGAACGACTACATCTGGAGACCTACCGTAAACGACTCCGTGGGCGCTCTCAATAAGATCGCGACGCAAAGCTACGGCTCCACGGTCAAAATCGAGGTTGCCATCGCGAACAATATCCTCAATATCAGGGTCGACGGGTACGTCATCTCTCAGATGCCTATGGAGCTCTTCTGCGACAAATGGACCCCCGGCAGCGGTGTGACGTGGCAGCTGGGCTTCGCTCAGTGGGATTCCAACCTCTTCGGTGGGCACACCCTCACCAATATCGAGTACCTGACCGGCGACGCAGCTAAGGCGAAGCTCAGCGAGGAGGCCGCCGTCGAGGGCGCGGAACTTCACAGGATGTTCTTCGAGTCCTTCACCGGCACATACGCGGGTTCTCAGTCGGGCGAGACCCAGAACGTGATCACTTATATGCTCGGCAAGCCCGCCCCCGCCCTCTCCTTCTCCTACACCGCCAAAATGGAGGCGAAGAACTTCGGCTCCGCCGCCGGAATAGCCGTTAACTCGGGCGACGAGACCGCCTTTGTCGTGGTGGATAAGAACAACAACGTCTACGTGATGAGCTCCGCCACCGCCTCCACCCCCGGCGTCATTGGCGGCAACAGCAGCTATATGTTCGGCGGGACGGTACTCCCCTCCGAGGGGGTTAAGGCCTATTCCGGGCAGACGGGCACCTTCTCCGCCGCGGTGAAGGGCGGCAAACTCTACCTCTCCTTCGGCGGGAAGGCGGCGTACGCCATCACCCTCACCGACCTTCTTGCCGGGTACAAGTCCGGCGATGACGTCCGCCTCGGCGCCGCGACCTACGCCCCCGGGCTGGGCCTCGCCAGGTGCGGGAATATGCAGTACCTCTTCGGCGACGACAACGTCAAGGTCGAGGAAAAGGACTATACCGCGCAGCCGGTGAGCGGGATGAAACTGCTCCCGGGCACCACAAGCGGCACCACCCTCGACGAGGCGACGGGTACTATCACCAACACCGCCGGCCAGGGGAGCTACAAGTTTAGCACTTCCGCTAAGACCTGGCTGATAGAGGGCACCGCCCGCCGCCCGGAGGGGAACCTTACCTCCGATGTCGGGTTCGGGATCGACATTATGAAGGCCGGCTCCACCTCCGAGTATACAAGATTTACCTTTGTCAAATACGGATTTTACCTCGGCGGAACGGGCGGAGTTTACTCCTACCAAGACGGGCAATATTTCGCGAACGGCACCGCGCACGACAACAGACGCTACCATTTCCGCTACGACAACCTCTCCTACGGCGGCTTCCACTACGATCCCTTCAACGAACATAAGGACGCCGCCCGCACCACGATGCGCTTCCGTCTCGCCATTTACGACGACACCCTCTATGTCTGGTTCGATACCGTGGAGAACCCCGGCGCGCTTCAGCTGAACGCCCGTATCCCCCTGACCGACAGCCAGTTCGGCGGCTACCCCAAGGGCGGTCAATATGACATCCGCCTCGAGTTTGACAACGACGCGAGCAAGAACGAGAAACTGGTCGGCGTAGTCGCGGCGGTGGACGGCGACGTCACCTCCATCGGGAACCTTTTCACCGTCGCGGGCAAGGACTACTCCATAGCCGAGGCGGCGAAGGCGATTGACGCCAACATCACCCGGTGGGGGGACACCGTGGAC
Source organism: uncultured Eubacteriales bacterium (assembly GCA_964406705.1). Taxonomy (GTDB): domain Bacteria; phylum Bacillota; class Clostridia; order Oscillospirales; family Acutalibacteraceae; genus CAZRRV01. Next base: position 16,212 of record CAYOSS010000003.1, read on the forward strand.
CAGACCACCTCGATATTCAGGGGCGCCCTCTGCGAGGGGTACGAGGACTACCACATCAGAGAAAACGACAAGAACAGCGGTCTCCACGCCGCCTCTCCCCAGCCCGTGTACGGGGCTACGGCCTTTCTGAGGGGCCGCTTCACCCGCGCGGACAAATCCCGTGTGGGAACGGGCGTGATGAACTCCATGTTCGGGGTCTTAATCAAGAAGGAGGGGGATACCGACGGCACCAAATGGAGGCAGGTCCTCTTCCAAAGCGCCGGAATAGCCATCCTCACTAACGGGTGGAACGTGAATGATGTTCCCGCGACGACGGAAATCTTCAAATACAACTCAATAGCGAAAGACAACCCATACTGTTTCGGCTATCGGGTGGACAAAGAAACTCCCTACGGCCCGATATCCGAAATGAGAGTGTCGGACGTGAACCTTGACAGCGTCATCACCTACGCGGTTTACGACAACACCCTCTATATGGCCATAGACGGGTTTACGGTGGTGCGGTTCCCCTTAGCCGAACTCAACGCGGATTGGACGCCCGGCTCTAAATACCAGCTCTCCTTCTGCCAGTGGAAGGCTAACGACAACGGCGGATACATAATCGATAACGTGGAGACCGCTATTGACGACGCGGCGGAGGTCCTTCTCGCGACCGACGGCGTCATCCCCGCCGGGGGAGAGGTCCTCAGAATGGTTTTCGACCCGCTGACTGGTTCCTACCACGGCACCTTCTCCACCGCCGCGAAATCGGTGGTGGCGCACGCCCTCGGAGCGCCCTCCGTCGGCGACAAGGCGGCGTCCTTCAGGGTAAGCCTCGCCGCCGAGGGGAACAGCTCCTCCCTGAACGGCTTCGCCCTTCGCCAGTCCGGCAAGACCGGCTACCTCCTCTTCGACAGGAACGGCAACACTTACATCCTTGACGACGCGGCGGCGGCAGAGGCGAACTTCGACACTTCCTCCCCCAAAGGCCGGGTGGAGGGGCTCTTCCAAGGGTTCTCGGCGGACTTTACCGTGGTACTGAAGGGTGAGAAACTCTTCGTCTTAGTCGGGGGCAAGCCCTGTTTCTCGGTCCCCGCGGCGGATGTCCTTCCCGGATTTTTGTCGGGTGGGGAGAGTTCGCTCGGGGTCGCGACCTACGCCCCGGGGCGGGGGCTGGCGCGGTTCTCGGAGGTTACTTTCTACGGGTCCGACGCCCTTCCCTCCACCGACGGGGAGTACCCCGCTCTCCCGGAATTGGGGGCCCCGGCGGCGACGGTCGGCTTCTGGAAGAGGCTGCTGCTCACGATTTTGCGTTTCCTCGGCATCGCCTGACCCTCGCCCGATGTGGAGCAGGGGCCCGACCTTCCCCGGGAGTCGCTTAAACCTACTTATGATTTGGAGCGGGTCCCGGCCCTCCCCGGCATCGCCTAGCCCTCACATTCGATAAGGAGATGATCCCTTGCCAAAACCCAAGAAACATAAGGCCGTAAACGCCGGGGGCTTTACGGGGGGAGCCGCCGCCGCGCTTCCCCTGATAGGCTTCCTCGCGTTCGGACTTATCCCCCTCGCGCTGGCGCTGGTGGTGGCGTTCACGGAGCTGCACTCCACCGACATAAGCCTCGCGGAGTTCGTCGGATTCGACAATTTTCTTTACATTTTGAAGGGCGGCGAGGGCTACACCTGGCCCTCCTACCTGAGCACGATAATATTCCTGCTGAACATACCCCTTTGTATGGGTCTCTCAATCTGGGTCTCGCTGCTGATTAACCGCAGCCGCTGGGGCAAGAAATTCTTCCGCTCGGTGTTCTTCATCCCCTATGTCTGCTCCTCCGTGGTGGTGACTTTAGCGTTCAGAACCCTGCTCCTCAACGTCGATTCCGGGGTGCTGAACGACATCCTCCTCCGGCTGGGCTTCAAACCCGTCGGGTGGCTGGTCACGACGCCGATGCTCTTTATGGTGTGCGCTATCCTGATTTCCGTCTGGAGAGGGCTCGGCTGGTGCATTGTCCTCTACCAGGCGGCTCTCGCGAACGTCGACGACACCTACTACGAAGCCGCCGCCATTGACGGCGCTTCCCCCTGGCAGAGCTTCTGGCGGATCACCTGGCCCGCCGTTTCCCCCACGACCGCCTATATGGTGGTGATGAAGTTCATCTCCTCGATGCAGGAGACCGAGATGATGATGATGCTCACCCGCGGCGGGTCCGGCAACTCCTCGGTGCCGATGTGGCCGTTCAGCAGCGCCTGGGTCAGCGACACCGTGACCAAACACATTTACAATATGATATTCGAGTCCCCCTACCGCTGGGGATACGGCACCGCCGCCGCCGCCGGCTGGATTTTGGCAATCTTCATCCTCATCGCGACCCGTGTTATGATGAAGGCGCAGGAAAAGTGGGTGTGCTATGACTTCTGATTTTACGGTACCCCTGCCCGCAAAAATTTTCAAGGTCGCCTACGCCACGCTGCGGCCCTTCCTCCTCCTCGCCGCCGCGACGGGCGGGCTCCTCTCCCTGTTTGAACCCTTAGAGGGCAGCAACAGCCGCGTAATCGCAATAGTCGTGTTCGCGGCCTCGGTGGTCCTCCTCGTCGCGGGCTCCCTTATCGAGCGAAGCCTGGTCCGCTCCAGCGACCAATACCGCATTTGGAGACCCCGCGTCGTGACCGCGATGGACCTCAAGAACTTAGTCCCGTTAGTCGCCATAACCCTGATAACGCTCCTCCCGTTTTACCTGATAGTGGTGACCTCCATTAAGAACTCGTCCGAGGCGAACAACGTCCGCTTCACCTGGTGGCCCCAGCAGGGAGTTACCACTCAGGCGTATTCAAAGCTGTTCTCCTTCTCCGATGTTACTCAAATATCGATTTGGCGCTCCGTGTTTAACTCCTTCGCCTACGCCCTGTTGCCCACGCTGGCGGGGGTCCTCGCCTCGGCTCTTTCGGCCTACGCCTTCGCGAAACTTCAATTTAAGGGCAACAGAGTTATGTACCGGATGCTTATCTGGACTATGTTGATGCCCGGATGCGTCACTATGGCGACCAGTTACCTGATGTTTGACCTCTACGGCTGGACCAACACCCCCCTCCCGCTTGTAATTCCGGGTCTTTTCGGCGGCGCCGGAACCGTTATGTTCCTGCGGGAGTTCTTTATGGGGATCCCGAACGGGCTTTTGGAGGCCGCCTGGATTGACGGCGCCGGGAAGTGGAAAGCCTTCTCCCACATAATGCTGCCCCTCGCCCGACCGGCGCTCTTGGCGCAATTCATTTTGGGGTTCATCGGAGCATTCAACGCCTATATGGGGCCGTTAATTTATCTGAACTACCCCGACCTATACACCATCCAGGTCGCGATTGACTTCCTCAACACTTCCCAACCCGACGCGTCGGTCATATCCGCGGCGAGCATCTTCGCCCTGGTCCCGATGCTGCTGCTCTACGTCATCTTCCAGAAGCAAATCCTGAGCGGCATCTCCATGTCGTCGGGCCTTAAGGGGTAGCCGACCCTCCACCGCCTCCAGCCCCCGCCCAACGTTACTTCGCGGCTTCGCCAACTCTCTTGTAACGCCGCCCTCTCAACCGTATATCCCCGGGCCGGGTCCCCGGACCCCTCCCGGCGTATGAAAGGAAAGTGCCCTTATGGAGAAGAGAATTATCTCGCTCGCCACCGCGCTTCTGCTGCTGCTGACCCTCACCGCCTGCGGTGGGGGAGGGTCCTCCGACTCCGGCGGCGACGGCGGCAAAGGCAACGTCACCGTGAATTTTATGTACGGCGGAGACATCTCGATGGCCGGGGTTTACTCCTTCCTCATCGAGGAGTTTAACAAGACCGTAGGCAAGGAGCAGGGGATAACGGTCAAGCCGGTGCCGAAATCCGGCTCCCTCGACGCGGTAGCCGGGCAGCAACTCCCCGGGCGCCGCCCCCCGGACGTGATCTCCCTCTCCGACGAGTACTTCAAGAAGCACACCCGCTACCTTGAGCCCCTCGACGACGTCATCTCCGGCGACGTCTACAACGACCTTTACAAGGATATGCGCCGCCGCTACCGTTACAGCATCGAGGACACCACCTCCAACGACGACGACCCCCTCTACGGCGTCCCCGTCTACAACGACACTACGGTGCTGTTTTACAACAAGACCGCGATGGAGAAGGCCCACATCATAGTGATCAGCGTCCCGGAGGAAGACTTGGCCTCTTTCAACGCCGGCGGCAAGGATAAGAACGGCAAAACCAAGGCCGACTACGGAATCACCGTCAACGTCCCCGCCAAAGGCTTCTACCGCAGCGGCACCCCCTACGTCTCCAACCCCAACGACCGCGCCGGCAGCTCCTGGAGGGCTCCCGCCGCCGGAGAAACTCTCATCTTCAACGACCGCATCGCTATGAACTGGGACGAGACCGAGGACCTCGGCATGATCCTCACCAAGAGTCGCAACTCCGCCTCCCCCACCACCTACGGGTACTACACCGAGTGGTGGTTCAACTACGGCTGGAGCGTCGGCGGTGACTGCGAGGAGGACGTTTCCGGCAACGGCGACTGGGTCTACTCCCTGCCTATGAAGAACCCCAACTACATTGTGCAGGACGGCAAAACCTACAAGGGCGTCTACACCGGGACCACCTACTCCGCCGGCGAGACCCTCGACGTGAAGGACGTCTTGGCCGCCTCTCCCGGGGACAAAATCTCCACCAAAACCGACGGCAAGACTTACTATTACTACACCGTGAACGGGAATGAAGCCACCTACCGCGACTTCTCCGCCGAGCTGTCGAACGGCACTTTGAAGCAGCTCCCCTCGATATACGACGCCTTCAGCAGGTTCTGCTTCTTAGCGGGGGTCGGCGGGCTTAACGTCTGCCCCTACCCCTCGGCTTTCAGCGGCAGAACTTCCACCGCCTACTTCACCTCCGGGGTCCTCGCGATGCTGGTCGAGAGGGTCCACCAAATCGACTCGATTGAGAGCACAATGGCCGACGGCAACGAGTACTCCATCGCCCCGCTGCCCCGGTACAAGGAGTACAACAATCCCTCATCCCCCAACGACGATTCGGTTAAAGTGAAAGGCCGCGAAGCCGCCCACTCGATAGGGTACGGCGCTTCCGTCGCCAAGAACTCCCGCGTGAAGGAGCAGGCCCTCGTGTTTTTGAAGTGGCTCGCGACGGACGGACAGAAGGCCCTCGCGGAGAACGGGTACGTCTCCAGCCGCCAGTCGGATAAGGACACCTGCGTCGCCAACCTGAAGTTCCGCAACCCCGACGTCGTTATGGACAGCATCTCGGTCTGCAACCCCGGGGATTGGTGGTATATGCCCGACCGGTCCTGGATAGATTACTGGGCGAACCCCCTCAACAGCAACGTCAGGTACGGTAAGATGACCTTTGAGGATTACATTTACGCTTATGTGGAGGGGTCCAACAGCCGCCTCGCCGCGTACAAGAAGTAGGAGGTCGCCTATGCGGGGAAGAGATTTGTTGAGGAGAGGTCTCGCCGCGGGGGTAGGGGTAGCGCTTGCGGTGCTGAGCGGGTGCGGAGCAAAGACACCTGCAGAGCCGAAGCCCTCCGCTGTCACTATGAGCTATTCCACCGGCATCGCGGAGAACGGAGAGTACGACACGTCGATGTTCGGTATGAACGGGCTCGGCGACATCGGGCTTAACGACCCCGGCTGCATCTATGTGTCCGAGGAGGAGGACCCCGAGTGGGGCGGCTACTTCTACTGCTACCCCGGCGGCTTCGCCGGAGGCGACGAGGGCGCCCAGTTTGACGACGAGTACTTCACCGAGAACCACATCGCGAATTACGCCGGCATTTGTTTCCGCTCCAAGGACCTCTACAACTGGGAGCGGGTCGGGAGCGTCGGCAACAACCGCTTCTTATGCACCATAGATACCGAGGACTGGTGCGGCACCACCTGGTGGGCGCCCGAGTGCATCCGCAACCCCGCCGACGGCAAGTACTACTACTACGGTAACTCCGACGTGAAGCCCGGCTGGGGGGTAAAGGGCTTCTCCGACTCGTCCACGCAGGGAGAGCGCTTCTGCGTGTTCATCGCGGTATCGGACACCCCCGTGGGCCCCTTCGACGTGCTGTACGATATAGACGCCGAGACCGGCAAGCGGATCCCGACCATAAACTTCCAGCAGGCTTTCGGTATGAGCCGCCCGTTTAACGTTATCGACATTTCCCCCTTCTTCGACGACAACGGGGACTTCTACCTTTATCTCCGCAAGGAGTCCGGCGGGGCGTCGGGTCTGAACGGCATTTGGGGCCTTAAGATGAAGAGCATGACGGTGCCGGATTACTCCACATTCAGCCTCGTGACGGTACCGGACTACACCACCTGCTCCAACAAGCAGGGCACCGTGGAGGACGTCGCCTATGAGGGCGAGTACTTCAGGGGCGAGGGCGGCGTCAACGAAGCCCCGTTTATGATGAAGCACAACGGCAAGTACTATATGACATACGCTTCCAACGGGTACGGCAGCGTCAACTACTCCGTGCACCAGGCGGTCTCCGACAACCCGCTCACCGGCTTTAAGAAGGTGGACGGCGCCGGCGGCAACCCCATCTTAGACGGCGGCATATTCGGCAATATGAACGGCACGGCGCACCACGCATTCGTGGAAGCCGGGGACGAGCTGTATATTCTTTTCCACCGGCACAACAGCAACATCGACGGCGACGCCTCCAGCGGGCGCTCCATGGATGTGGAACGGGTCAACTGGGTTACCAACCCCGACGGCTTGGAAGTCCTCACCGCGAACGGGCCTTCCTATACCCTCCAGTGGCTCCCCGAGGCGGCGTCGGAATACCGCGATATAGCGAGATACGCCGAGACCGAGGCGTCCGACGGGGAAGGGGTGGAGTTCCTCACCGACAGGATACTGCCCTACTACACCATCTCCGAGGAGCGTACTCTGTGGCTGGAGAGCAACGAGGACAACCCCGACGAGCTCACCGTCACCCTTAAATGGGACAAACCGCAGTCGGTCAGCGCGATTATGATCTATAATTCCGCGAACTTCGAGACTGCCTTTTCCAAAATATCGGAGATAAGGTTCAAACTTGCGGAGAAGCCCTCCTGGGCGAAGAAGTCCTACGACTACGCGCTGATCCGCGACCTTAAGTACCCCGACATATACTACAACAGCGACACGGAGGACTACATACCCATAGGTCCCGCCGTGGCGACATTCGAGCCCGTTATGGTGACGGAGATCACCGTGGTGATCAAGTCCAAGGACCGCCTGGCGGAGTTCGACCAGTTGGGCAACCCCAATAACGGGCTTGAGCTGTCCGAAATCGTGGTGTTAGGAGGTAAGGCAAATGGCTGATACCGCGAGTACGCGCAAAAAGGTAATCATCATCGCGGTCGCCGCGGTGTTGGTGCTCGGAATTGCCGCCGGGATCCTGATCCCCCTGCTGCTTCGCGACAAGCAGCCCGCCGACAACTCGTTTTTCGGCTCGGTGGACGACGCCGGCGGTCTTCAGGATATGGACTACGACAGCTTCACTATGTTCGAAGGGGACCCGTCCATGAAGATCGACGGGGAGTTGGACGAGTCTCAGTGGCAGGGCAAAGCGTATTTCCGCAACACTTATCTTTCCAATACGAGCGGCGCCCTGCCAACCCTGCGGTTCACGGCGTTTCCCACGGAGTGGGGGGTCTATATCGGCTCGGAGGTCACGGACACCAACATCGTGAACGACGGGCAGCGCAGCGGCAAGACCAACACGATGTGGGTTATGTATATAGGCGCGTTCGACGTCGACGAGACCCCTTCGCAGAACCAGCTTTACAGTATCTACACCCGTGTGGATATGCGCGGCGACCTCTACGGCAAGAACCCGAACATTGACCGCGCGGTCAAGGTCGAGGGCGAGATTAACAGCGGTGCTACTACCGGCGCCACATTGGAGATGTTCGTCCCGTGGCAGGTTTTGGGGGTGGATCCGTCCAAAGGCATCCCGAAGGAAGTGTTTATCCGGCCCACTTATTCGGCGCGGCTCCCCGGCGAGGACACTATGACGGAGATGCTCTTCACGCTGAACAGCATCCGCTCCCTCCTCGATTACGTGAGATTTGACGAGGACGGCTACACCCAGGCCGACCGCGAGGGGGCGGTGCTCGGCGACAACAAGTTCGGCTACGCCAAGTCCCCCAACTGGGACGTCTCCCGCGAGGCGGAGGGAGTGGTGGAGTCCTCCATAGGCGAGGAGTACCACCGCATTTACTTCAGCCGGGAGTACGGCGACAATTTCTTGGTTGAGGCGACTTTGGTCCCGGTCGGCTCGCTTAACAACAACGGCCCTATGGCAGGCATTCTGTTCGAAAACGCTATGGGCAAGTACCATACCGTGTTCCTCATATTAGGCGGCAGGAACGGGCTTGTGCCAGGCAAGAACGGCACCAAAAATTTCCCTAACTACAGGTTGGATACTCTTAATAACTCGACCGGCGGCTGGCACCAGGTCGCGGTCTCGGGTTATGATACCTCCCGAGTGGTTCCCGCCACCGCCAAAGAGGGCACCACCCTCACGGTACTGAAGTCGGGCGAGAATTTTTACTACTTCATCGACGGGATTTATATGGCGAGCGAGCGCCAGACCTTTTTGGACGGCGACGTATTCCCGGGGTTCTATTCCCTCGGCTGCGACGTCATCTATAAAGATTATTCCTGCAAGACCCTCGACGACGCCGGCATCAGGTCTTATCTGAAGTCCAAGGGTGTGTATACGGTTGATGTCGAGACGTCCGGCAGCGGCGGCACGGTGGTCCCGTCAAAGATAGCGCTCCGTCCCGGCGAGAACTACGACTTAAAGTTCACCGTCCAGACCGGCACTCAGATAACGGGTCTTACGGTGAACGGGCGGAGCGTCTTAGCGGACGCCAAGGCAAACGCGAAGTCCGGGGTTTACACGGTCCGCGGCGTCACTTCCGACCAGAAGGTAAAGGTGACCTTTTCGCCCGTTTCCGGGGCGACGCTGAGCGGCTCCGTCACCGCGTCTGGCAAAGGTGTCCCGGCGAAGGTCATTTTGGAGGGCGTTTCCGATAAGCTGCTGCGCTACGAGGTTGATACCGACGGCTCCGGCGGATACAGCCTCGCCCTACCCCGCGGCTCTTACAATATGGTCGTCTCCGCGACGGGGTACAAGGGGGTCCGCTCCTCCGTCACCGTGTCGGGCAACACGAAGAAGAACTTTGCCCTCACTCCCAGCGACTTCCCCCAGTCGGTAAGAGCGGCCTTCGGCACTGTTAATTCCAGCCTTTCCGCCTGGGACCTCACCGACGAGTCCTCGGGCCGTGTCAGGACCTCTCATCCGGCGGGTAAGGCGGCTCCTCTCTACTTCGCCTCCACCGCCGCCGATTTTGTGGTAGAGACAACGGTCGCTTATGTGACCGAGTTCGAGCCCAATGTCCAGTACCAGCCCGACGTTTTGGCGGGGTTCCAGTTCAGCGACGGCAAGAACACGGGTTGGGTCGTCGCTGACAGGACCGGCTACGGTTGGACGGGCTGGAAGTTCAATCAGGGGATAGTGGACGCCCGTCTCACCACCCCCGACCCGAAACCCGTCACCTTCGCTCTCTGTAAAATCGGCAACGACGTTTACGTTTACATCGACGGCAACCTCGTGGGGCAGCACGTCTTCAATGATTTGTGCCCCGGCGTCGGGGGCGGGAGGCTCGCGGTAGGCCTATATTTCTACGCGGACTACGCCAGCGACGCGGAGTACAGCGGTTATTATATGAAGACGGGTTCCGCCGCCGCCAAGGCCTACATCGACGCGCATAAACCTCACACCGTCCCGAACGCGTCTAACCCCCTTTTCGCCGACAATGTCTTGGTGAACGGGAAAATGCTCAATTCCTCCCTCTCAAGTTGGGATTTGAGCGCTCTGCCCTCGAACGTGGCCTCTACTTCTTATGCTCTCAAGGGTAAGAATGCTCCCCTGTATTTTAACGGTACGGGTAACGCGGCTCTCCTCTCCGCCCGGATAGAGTATACGACCGCCTTCACCGGCGGCGAAAGTCAGTACCAGCCCGACTTGATGGGCGGTTTCACCCTCAATACGGGGGACGCCAACGGCTGGGTCTGGGCCTGTTCTCACGGGTTGTGCTACACCGGCTGGAAGTACAAACAGGACATTTTCCCCAAATATAACGTCCTTCACTACCCGGACAAGAAGGCGGTCACCCTTACCCTCGCTCTCCGTAACGGGGTCATAAACGTCTATTTTAACGGGGCCCTCGGCGCGACGTTTAACGTTTCAAACATCGTCGCGGGTGCTAATTCCTCCACTCAGTTCGCTTTCGCCCTCACTATGTTGGCGGACAAGACCGCGGATGTTCGTTTCAGCGAGATATCGGCGTCCTTTGACCCCTCTGCGGTGGACGATTTCATAGCGGCTCACGCCGTTCCGGAGAAGCCCGACATCCCGGCGGGGACGCTCGGCGACTCCGACACCGCTTACGCGAACCTCTTGGCGGACGGCGCTCTCGATAAGAGCGGCAACAGCAAGACCCTTCTCAATTCCGAGACGACCGTCTTCATAGGGGACAGCTTCTTCGACGTTCCCGGTGGGTTCTGGACCAACTTTTACAGCGAATCCTTCTCGGGTAAGAACGTCTTCTCCGCCGCGATAGGCGGCACCCGCGCCGACCAGTGGGTGAAGCTTGTGGACACCATCTTTTACAGGTTCAGCTCCTTCTCGCCCCGCAACATAGTGATAAATCTGGGGCAGAACGACGCCGCCTCCGGGCACACGACGGACCAGATCGTCTCGGATATGAAGGCCCTGATTCAGAAACTTCACGAGAAGTTCCCGGACACTAATATTTACTACTTCAACGTCACTATGAGGAGGGTTATGTTCGGCAGCGGTGTTGACCCCGCCGCCGCCAACAACACAATCAGGGACGCGGACCTCGCCCTCCGTGACTGGTTCGCCTCCGCGGGTTCGTACGCGCACTACCTCGACATCGCCCAGGTGGATCAGTGGGACACCTCCGGCGACGGTCGCCGCTGGACCTTGGACTTTCTCAAGGGCGACAACCTCCACCCCCTCCTCACCACGTATAAGTATTACGTGGATATGCTCCTCGCCGCCGGCTGCGACATCCTGTAGCCGTATCAGGGGTTTCGGCCCTCAGGAGGAGACCGCAACCCGAATGTAAATCAAACACAAGTTAAAAGAAGGCCCCGGCGGGTGAATTGTCGGGGCCTTTTCTTGCGGTCGCCGCCCTCCCCTCTAAAACCCCTTGCATCTGTCTGTCCATTGTGGTATAATAGGAGCATCAAAGAACGAATCTCGGGGGCGGGCTAATGTCTGGGCACTCAAAATGGAGCACAATCAAACGTAAGAAGGAGAAGACCGACCAGCAGCGGGCGAAGGTCTTCACCAAGGTGGGTCGGGAGCTCGCTATGGCGGCGAAGTCCGGCGGGGCGGATCCCAACACCAATTCCAAGCTGAAAGACGCCATAGCACGGGCTAAGGCCGCCAACGTGCCGAACGACAACATAGACCGCATCATCAAAAAGGCGGCGGGCGAGCAGGGCGGCAGCGTCTGGGAGGAGATAGTTTACGAGGGGTACGGACCCGGAGGGGTCCCCGTGATTGTCGAGACACTGACGGACAACCGCAACAGGACGGCCGCGGATATGCGCCATTTCTTCGACAAGTGCGGGGGGAACCTCGGCCAGCCGGGCTCTGTGATGTTTCTCTTCCGGCGCAAGGGGATCATCGCGATAGAGGGTGAGGGTCTCACCGAGGACAAGGTTATGGAGGACGCCCTCGACGCGGGCGCGGACGACTTCACCTACGACGGTGACGTGTTCGAGATCTCCACCGACCCCGATTCCGTCGCCGAGGTGGCGGAGGCGCTCGAGGGGAAGGGGTACTCCCTTTTGTCCGCCGAGGCGGAGTACGTGCCGCTGACCGAGACCGAGGTCGCGGACGAGGAGACCCGGCTGAAGATGGACAAACTCCTTGATATGCTTGACGACGACGACGACGTCCAGAACGTCTGGCACGGGATGAGCGAGGTCGGGGAATGAGCCTCCGTTTCACTAAAATGCACGGGGCGGGCAACGACTACATCTACATTTATTGCCCCGACGGGGAGCCCGAAGACCCCGGGGATCTCGCCGCGAAGCTCAGCCGGCGGCACTTCGGTATCGGGGCGGACGGACTTGTGCTGATCCTGCCGTCGGGCGTGGCGGATTTCCGCATGAGGATGTTCAACGCCGACGGGAGTGAGGGGCGGATGTGCGGCAACGCCTCGCGGTGCGTCGGGAAGTACGTCTACGAAAAGGGACTTACCCGGCGGACGGACGTTACTCTCGAGACGCTTTCCGGGGTGAAGACGCTTCATCTGTCGGTTAACTCCGGTCGAGTTACCGAGGTTTCTGTGGATATGGGCGAGCCGTCCCTTCTCTGCCGCGATGTCCCTGTGCTCTACCCCGGGGAGCGGCTTGTGGGTGAGACGGTAGCAGTCGCGGGGAAAGAGGTCACGGTGACCTGCGTCTCCATGGGCAACCCTCACTGCGTCGTGTTCACCGAGGGCGTGGACGGGCTTGATCTGGAGCGCGAGGGCCCTCTTTTTGAGAACGACCCCATCTTTCCCGATAGGGTGAACACCGAGTTTGTGGAGATTAAAGACCCCGACCGCCTTAAAATGCGCGTTTGGGAGCGCGGGAGCGGGGAGACTTTGGCCTGCGGGACGGGAGCTTCCGCCGCCGTGGTCGCCGCCGTGGAGAACGGGTTTTGCCGCGCGGGGGAGAGCGTCGCCGTCGATTTGCCCGGAGGGGAGCTTAAAGTCCGCTACAGCCCCGGGGAGCCGGTGCTACTGTCGGGCGGGGCGTCCTTCGTCTACGACGGGGAGCTTTACCCCGAGGCGGAGTAGAAAGCGAGGAGCACCGATGTCCTACATAAATGAGAACTTCTCCCGGTTGGGGGAGAGCTACCTTTTCGCGGAGATAGACAGGCGGGTGAACGCCTTCGCGGCGGAGCACCCGGAGAAGCGGCTTATTCGTCTCGGGATAGGAGACGTGACCCTGCCCCTCGCCCCCGCCGTGACGCGGGCTATGAAGTCCGCCGTGGACGAGATGGGCGACGCCCGGACTTTCCGGGGATACGGTCCGTACGCAGGGTACGACTTTCTCCGCGAGGCGATAAAGGGTTACTACCGCCGGCGCGGAGTGGAGCTTGCCACTGATGAGATATTCGTCAGCGACGGGGCGAAGAGCGACGTGGGCAACTTCACCGACCTCTTCTCGCCCGACTGTACCGTGATGATACCCGACCCCGTTTACCCGGTGTATGTCGATACCAACGTGATGGACGGGCGCCGCATTGTCTACGCGGACTGCGTGGAGGAGAACGGTTTTCTGCCGGAGCCGGGCGGCGATTTGAGCGCGGATATTCTCTACTTTTGCTCCCCCAACAACCCCACCGGGGCGGCGTACACCCGGGAGGGCTTGCGCAAATGGGTGGACTGGGCCAACTCCCACGGGGCGGTGATCCTTTACGACGCGGCATACGAGGCCTTTGTGAGCGAGCCGGGTCTGCCCCGGAGCATATACGAAATCCCGGGGGCCAAGACCTGCGCGGTGGAGTTTTGCTCCCTGTCAAAGACGGCGGGCTTCACCGGGACGCGGTGCGGGTACACCGTGGTGCCGAAGGACCTGCGCCCCGGCGGGGCCGACCTCAACCGGCTCTGGCTGCGCCGGCAGAGCACCAAGTTCAACGGGGTGTCCTACGTCGTGCAGCGGGGCGCGGAGGCGGTCTTCTCCGAGGAGGGGCAGGCTCAGGTAAAGGCGAACATAGACGTTTACCGCTCGAGCGCGAGGCTCATCACCGACACCCTCGACCGGCTCGGGATATACTACACCGGGGGCAGGAACTCTCCGTATGTCTGGATGAAATGCCCCGACGGGCGCGGCTCGTGGGAGTTCTTCGACTTCCTTTTGAACGAGGCCAATGTCGTGGGCACCCCCGGAGCGGGTTTCGGCAAAAACGGGGGGGGCTTCTTCCGGCTGACGGCGTTTAACACTCCGGCCAACACGGAGGAGGCTATGCGCCGGCTGGAGAGTGTCTTAGGGTAGTCGCCGTGGCCAGGGATTTGGTGTACGGCGCCGTAGCGCTGGTCTGCGCGGCCCTGCTGTCTTTCACCGCGACGCCGCTTGTGCGTGTGCTCTCCTACAAGATCCACGCGGTGGACGTGCCGCGCGACGGGCGGAGGATGCACCGGGACGCCGTGCCGCTGATAGGCGGTCTCGCGATATTTATAAGCTTCGTGGCGACCTACTTTTTCTTCGCGAAGCCGGACAGGGCGTTCTTATTTTACCTCGCGGGGGCTGTGCTGATAGTGGCGCTGGGAATAGCGGACGACGTGTTCACCCTGAAGCCCTGGATAAAGCTGTTAGGGCAGGCGGCGGCGGCGCTGATCCCGGTGCTTGGCGGTACCCGCATCACCTGGATAATGCTCGCGAACCACAGAATAGAGTTCGGCCCCTTCGCCGTGCCGCTGACGCTGCTCTGGATAGTGGGGCTCACCAACGCGATTAACCTCATCGACGGGCTGGACGGGCTTTCCTGCGGGGTCTCGACCATATCCTGTGTTTCCATACTCGCCGTGCTGATACTCCAAGGCTCCGACTCCGCCTCCGTGATGATGGTGCTGATCCTCATAGGCGCGTGCCTCGGGTTCCTGCCGTACAACCGTCACCCGGCGAAAATTTTTATGGGGGACACCGGGGCGATGTTCCTGGGCTACACTATGGCGGTCATCTCCGTTAGCGGGATGTTCAAGCTTCACACCGCCTTTTCTGTGATAATCCCGTTGATAATCTTCGCCCTGCCGCTGGGAGACACTCTGTTCGCCTTCGTACGGCGCCTCGTGGCGGGCAAGAGTCCCTTTACCGCGGACAGGGGGCACCTTCACCACAGGCTGGTAGACCTCGGTTTCACCCAGACCGAGACGGTGCGGATCCTCTACTCCATTTGCGGGATACTGGGGCTGGTCGCGGTGTTCTTCTGCGATAAGATGTTCGGCGCCGGCAGGTTCGTGAAGGCGGCGGCTATAGCGGCGATAGCGATACTCTTCTTTGCGCTGTACATCATAGTGCTCCGCAACCCGGAGGCGAAAGCCCGGCTGGGGCTGCATACCGGCGGCGGGGTAAACCGCGAGGGCGAGCTGTCGGATGGCGGCAATTCGGAGAAATAAGCGGTCTTAGGGGGAGTTAGATGGAGATAAAGTACAAGCGGGTGCTGCTGAAAATCAGCGGGGAGGCGCTCTCCGGCGGGAAGCAGTCCGGGATAGACTTCGAGGGCACCGTGCTGCCCGTCTGCGCGAGCATAAAGAAGTGCGTGGAATTGGGAGCTCAAATGGGCGTTGTCGTGGGCGGCGGGAACATCTGGAGGGGCCGCTCCGGCGGGAATATGGACCGCGCGAGGGCCGACCATATGGGGATGCTCGCCACCGTGATCAACGCCCTGGCTCTGGCGGACGGGCTGGAGCAGTTGGGAGTGCCCGTGAGGGTGCAGACTGCCATCAGTATGCGGGAAATAGCGGAGCCGTATATCCGCAACAGGGCGGTGCGCCACCTTGAGAAGGGGCGTGTCGTCGTGTTCGGCTGCGGGACGGGCAACCCGTTCTTCTCCACCGATACGGCTGCGGCGCTGCGGGCGGCGGAGACGGGCGCGGATATCATTTTCAAGGCCACGAACGTGGACGGCGTCTACGACAGCGATCCCAAGACCAACCCCGGCGCCCGTAAGTTCGACACGCTGAGCCACCTCGACGTGTTGGAAAAGGGGCTCGCCGTGATGGACGGCACCGCCGCGACTATGTGCCGGGAAAATAACATTCCGATATTGGTGTTCGGTATGCGCGAGCCGGACAACATCGTGGCGGCGCTGCGCGGGGAGAAGATAGGCACGCTGGTCAGTTAGGGCGGCTGCCCTATGACCGCGCCGCCCCGAAAGAAAAGGAGGAAAGTCAGATGAGCGCCGAGGATTTATTAAAGACCGCCGAGGAGAAAACGGGCAAGACCATCGCGGCGATGGAGAAGGAATTTCAGTCGGTAAGGGCCGGGAGAGCCACCCCCGCGGTGCTGGATAAGATCACCGTCGATTACTACGGGGCGCCCACTCCCATTAACCAAATGGCGGCGGTATCGGTGCCGGAAGGGCGGGTCCTGCAAATCCAGCCCTGGGACATCTCCACGCTGAGTAAGATTGCCAAGGCGATACAGGCGTCGGATATAGGCATTAACCCGACCAACGACGGCAAGGTTATACGTCTGGTGTTCCCGCCCCTGACGGAGGAGCGCCGAAAGGAGCTTACCCGGGAGGTCCGCAAAATGGCGGAGGAGGCCAAGGTCTCGGTGCGCGGGGTCAGGCGGGACACACTGGAGAAGCTGAAGGCTCTTAAAAAGTCCGGCGAAATTACGGAGGACGACCTCAGCGACGCCGAAAAGAAGGCCCAGAACCTGACCGACCGCCGCTGCAGGGAGATAGACGAGGTCACGGCGGCCAAAGAGAAGGAGATAATGGAGATATAAATGCCCCGTAAAGCGGAGGAGAAGACCCTACCCGGTATGCCCCGGCATATCGGGATTATAATGGACGGGAACGGGCGCTGGGCGAAGAAGAGGCACCTGCCGAGGTCGGCGGGTCACAGGGCCGGCTCCCGGACGTTTAAGACCATAGCGAGGTACGCCAACAGCATAGGGCTCGAATACCTCACGGTGTACGCGTTTTCCACCGAGAACTGGCGCCGCCCCAAGGACGAGGTGGACTCCATTCTCCGTATCCTGCGGGAGTACCTGCTCGACACCAAGAACTTTAAGGACGAGAATATCCGCCTAAAGTTCATAGGCGATCTCACCCCGTTTGACGGGGATATGCGGGCGCTTATAGCCGGCGCGGAGCGGGATTCCGCCGGGGCCACGGGGATGCGGCTCAATATTGCCCTTAACTACGGGGGGCGGGACGAGATTGTCCACGCGGTGAGGAGCATTTCCCGCAAGGTCGCGGCGGGTGAGCTGCGGCCCGACGACATCACGGAAGATACCGTCTCGGGCGAGCTTTACACCGCCGGGATGCCCGATCCGGATTTTATCATAAGGCCCAGCGGTGAGTACCGGGTCTCCAACTTTATGATCTGGCAGTCGTCCTACGCGGAGTTCTGGTTCTCCGACGTGCTCTGGCCGGACTTTAAGCCGAGCGACTTAATGAGGGCCATAGAGGACTACCGAGGCAGGGACCGCAGGTTCGGCGGGACTTCCGCCGCGGCCCCCGGGGAGGAGCTATGAGGACGAGGATTATATCCGCCGTGGTGGCGGTGGCGCTGTTCGCGGGGGTGTACGTGACAAAGCCCTACACGCCCTGGCCTATGACGGCGGTGTGCTGCCTCTTGGCGGCCCTCGCGGTCTACGAGATGCTCCACAACACCGGGATCAACCGCCAGCCGGCGATGCTTGCCATAGCGGTGTGCTACGGGGCGGCGGTGCCGTTGCTCTTCTCGCGGGCGGTGACCGGCGGGGTGATATTCGCCGCGTCGGCGGTGTTCGTGTGCGTGTGCTTCTCGTTCGCCGTCTTTATGCATAAAAAGGTGAGTGTTCAGCAGGCGATAATGACCTTCGCCCTGCCTATGGCGATAGCGTTTTCCTTCGCCACGATACTGGAAATCTTCTTGGTCCCGGGCAAGGACGGGCTGCTCGCGGTGCTGCTGCTGTGCGGCTTCGCCTGGATCACGGATACCGGCGCGTATTTCGCCGGGGTGCTGTTCGGCAAGCACAAAATTGCCCCGGATATAAGCCCCAAAAAGACCGCCGAGGGCTGCGCGGGCGGAATATTGCTCTGCGTCGTGTATACCTTCTTTGTGAGTTGGGGGATGTTGGGAGACATCCGCCAGGCGGCCGTTATCACCGCGCTCTCCCCCGTGTTCGCGGTGTTGGGGATGTTGGGCGACCTCTCCGCGTCGCTGATCAAGCGGGCCTACGGGGTGAAGGATTACGGCGTGATAATGCCGGGGCACGGCGGAGTGATGGACAGGTTCGACAGCATTCTCTTTATAGCGCCCTGCTTCTTCTGCCTTTTGGGGCTGTTGGGGTTCGCGGTATGACGCGGGCGCTGACTGTACTCGGTTCGACCGGCTCCATAGGCACGCAGAGCCTCGACGTCGCGAGGCGGCACGGGATCCGAGTCGCGGCGCTTTCGGCGGGGAGGAATATCGAGCTTCTGGAGCGGCAGATCAGGGAGTTTCGCCCCGCAGTCGCGGCGGTGGAGAGCGAGGCGGCGGGTAAGGACTTGCGGGTTCGCGTGGCCGACACCGGCACTAAAGTTATTTTCGGCGAGGGAGCGGCTGTGAGCGCCGCCGAGTACCCGGAGAGCGACACGGTGCTGAACGCCGTTGTGGGGATAGCGGGCTTGCGACCCACGTTGGCGGCTCTTTCCGCCGGGAAGGACGTGGCTCTCGCCAACAAAGAAAGCCTTGTCGCGGGCGGCGAGCTTGTGACGGAGGCGGCAAAGAGATCCGGGCGGCGTATTCTGCCGGTGGACAGCGAGCACTCCGCGATATTCCAGTGCTTACAGGGAGTGCCGGCGGGGGCTCTTAAGAAGATTCTGCTCACCTGCTCCGGCGGGCCTTTTTACGGCAGGAGCCGGGAGGAGTTAGCGGTGGTCACCGCCAAGGAGGCGCTGCGCCACCCCAACTGGAATATGGGCGCGAAAATCACCGTGGACTGCGCGACGCTCATCAATAAGGGGCTGGAAGTGATAGAGGCCGTGCGGCTTTTCGGCGTCGCGGTACGGGATATCGAAGTGCTGATTCACAGGCAAAGCGTGGTCCATTCCGCCGTTGAACTGCGGGACGGAGCCGTGATAGCGCAGTTGGGGGCTCCGGATATGAGGCTGCCCATACAGTACGCCCTTTGCTACCCCGATCGGCTGGAGTGCGCCGCACCGTCGCTCGACCTTAAGGCGGTGGGCACTCTTACCTTCGAGGAGCCGGATTACGACGCCTTCCCCGGGCTCCGGGTTATGATCGGCGCGGGGGCTGCGGGAGGCTTAAAGCCCGCGGCGGCGAGCGGGGCCAACGAGCGGGCGGTGAGGCTGTTCTTGGAGGGCAAAATTCCCTTCCCGGCGATAGCGGAGTTGGTCGCCGGCGCGGTGGAGGAGCAGCCGGCGGTTGGGAGCTGCACGTTGGAGGACGTGCTTTCCGCGGACCGGGCGGCGGGAGAGTTTGTGGCGCGAGCCGCGGGGGTGATATAATTGCGCAGCGTGCTTCACGTGCTTGATATGATATGGCCCTACGCTGTCGCGGTCGTGGTGTTCCTCTTTATGATACTCGTCCACGAGTTGGGGCACTTTGTCGCGGCTAAGGCGATGCGGGTGCGGGTGAACGAGTTCTCCGTGGGCTTCGGGCCGGCTCTCTTCAAAAAGCGCGGGCGCGAGACCCTTTACTGCGTGAGAGCCATCCCCTTCGGCGGGTACTGCTCCATGGAGGGGGAGGACGACGAGAGCGAGGACAGCCGGGCCTACTGCAACAAGCCCGCCTGGCGGCGCCTTGTGATAATCCTCGCGGGCGGGGTGTTCAACCTTCTGTTCGGTTTCATATTGGTGATGATCACCCTGGCGCCGGTTAAAGTCTACACCACGACCACCGTGGCGGAGTTCTACGACGGGGCGGTGAGCGCTCAGTCGGGGCTTCGAGTGGGGGACCGCATTATTGAGGTTGACGGGCGGCATATTTTCACTTCTTACGATTTAAGCTACAACTTCACCGGCATAAAGGGCGACTCCGTAGACCTCGTCGTAAGGCGCGACGGCAAGCGGGTGGAGCTTAACGATGTTAAGTTCAAGACCGCCGAGGAGGACGGTATCAACTATATTTCCGGGGATTTTTACGTGTACGGGGCGAAGAGAACCTTTTGGAACTACCTGTCGCAGTCCTTCAAGACCTGCATATCCTACTCCCGGGTGGTGCTGTTTTCCCTTGTGGACCTCATTCGCGGGAGGTACGGGATCAGCCAGGTTTCGGGGCCGGTGGGGGTCACGGCGGTGCTCGGCAAGGCGGTCCGTACCGGGATTATGGACCTGCTGCCGCTGATAGCCCTGATCTCGGTGAACTTGGGGCTGTTCAACCTCCTGCCGATACCCGCCCTTGACGGCGGGCGGGCGCTGTTCTTACTTGTCGAGCTGGTGATACGCCGGCCCGTGCCGAAACGGTTCGAGGCGGTGGTCCACGCGGCGGGGTTTATTATCATCATCGGGTTTATGATCTTCATCACGCTGAAGGATATTCTGGCGTTGTTCTGACGGCGCGCCGCGCGGGGGTGATACGGTGACGGACAGGTTTCATACGAAGCGTATCAGAATAGGAAACACTTACATCGGCGGCGGCTCGCCCGTCGCGGTGCAGTCAATGCTGAACGTCCCGGCGGGAGACGTCGAGGGCAACGTGGCCCAGGCGGGGAGGCTTGAAGCCGCCGGGTGCGAGATACTGCGGGTCGCCGTGCCGAACAGGGAAGCGGTGCGGCTCATTCCGGCTATTAAGTCCGCCGTGGCGGCGCCCCTTGTCGCGGATATACATTTCGACTACCGGTTGGCGCTGGAAAGCGTCGCGGCGGGAGCGGATAAAATACGTATAAACCCCGGCAACATAGGTGACGGGGACCGCGTCCGTCAGGTGGCGGAGGCTTGCCGGGAGCGGGGGGTACCCATACGGGTGGGGGTCAATTCCGGCTCTTTGGAGAAGGACATTCTGGCGCGGTACGGCGGCCCCACCGCCGAGGCCTTGGCGGAGAGCGCCCTGCGGAACGTCGCCCTTTTGGAGCGGTTCGATTTTACCGATATAGTCCTCTCGATCAAGTCCTCCGACGTGCCCACGGCCGTGGCGGCGTACACGTTAGTGGCGGAAAGGACGGATCACCCCCTTCATATAGGCGTCACCGAGGCGGGCACGGCGCGGACGGGTCTTGTGAAGTCCGCCGCGGGGCTGGGCGCGCTGCTGCTTCGCGGGATCGGGGACACCCTGCGGGTATCTCTTACCGCCGACCCCGTGGAGGAGGTTAAAGCGGCCCGGGATATCCTTTCGGCGTGCGGGACGCGGCGCTTCGGGGTCCGTCTTGTGTCCTGCCCCACCTGCGGGCGGACCAAAATCGATCTTATAAGTCTGGCCCGGCGCGTGGAGGACGCCCTGAGGGACTGCCCTCTCGACATCACCGTGGCTGTGATGGGCTGCGAGGTGAACGGGCCGGGGGAAGCGAGAGAGGCGGATATAGGCGTCGCCGGCGGGGACGGCTGCGGGGTGATTTTCCGCAGGGGAGAGATAGTACGGCGCGTCCCGGAGAGCGGGATCGTCCCGGAGCTGTTGGCGGAAGTGGAGTCGCTTGCCCGCGAGAAGGGGCCGGCAAAGGTTTAGCCGCTTGCCCGCGAGAAAGGGCTGATGAAGGCGGAGCCACCCGCTCATAAGAAGGAGTCGGAGAAGGTTTAGCCGTCCGCTCACAAGAAGGGGGCGCCGGAGTCGAATTGCCCGTCCGCGGGAAGGGGTCAGCGGAAGTCGAGTTGCCCGTCCGCGGGAAGGGGTCGACGCAGATTTAGCCACTCGCCACAGAGCGGGGCGCGGAAGATAGGGTTATGGATTAAGAACAGGGAGTTTTATGGCAAAAGTATCACAGGTTTTCGGTGAATATTTGCCCGAGGGGGCGCCCGCTTTGGGCGAGGCGGAGCTTGTCACCTGCTCGGTGGACTCCGCCAAACGGTCGCTCCGGGGGGAAATCGCCTCCGCGCGGTATATCCAGGCGGGGGAGTTGGACGCGTTCCGGGCGAGGTTGCGCGAGGGGTTGCGCCTCTCCTCGGCGGAGTGGGTCTGCCGCTTTCCCGGCGTGGAGCCGGACGCGGCGGCGCTGGCGGATCTTGTTATGCTGCTGCGGCGGCGGTCCCCGGCGCTGAACGGGTACTTCAACGGGGCGGAGTATTCCCTCTCCGGCGGGATACTCGACATCCGCCTCGCGTACGGCGGGCTCGACACGGTGCTCTCCACCTCCTTTACCGAGGATATGACCGCCCTGCTGCGGGACCTGTTCGGCATGGAGGTCGTCATCACCTTTTCCGGGGTCACGGATACCGCCACCGCCCCCGTCCCCGAGTCGCCGCGCGGCGGGGCCCCGGCGGTCGGTAGCCAGGTTTTTGCCAAGGTTGCTCCGTCGGGCGGCACCGGAGGATCCTCTTTGCCGGCGGGCGGCGCTGTCGGATCCTCTTCTGCGAGCCCCGGCGCGAAGACCGCTCCCAAGCGGATAGAGGGCACCCGCAAGCGCGGGGATAAGCCCGCCGACGGGCTGCCGGTGTACCTCGACGGGGCGCGGCTCTTTTACGGACGCCCCATAACGGACAGCCCCGTCCCTATGAAGGGCCTGCAGGACGACGGGGAGCTTGTCACCGTGTGGGGAGAGGTGTTCAGCCGGGAGATGAAGCCGCTCAGAAGCGGGGAGAAGTCCGTGGTGACTTTCGCTTTCGCGGACAACACCGGCGCTATGACCGCCAAAATGTTCGTCCCCAAGGACAGCGAGGCGGAGCTCGACCCGCTGCAGGAGGGCGAGACGGTCCTGGCGCGCGGGAAGCTTAAATACGACGAGTGGGGGAAGGAGAACTACCTCATTCCGTATTCGCTCGCGATATTGGACGTTTACGAGCCCATGGACGAGGCGCCGGAAAAGCGGGTGGAGCTTCACGCCCACACGGGTATGTCCACTCTGGACGCGGTGGCGACGCCGGAAAGTCTGGTGAGACGGGCGCACAGGTGGGGTCACCCGGCGGTGGCCATTACCGATCACGGGGTGGTGCAGGCCTTCCCGGAGGCTATGCAGACCGCCGCCGAGATACGCCGCGAGGACCCGGATTTCAAGGTGATATACGGGCTCGAGGCGTATTACGTGGACGACGTCACCGGGCAGGAGGGCAAGACGGTAGACAGCGGCGTCTCCCCCGAGAAGCTTATACGCTACCATATGATCATCCTCGTCAAGAACCAGACCGGGATAAAGAACCTCTACAAGTTGGTGTCGCGCGCCCATCTCGACTACTACAGCAAGACCGCCGTCGAGGACAACCCCCAGAAGCTGCGCTCCGCTAAGCCCCTTTACCCGAGGAGCGTCATAGAGCGGTACCGCGAGGGGTTGCTGATTGGCAGCGCCTGCGAGCAGGGGGATGTGTTCCGCTCCGTGCTTGACGGGCTGCCGGAGGAGCGGCAGGAGGAAATTGCCTCCTTCTACGATTATCTGGAGATCCAGCCCAACGGCAACAACGCGTTTCTGCTGCGCAGCGGGAGGCTTGCCGACGAGGAGCAGCTGAACGACATCAACCGAAGGATCATAGCCATAGCGGACAAGCTGGGCAAGCCCGTCGTCGCCACGGGGGACGTGCATTTCCTCAATAAGGAGGATTCGATACTTCGCACGATCCTGCTTTCCGGGCAGGGGTTCACCGACTGCGAGATCCAGCCGCCTCTTTACCTAAAGACTACCGACGAGATGCTTTCGGATTTCGCGTACCTGGGCGAGCGGGCGAGGGAGGTCGTTATAGATAACCCCCGCAAAATCGCCGAAATGGTGGAGCCGGAGATTATGCCCATCCCGGAGGGCAATTACCCGCCGAACATAGAGGGCTCGGACGATATACTTATCAGTTCGACTAAAAAGCGGGCCCTGGAGCTTTACGGCGACCCCCTGCCCGACGTCATCCGCGACAGGATGGACCGCGAGCTTGACGCCATAGTGAAGCACGGCTTTTCCGTGATGTACGTCACGGCGCAGAAATTGGTTCAGGAGTCGGAGAGGCGGGGTTACATCGTGGGCTCGCGGGGCTCTGTGGGCTCGTCCTTCGTCGCGATGTTGGCGGGTATATCCGAGGTAAATCCGCTGCCGCCGCATTACCTTTGCCCCAAGTGCCGGCACCTGGAGTTCGTGACGGACGGCTCGGTCGGCTCCGGGTTCGATCTGCCGCCCAAAGACTGCCCCGAGTGCGGCGCCGCCCTGCGCCGGGACGGGCACGACATTCCCTTCGAGACTTTCTTGGGGTTTGACGGGGACAAAGTCCCGGATATAGACTTAAATTTTTCCGGCGAGGTGCAGCCCCACATTCACCGCGTGACCGAGGAGCTTTTCGGCGCGGAGAACGTCTTTAAGGCGGGGACTATAAACGCCGTGAGCGATAAAACGGCATACGGCTACGTTAAGCATTATTCCGAGGCGTTCGGCGCCTCCATGAGCAAGCCTCAGACGGATTACCTTACCTACAAACTCGCCAAATGCAAGGTGAAGCGCACCACGGGCCAGCACCCCGGGGGAATGGTCGTCGTCCCGGCGAATATGGAGATTTACGATTTTTGCCCGGTGCAGCACCCGGCGGATAAGGTCGACTCTGATATGATAACGACTCACTTCGATTTCAGCTCCATTCACGACTGTATCCTGAAGCTTGACGAGCTGGGGCACGATGTCCCCACGATCTACAAGTATCTGGAGGAGTACACCGGGATCCCCGTTGACTCCGTGGACTTAAGCGACCCCGAGGTGATGAGCCTGTTCACCTCCACCAAAGCCTTGGGCGTCACCTCCGAGGAGATTGACTCCGAGACGGGCACTTACACGATGCCGGAGCTCGGCACCAACTATGTCCGCGAGATGTTGGTGCAGACGAAGCCCCGGACTTTCACCGAGCTGCTCCAGGTGTCGGGCCTCAGCCACGGCGAGGGCGTGTGGACCGGCAACGCGCAGGACCTGATCCGCGCCGGGGTGTGCGCCACGTCGGAGGTCATAGGCACGCGGGACGACATTATGATGTACTTAATCCGCAAGGGAGTACCCAAGAAGACCGCGTTTAAGATTATGGAGATAGTCCGCAAGGGCAAGGCAAAGAAGCTCCTCACCGACGAAATGGTGGATGTGATGCGGCAGAACGGCGTGCCGGAGTGGTACATAGAGTCCTGCTTCAAGATACACTATATGTTCCCCAAGGCGCACGCGGCGGCGTATATGATTTCCGCCCTCAGGATGGGCTGGTACAAGGTCCACCGGCCCGTGGAGTACTACTGCGCGTTCTTCACCGCGAGGGGAGAGGCGATGGAGCTTTCAACGGTGTTAAAGGGCAAGGAGGCTGTGCGGCGGCGGGTCAGCGAGCTTCGGGCTAAGGATAAGGACGCCACGGATAAGGAGAAGAAAACCCTCGACGCCCTGCTGATCCTGCGGGAGATGCTTTGCCGGGGCATTGAGATGCTCCCGGTGGATTTGGCCAAGTCCGAAGCGCACAAGTATATGCCGGAGGGCGGGAAGATCCGCGCGCCGTTCAGCGCCTTGGCGGGAGTCGGGGCGAAGGCGGCCGTGTCGCTGTACGAGACCGCTCACGGGAAGACGCTCTCCTCCCGGGACGAGCTTCAAAGCGAGGCGGGAGTCAGCAAGGCTGTTATGGCGGCCCTCGATCAGGCCGGCGCCCTGAAGGCCCTGCCCAAATCCAACCAGATTTCGCTGTTTTAGGCGGGCTCGCCCTGAGCGCGGCGCTTCGGCCTGTGGGAAAGAGGGCTTCCCGCTTCGCAGGGTGGCTTTGCGGTGCCGGGGCTCGCTCGGCTCCGCCCGGCTTCGGGGGCCGTTCCCGCTGCGCGAGGTAGCCTTTCTAATCTTTCCCAGCTATGCTGGGGAACGATGTCCGCTTTTCTTCTCTGCGCCGACGGGCGCGGTGGTCCCACCATCTCTGGCTTTGCTGTCCCCGTTGGCTTCTTCTCGCTGCGCGAGGGTAGCTTACATTTTCCCCGGCTGCGCCAGGGGAACGATGTCCGCTTTTCTTCTCTGTGCCGGAACGGTCCGGCAGAAAGAAGAAAAGCGGACAGAAAAGAAGTTCAGGCGGACCGGCTTACTCTTACGCCAAACACTGGGTGATTACGGGGTAGCCGCCACCTGTGCGGCGGATCTTGTGCCTACGAGGTTGGTGCAGTGGTTCCGCTAACGCCGGGTCCGGGACCCTGCCGTATTCATTCGGGACCCGCCGAGCCCGGTACAAAGGGCTCGCAGGTTAGGGAAAATGCGCCGCTATCGTTCGGGGCCCGGCGTTTCCGGGTAGCTTTTGCCTATCGGTTCGGGTAGGCTCGCGGGTATACAGGGGGCTTTGCCGGGGGAGCCCGGTGGTTCGCCGGCGCGAAGATAGCTCGGTGGCGACAGGCAGCCCTTTGCCGGAAGTGCGGCAGCTCATAGGACTGCCCGGCGAGTGCCGGGGTTTCCGGCTCCACCCCGTTTACCGGGGGACGCAGTGGCTTGCCCCCGCACGGGAGGGAGTTTCCCTATATATCTACGAGTTGCTTCCGACCAGCAAGCAAAAAGCTACCCCACGAGAGCCGAGCCCCGAACGATAACGGCGAGCCGCCCCCGAACCTGCGAGCCTTTTGCATCCACCTCTGCGAGGCGGGAATGAACACGGCGGGGTCCCGGAGCCGGCGCCGGGGGTATCTCCGGACTACCCTCGTAGGC
Source organism: uncultured Eubacteriales bacterium (assembly GCA_964406705.1). Classification (GTDB taxonomy): domain Bacteria; phylum Bacillota; class Clostridia; order Oscillospirales; family Acutalibacteraceae; genus CAZRRV01. The sequence goes on from CAYOSS010000003.1 coordinate 42,715, forward strand.
ACAAGAGCTGCGGTACAGGTGGCGGCTTCCCCCTAACCGCTTAGTGTCCGGCGTTGGAGTAAGCCGGTCCGCCTGAACTTCTTTTCTGTCCGCTTTTCTTCTTTCTGCCGGACCGTTCCGGCGCAGAGAAGAAAAGCGGACAACGTTCCCCAGCCCAGCTGGGAAAAGCTGGAAAGCCTCCCGCGTAGCGAGAAGAGAGCAACGGGGACGGGCGCAGCCAAAGGCAGGGGGATTGCCGGACCGTTCCGGTACAGAGAAGAAAAGCGGACAAACGTTCCCCAGCGCAGCTGGGAAAGATTAGAAAGCTAACTTCGCGTTAGCGAGAAGGAGCCCGTGAAAACGGCAAGCGTTTCCCTAAACCATCGGCCAACGGCCATAAAAAGAAAGGAGACCGCTATGACAGAATTATTCCGGTATGTGGTATCGAAGCGGCACCACCGGTACCGCAGGACGCTGGGGTGGGAGCCGGCGGAGGAGTTCGCGAGGCTGAAACTGCCCCCCGAGGAGCGAATGACCCGCCGCTTCGAGAGGTTGTGCGCGGAGGAAACCCCCGTGCTCCTGCCGGACGAGAAAATCTGCTTTATGCGCACGGTTACCGATGTCCCGGAGATCTTCACCGAGGAGGAGAAGGCCGCCATCCGCCGCGACCACTTTGTCCACGAGGCGGGGTACTTATCCAACCTTTCCCCCGACTACGGGAAAATTATCGCGGCGGGGTTGGAGACCGCGTCGAAGGACGCCGACTGCTATACCAAGCGCGTTGTAGCGGCGCTCTGCTCGCTGGCGGACCGCTACGCCGAGAAAGCGGAAGCCGAGGGGAGGGACGATGTCGCCCGGACGCTGCGGCGGGTCCCGCGTTACGGCGCGAGGAACTTCCGCGAGGCGCTCCAGATGTTCAGGATCCTTCATTACGGGCTCTGGCTCGAAGGGAATTACCACAACACCGTGGGCCGGTTCGATGTGTATATGTACCCCTACTTTAAGCGGGATATGGACGTCGGGGTGTACACTTCGGAGCAGGCGCTGGAGCTGCTGGAGGACTTCTTCATCTCCTTTAACAAGGACAGCGACCTCTATTTCGGCGTCCAGCAGGGGGACAACGGGCAGAGTATGATGCTCGGCGGTATCGATTCCGAGGGGAAGCAGGTCTTTAACGAGCTTTCGGAGCTGTGCCTTACCGCGAGCCGCGAGCTCCGCTTCATAGACCCCAAAATAAATCTCCGCGTGGATAAGAACACCCCGCTCTCCGTTTTGGAGAAGGGGAGCGAGCTTACCAAAGTGGGGCTTGGTTTCCCGCAGTACTCCAACGACGACGTGGTGATCCCGGGGCTCGTTGACCTCGGCTACAGCCCGGAGGACGCGGCGAACTACACCGTGGCGGCCTGCTGGGAGTTTATAATCCCCGGGGTGGGCGCGGATATAGCGAACATAGGCGCTCTGTCCTTCCCGAGGGCGGTGGACGAGGCCTTCCACGAGGATTTGATGTCCTCCGAGACTTTTGACGAGTTTTTCGACGCGGTGCGCCGCAAGGTAAAAGCCCAGGCGGACGGCATCTGCGATAAGATCCGCGACGTGTGGTTCGTGCCCTCCCCGTTTATGAACCTCTTCTTCGGGTGTGACGTTTCCAAGGGGGCCAAGTACAACAACTTCGGCATTCACGGCACCGGGATCGCCACGGCGGCGGATTCCCTTTACTGCATTAAAAAGTACGTCTACGAGGACGGGAGCATCAGTAAGTCGGATTATCTCGACGCCGTCGACTCCGACTTTGAGCATTACCCGGACCTGCTCCCCCTGCTGCGGTACGAGACCCCCAAGATGGGCGACAACGACGACCGCGTGGACTCCATCGCCACGGCCCTGTTGGACTGCTTCGCGGACGCTCTTGAGGGCAAGACCAACTGCCGGGGCGGGCGATTCAGGGCAGGCACGGGCAGCGCTATGTTCTATCTCTGGCACGCGGACGAGATAGGCGCGTCCCCGGACGGCAGGCGCAAGGGCGAGCCTTTCGGCACCAACTTTTCGCCGGGGCTTTTCGCGAGGACGGACGGGGTGTACTCGGTTGTCCGCTCGTTTACCAAGCCCCACTTAAAGCGCGCCATCAACGGGGGACCGCTGACGCTGGAGTTCAGCAGCTCTATGTTCTCCTCACCCGACGCGGTGCATAAAATCGCCCTGCTTATACATAAGTTTATAGAGCTCGGGGGGCATCAGCTGCAGTTAAACGCGGTCAATTTGGAGACTATGAAGGACGCGCAGGCGCACCCGGAGAACCACCCCAGGCTCGTCGTCCGCATATGGGGCTGGAGCGCGTACTTCGTGGAGCTCGACAAGCCCTATCAGGATCACGTGATGGCGAGGAGCGAATACTCCCTATGACGGGGACCGTCTTCAGCATAAACGAGTTCACCGTGCACGACGGCCCCGGCTGCCGCGTTACCGTGTTCCTCAAGGGCTGCCCCCTGCGCTGCCGGTGGTGCCACAACCCCGAGGGGCTGTCGCCGGAGCCTCAGTTAATGTGGAAGAGCGCTCGCTGCGCCCGCTGCGGGAGGTGCTACAAGCCCTGCTCCCACCCCGAGTGCCGCCCCTACGGGAGATGCCTTCACGCCTGCCCGATGGGGCTGCTCTCCGTTTCGGGCGAGGAGTGGGAAGCGGAAAGACTCGCGGCGAGGATCAACTCATACGCGGATTTCCTCGACGGCGGAGGGGTGACCTTCTCCGGGGGTGAGCCGCTTATGCAGATCGATTTTTTGGAGGACGTCTGCCGTCGGGTCACGGTGCACAAGGCGGTGCAGACCAGCGGCTACGCGAGCGAGGAAACCTTCCGGCGGATGCTCCGCGTCGCGGATTACGTGCTGATGGATATGAAGCTCGCCGACCCGGAGCTTCACAAGCGCTACACGGGTGTGGACAACGGGCCCATTCGCCGCAATTACCAAATATTGGTATCGAGCGGGAAGCCCCACGTGATACGTGTCCCGCTGATCCCCGGGATCACGGATACCCCGGAGAATATCGGGCAAATCGCGGAGGCGACGCGGGAGTCCCGGGTGGAGTTTGTGCGGTACAACGGCGCGGCCGGGGCCAAGTACGAGATGTTGGGTATGGACTATCAGCCGGGCCTGGGCGAGCCGTCGCCGGTGGACTTGTCCCTGTTCGCCGACGCGGCCTATGTGTAGTTTGCAGAGTAAGTGTAAGCTGGCGGCGCGGCGGACGCGCCGTCTGTTTTAGAGCGCTGCCGTAAGACCCCGCGCCGGGGAAGATTTTGCGGTGGGGAAGAACCCGTGTCGGGCGCGAGGGTAGATCGGGTGGCCGGTGCCGTGAGACTCCGCGCCGGTCGCGGGGGAGATCAGGGGCGCTGCCGTAAGACCCCGCGCCGGGAAGACCCCGCGCCGGGCGCGGGGGAGACAGCGCGTGAAGCCGCGGGCTCCCCGCCCGGCGGCGTCATAGAAAGGAGAGGACGGATTATGCCGTCATTTATAGAGTTCCGGGAGGTCTGCAAGGTCTACAACGCCGATACCGCCCCTGTTTACGCCCTGCGCGACGCGTCTTTCGCCGTGGAGAAGGGGGAGACCTGCGTGGTGTTGGGCCAGTCCGGAGCGGGGAAGACCACTCTGCTGAATATCCTCGGCGGAATGGACACCCTGACCTCCGGGCACGTGTACTTTGACGGGGAGGAGATATCCGCCTACTCGCCGCGCCGCCTCGCTGAGTACCGCCGCCGGCAGATAGGCTTCGTGTTTCAGTTTTACAATCTTATCCCCAACCTCACCGCCCTCGAGAATGTGGAGATAGCCGCTCAGCTGAACAAGGATTCCCTCGACGCGGGGGAGATCCTGCGGCGCGTGGGGCTGGAGGAGAGGGAGGGCAATTTCCCGGCGCAGCTTTCCGGCGGGGAGCAGCAAAGGGTCGCCATAGCGAGGGCGATAGCCAAGAACCCCAGGCTGCTGCTCTGCGACGAGCCCACCGGGGCGCTCGACTACGAGACGGGCAAGAGCATACTCCGTCTGCTGCAGCAGTGCTGCCGGGAGTGGGGTATGACGGTCATCCTGATAACGCACAACTCGGCTCTCGCGCCGATGGCGGACAGGGTTGTGCGGGTGAAGAGCGGCTCTGTGACCTCCGTCACGGTGAACCCCTCTCCCGTCGCCGTCGACACCATAGAGTGGTAAGGCTATGGGATCGGCGTATTTCCGGCATATCCTGCGGACCGTAAAGGGGAGCCTCGGGAGGTTCTTGGCGATATTCGGCATCGTGGCTCTCGGGACGGGCTTTTTCTCCGGGCTCGGCACCGCGGAGAAGGCAATGCTCGCCACGGGGGACGGCTATTTCCGCGACAGCGCTCTTTATAACTACCGCGCGGTGAGTACCACCGGGTTTACCCCCGACGCGGTGGAGAGCATATCGTCCGCCGCCGGGGTGACCGCTAAAGGCGCGTACAGCGAGGATATCCTGGCGGATTTCGCCGGGGAGCAGAGGGTACTGCGCTGCCTTTCGCTGACGGACGGGCTTAACACCCCGACCGTGGAGAGCGGGAGGCTCCCCGCCGCCGCCGGGGAGTGCTTCGGGGACAGCCGCTTTTTCTCACCCGACGACGTCGGCGAGATGGTGACTGTCTCCTCCGGGGATGGTCTTACTGAGAAAGAGCTCACCGTAGTGGGGGTGGGGCGGTCCCCGCTTTATTTGAACCTCGACCGCGGCACTACCGCGCTTCGCGGCGGGAAGGTGGACGCGTTCCTGCTGCTGCCCGCCGGCGGGTTCTCCCTGCCCCGCTACACGTCGGTTTACATCGGGGCGGACCTGGCCGGCTCCGCCTACAGCGATGAGTACGGGGACGCCGAAGCGGAGCTGCTGCCGGGCATCGAGCGCGCCGTGGCGGAGGCCGCTCCGGGCGCCGTGACCTACGTGACCCCCCGTTCGGACGACGTTTCCTACGCCTCGTTCGAGAGCGACTCCGCCGTAGTCCGCAATATAGCCAAGGTGTTCCCGATTTTCTTCCTCACCGTGGCGGCGCTGGTCTGCTCCACCACCGTGACGCGTATGCTCGACGAGGAGCGCACCGGGATCGGCGTACTGCGGGCGCTCGGCTACGGCAAGGGCGCGATCCTCTTTAAGTATATATTTTACACCGCCGGCGCGGCTGTCCCGGGGTGCGTGGCGGGGTATTTCGCAGGATCGTGGCTGTTCCCGTTCGTGATATGGAAGGCGTACGGGCTGATATACGGCTTCGCGCCGCTTAAATACACCCTCAGCCTCCCTATGGCGCTGGTGTCCCTCGCGGGGGCGCTGCTCTGTTCCGCCGGGGTGACGCTGCTTACCTGCCGCAGGAGGCTCCGCGAGCGCCCCGCGGTGCTGTTGCGGCCCGCCGCTCCCGCTCCCGGCAAGAGGGTACTATTGGAGAGGGTGAAGTTCCTCTGGCGGCGGCTGTCGTTTTTGCACAAGGTGTCCGCGCGGAACATTTTCCGCTACAAGAAGCGTATGATAATGACCTTCGTCGGCATCGGCGGCTGCACCGCGCTGGTGCTGACCGGCTTCGGCATCCGGGACTCCGTGGCCAATATAGTAGACTATCAGTTTGACGATATCCTGCGCTATGACTTAGCCGTCTCCTACGCCGCGGCCCTGCCGGACGGCTACGCCGAGTCATTCCCGGAGGGCAGTATCTCAGCGGCGGCGAGGCAGTCGTCCGGCGACATCAAGGGGGACAGCTCCCGTTCCGCCACCGTTTTGGTCCCGGAAAGCGGCTTCGGAGAGCTCGTCGACCTTCACACGGAGAGCGGCGGGGAGATAGCTTTCCCCGGCGAGGGCGAGGCGGTTATTAACACCAACTTAGCGCGGCTTTGCGGGATTTCCGCGGGCGACACGGTGGAGCTGACCCTCGGCAGCCGCCCGCCGGTCAAGGTGACCGTGACCGCTTTATGCGAAAACTACGTTTACAATTACATTTACCTCTCCCGCGAGACCTACTCCGCCGCCTCCGGGGAGGATTTCGCCGCGAACTGCGTGTTTATCCGCCTGCCGGAGGGGGAGGACCCGTCCGCCGCAGCCGCCGACATATCGGCTCGTCCCGGGGTCGCGGGGGTGCAGGTCACCGAGGCTACGAGGGAGCGGGTGCAGAAGAGTATGCAGGCTCTCAACGCCGTGGTCTGGCTGGTGATAGCGAGCGCGGGCGCGCTGGCGCTGATAGTGCTGTTCAACCTGGGGAACATCAACATCACCGAGCGCACGCGGGAGATAGCCACGGTTAAGGTGTTGGGCTTCAACGACCGCGAGACGGCGGCCTACGTCTTCCGCGAGAACAGGGTGCTCACCTGGATCGGCGGGCTGTTGGGGCTGCCCTTCGGAGTGCTGCTCCACCGCTTTGTGATGGGGCAGATCAAGATCGATATGGTGAGCTTCCGCGCCGTGATCCTGCCGCAAAGCTATCTGTTCGCCTTTCTGACGGTGGCGGCGTTCTCGCTGCTGTCCGAGCTGCTGATGCGCCGTGATGTCCGCCGCGTCCCTATGGCGGAGTCGTTAAAATCGACGGAATAGCGGGGCATTTACGCCGGGGGGGCCTCAGTCGCCAGACTCGGGATTAGAGAGCAGAATAAATAGCCCCGGAGCATTTCGCCCCGGGGCTTTCCGTTATCAGACCGCTATATAGGCTTGCTGAATTAGCCCGACTGACAAACCGCCTTGCCCTACTATCCTTCCGCTAAACCTGCTTGCCGCGTGCCAAAGCCTGTCCCGTGCGCCGCCTCGCTGCCGGGGCTATTCCTTCTCCCCGGCGCCCTCCTCCGGGGCGGGGGATTCGATCCGCTCCGCCAAGACCCGCTCAATGCGGCGCTCGTCCATTTCCGTGACGGTGAACCGCCACCCGGCGGCCTCCACCGAGACTTTCTCGTCCGGGGCGGGAATGTGCCCTATTTCGCTCATTATAAGCCCGCCAATGGTGTCGTAGTCGCCCTCGGGCAGGCGGATATCCAACAGGTCGTCTACCTCCTCGACGGGGGTTACGCCGTCAAGTGTGAAGGTGGAGTCGTCCACCTGCTCGACCTCCTCGTCCTCGCTGTCGTACTCGTCCTGCATATTGCCCACAATCGATTCTAACAGGTCCTCCATAGTGACGAGCCCCGCCACTCCGCCGTACTCGTCCGCCACAATCACCATTTGCAGGCGCTTTTCCGTCATTTCCTCGAAGAGGTCGCTGCACCGCTTGGATTCCGGTACGAAGCAGGCTTCCCTCATCAGCGAGGAAATTTTCGCCTCGCCGGGGACGGGCTTACCGACGTACTGCAGGAGATCCTTTATATAGAGGATACCCTTGATGTTGTCCAAGTCTTCCTCGTAGACGGGGATGCGCGAGTAGCCGTTTTCCATAGCGGCGGATATAACCTCGTCCACCGAGTCGGTGATCTCGGCTGCGGTGATGTCCGTTCTGTGGGTCATAACGTCCCCGGCGGAGATGTCGTCGAACTCGAAGATGTTGTTGATCATCTCCTTTTCGCTCTCCTCAATAACGCCTTTCTCCTCGCCGGCGTCCACCATCAGAAGGATCTCCTCTTCGGAGACCTCCTCTTCCGACGCGTTGGGGTCGAACCCCAAAAGCCGCACCACCGCGTTTGTGGAGACGGACAGCAGCCAGACGAAGGGGCGCGTTATCGCCTTAATAGCGAGCAGCGGTCCCGCCACCTTGAAGGAGACCTCCTCGCTGCGCTGCATCGCTATCCGTTTAGGAGCCAATTCGCCCAATACAAGGGAGAAGTAGGAGACTATCAGGGTGACCACAACCATCGAGACGACGTCCAACACGTGCCGCCCCCCGGCGCTCGTGACCCCGAACCACCGCGAGAGCACCCGGCTTAGAGGGTCCGCGAAATTTTCCGCGGCGGCGGCGGAGGCCAGGAACCCCGCCAAGGTGACGCCTATCTGAATGGTCGAGAGGAAGCGGGAGGAGTTCTCCGTGAGCTTCAAGACCTTCCCCGCGCGCTTGTCGCCCTCCTCCGCTAATTTGCGCACCTTGTTGTCGTTCAGGGAAATTATAGCGATCTCGCTCATCGCGAAAAACGCGTTCACTAAGATCAGCAACAGCAAAATCACTATGTCGAGAATCATACTTGCCGGGTCTATACCCGCGGGGTCGTCCATCACTTCTGCTCCCTTATATAATTTTTCTTTTAATTATACCACACGCCACTGGAATGTCAATTATTTTTCGCGAATTTCCCCGACGATGTTGGGCGATTTTCCACTATTTTTCGGCGGAGGTCGCCCATCTTTTATCCAACCCCCTCAATCTTCCCGATTTTTCAAATTTTCCGA
>CAYOSS010000004.1:0-47515 GCA_964406705.1 uncultured Eubacteriales bacterium
AGCCAACGGGGATGGGCGAAGCCTGAGATGGAGGGATCGCCGCGCCCGTCGGTCGAGAGAGAAAAGCGGACTCCGTTCCCGGATTACTCTCCAAAAGGGCTTGTCCCCCGCCCGCGGAATGTGGTATAATGCGGGTATGGAGTTCGCGGGGCGCGCCCGGAGGAGGTTTATATGGACCCGACAAAGTACATAATTCTGGTTAAGGGCGCCGATAAAACGGAGCAAATCGCCTCGATCCGTCCGGTGGGCGGCGGGTGCGAGATTGTCTACAACAGTTCGCCGAGAGTTTATACTTACGGGGTCGGGAGCGTGTGGGTCTTGCCCCTTCGCGGGGAAATCGACCCCGCTACAGTCGCGGTTACAATAGACGGCGAGCCGGTCGGGGGCATCGAGAAGCTTCTTGACTTCGGCGACTGCTACCGCGTGGCGCGGAAGGGCGGCGCTTCCTCGGTTTACACACGCGACAGGGTGGAGATCTCGCGGAACGTCTTAGCCGATAAGACGGTATACGAACTGTTTTCTTACTTCAAGGAGACCGCCGGAAGTGTCAGCCTTAAGGTCGGCGATGATTTTAACATTTTGGGCCGCCAGTACGATAAGATTGGGTCCGTCAGCGACGGCAGCGTTTTGGCGTGCTACCTGGACTCAGGTCGCCCGCCCCGACGAGTCGAGAGCGGGGATCCGCTCGTCTACCCCTTCGGGCTAAATCGCAGCCAAATGGAAGCGGTGTAGAACGCTTTTTCCTCCGAGGTGAGCATAATTCAGGGCCCGCCCGGCACGGGCAAGACGCAGACAATTCTCAATATAATCGCCAACGCGGTGCTGCGCGGAAAAACCGTGGCGGTGGCGTCCAGCAACAATTCCGCGACACGCAACGTCGAGGAGAAACTGGCGCGGAGCGGGCTGCGGTTCATCTGCGCGTTTCTGGGCAGCAGGGAGAACAAGACGGCGTATCTGGAGAGCCAGTCCGGGCGTTACCCCGATGACCTGCGTTCCTGGGAGCTGGATCCCGGCTCGGAGGATAAGCTTCGCCCGGAAACCGTGAGCCTGTCGCGGGAGCTGCGGGAGATGTTTCATAAGAAGAACCGCATAGCCGAGCTCAACCGGGAGCTTTCCGAGCTGGAGACGGAGCGCCGGGCCTTTGAGGAGTACTACGCCGCCGCGCGGAAAATCCCTGTCGGCGGGGTCGACGGGTTTTCCTCCGGCAAGATCCTGCGGTTGATTGTGGAGCTTGAGGAGCTTGTATCGCGCGGCAGGGTGGGCTTCCGGAAGCGGCTTTCCCTCGCGCTGAGGTTCGGGCGGCGCGTGTTAGGGCTGCTCTCTCAGCCGCTGGAACTTGTGCTCCCCTCCCTGCGGGAACGCTTCTACTGCGCGCGGGGTACCGAGCTTTCGGCGGAGAAAAGCATGGCGGAGGACGAGCTGCGGCGCTACTCGTTCGATAAAAAGATGAGGGAGCTCGAGAGCAAGTCGCTTGCCCTGTTTAAGGCGACCCTCGCGAGGCGCTACAAGAGTGAAAGCGGCGTGAGGCGTGTGTTCGGGGCGGCCGACCTGCGGAATAGATCGGCGGAGTTTAACAGGGAGTACCCCGTTATTTTGAGCACGACCTATTCCATTAAGAATACGCTAAACTCCTCTTACATTTACGACTACCTGATAATCGACGAGTCCTCGCAGGTGGATCTCTGTACGGGCGTGTTGGCGTTTTCCGCCGCTAAGAATGTTATAATTGTGGGCGACTTAAAGCAGCTGCCCAACGTGATAGGGGACGCGAAGAGGGCGGCTGAGCAGGTGCTGCGGCGGCGCCCCGTGGCCCCCGCGTACCGGTTCACCGAGCATAGCCTGCTCTCGTCCGCCGTCGCGCGCTGGCCCGACGCCCCGTCTGTGCTTTTGCGCGAGCATTACCGCTGCCACCCGAAGATAATAGGATTTTGCAATAAGATGTTTTATGATAACCGGCTAATCGTGATGACTGAGGACCACGGCGAGAGCGGAGTAATCTCGATGTACCGCACCATGTCCGGGAACCACGCGCGGGGTCACGTAAACCGGCGACAAATCGATATAATCGAGCGGGAGATCCTGCCCCGGCTCGAGCGGGAGGGCTACAGCGACATCGGCATCATCACCCCGTACCGCGATCAGGTGGACGCCCTGCGGGAAGAATTGGGCGATAAATACGAGATCGACACGGTCCACAAGTTCCAGGGGCGCGAGAAGGAGGCGATTATCCTAACCTCGGTGGACAACGCGATCGGCGATTTTGTTGACGACCCCAATCTGCTGAACGTCGCGGTCTCGCGAGCGGTGAAGGCGTTCGCCGTGGTGATGTCGGGGGATCCGTGCAACGACAAGACCAATTACGGCGAGCTTGCCCGCTACATCGCGTACAACAACTGCGAGGATACCGTAAGCCCGGTTTACTCGGTGTTTGACCTGCTCTACAAGGGGTATTTCCGCGAACGGCAGGCGTTTCTGGCGAAGCACCGGCGCGTGTCGGAGTACGACTCCGAGAACCTGTTCTACGGGGTCCTTACGGATATTCTGGCGGAGGAGTTTCCGGGGGTGGCCGTGGCCGTGCACGTCGCGCTTTCCACCATTGTGAGGGATTATTCGGCGCTGACGGACGTAGAGAACGGCTTTGCCCGGAACCCAATGGCCCACGTTGACTTTCTCCTCTTTCGCGATATGGATAAGTCGCCCGTTTTGGCGGTCGAGGTTGACGGAGCGGCGTTCCACAAGAAGGGGAGCGCGCAAGCCGCCCGCGACGCGGTTAAGGACAGCATTTTCGCGAAAATCGGGCTGCCTCTGCTGCGCGTCCGCACAGACGGGAGCGGCGAGGCCGACTTGGTCCGCGCCGCACTTAAAGCGACGGTGTAGCGCTCACGCACCCTGCCGGGGACCCGGGCGGCGGAAAAGGTGGGCGACGGCTGGCGCGGCGCCTGCGATCCGGGCGGCTGGGACGGCTAATTATCCGCTGATTGTCCGCAACAGCATATTGCACTCGTAAACATCGTTAATCTGGATCGTTTTGACGCCCGTCTCGCGAATGTCCGTCTCCGTGCCGTTTAGGGTTTCGTTTCCTACGAAAACCACGTTTTCCGGACTGAGCGCACGGTGCGCGATGATCTCCTCCAGCATTTTCCGTTTGCTGTATTCTCACCGTGTAATGTCGATGGATGTGCGCCCGGAAATCCTCGCCTCATATATTCCTCCGAATTTGGTGAGTATGTCGAGCGCATTGTCTAGAAGCTTTTCCCTGTTCGCGAGGGGCTTAATTGTGACGACGCATCCTCCTCCCCGAACCGTAACTTTCTCTTTAAATTCCGGGATGTTTTGCAGCTCACGGACAATCGCCGGGTCGACGGTGTATTCCTCACTTAGGATCTCCGGGGTTTCGTCTTCGGACGTAAAGCGTACGTTGCCGTAGTCCGAGTGGATTTCCACGGGTCTGTCACTATAATACAAGTATCTGAACACATCTCTCACGTGCTCGTAGCTGTTGCCCGAGAGGATAACGCCGTCAAAAAGGTTCATATTCTCCGCTCCAACGGCTTTGCCGGGCCTTGTCGCCCTCTCGTCCCATAATGTCCCGTCCAAGTCGAAGATATACGTCTTATCCTCTTGGCCGACGCCGAAATAGTCCTTCATAATAAGCGAGACAAGCTTCACAGGGTCGTGTTTCGCGCCACGCCCTATATGCCCGCTGACGCTCTTAATCCGCGTTACCGAGTTCATCCCGGCGGCGGCGTCTAAGTTGACGACAGCTTCCACACCGTCCAACGGAATGTATCTCCCGAGGATGTCTATCATTTTGTCCGCCGACACACCCTTCATATCATGATCTTCTACGTTGTTTATAACAAGATATTTTCGCGCTTTCGATTTTTCCAACATTTCTCTTAAGCCCCGGTGTATATAGGTGGGGATTAGCGACGACCACTGTGTCCCGGAACTGAAGATGATTATGTCCGCGTTTTCGATCTGCTCCGCGCAGCCCTTTGTTTCGCTTAAATTTGTTCCCTCGTCGACCCGAGGGGTATATTTTCGACCGTCGCGGTTCAGGGTGACGGAGGCAATCGGATCGTCCGGGTTATCCCATTCCACGATATCTCCCTCGTCTTCGATTATGTGCCCGCTCGCTGTTTTTGCCTTTAGATAGAGGCTCACATCGGAGATCAGATGCACGTTGTCCTTGATGCCTAACAGCTTTGCCATTTCCCGGCCGGCGGCGCGTAGGGAAAAATCGTTTAAGGCTGCCAACGACGAGTAGAAGATGTTCGCCAAAGAGAAGTCTTCAAATTCTATATCACGGAGAGTTTCCCTAAGTTGACCGGCGCCGAGGCTGTCAAAGAAGAAATAGTCCAGAAGCGTCTCTAAGTGATCGGTATCATCTTGACCCACAGCTTCCCGCTTTTCCTCTAACAGGGAGCGTGCTTTCTTGTAATACTGTTTTGTATCTTTAGCGGAGAAGCGCAGTTCAAAAAGCGCCTTTAGAGCCGATTCCCGGCTGGAAGGGTCCGCCAGCCGGGACGATTTTTGCAAGGCAAACTGCGTCATATGGTTTTTCCTGAGATCGCTGGGCCCCAATATACGCCCGCCGAAAACCCGCCTGCACGCGCCGGTGGATTTCCCGTTGTCGTAGGCGTTGATTATCAAGTCAAGATTATAGTTATCGTTTCCGTAAATGGCGGAGAACCCCCGCTGGAGCGCGGCGCTCCCCGTCCCTCCGCTGAAAATTACAATATTGTACAATGCCGTCTCCTTCCCTGTCTATAGCGCTTTAAGGTGCTGTTTTAACGCTTGCAACTCTTCAACGGTGTTGAACGAAAAGCTTGTTCCCGGTTCTACTAAGACATATTTCATCGGCGGCAGTCCCGTTTCGTAAAAATACGGAAACGATTCGAGCAGTCTCATTTCCTTTGAAACTCCCTTGTTGATGAAGTCCTCCTCGTCCCGGATTTTCAGGTGCCGCAGATAAATTTCGAGCTGATCGCAGATTTTCGCGAGGTTAAATACGAATACCGACTGATCGTGTATGCCGGAAGCGACCCTGCTTCTTTCCCCTCGAAAGTGGGACGCGGTAATCGTGCCGCCGTCCGTGTCGAACCACGCGTACGGGTCGCGGTCGATAGCGCATATGGCAACACCTACGGCGTTGTCCGCAACCTCCATTTCGGATGCCTTCCTAAAAACGCTGTCATCTAAGAAAAGCGTATCTCCCCAGCACAATGTGACGGTTTCGGGGCTGCAGGTGTCCCGGATAATTCTCGCCGCTCTGAGGAAGGAGTGCGCGTCGCCCTGGCCCGTGCCTATCGCGAAGACGGCGCACTTTTTTACCGCCGTTTTGAAGCGGGGGTACAGTTCTTTATTAAGCGTTAAGTAGCACGCGTCGTAATAACCCGCCGCAAGGTCCACGGTACGTTGTGCCACCGGCTTTCCGTCAACATCGCAAAGCGCTTTCGGGTACCCGCCGAAGCGGGATGATTTCCCCGACGCGAGTATTAAGAGAACGCGCTTCATTTGCGCCTGTTCTTTCTTGCCCCGCATAAGAGGGTATACGCTATTTCGGCGAGGGGGATTTTATGTTTTAGGAGGAAAAACCTCGCTTTATTTATCGCACGGACGGACTTGCCGCATTCCCCGATATCCACTTCAGCGGATCGGATTATCCCGCTGATTCTGTTTATGTACTTTATCTCGTCCTTAAGGCCGAGAAGCGTTTTGTAGTATTTCCTGTAGTAAGCTATCAGATTGAGGATAACGTGCGCGCTCAGTCTGCTATACGCCATTCGCAGCGTCCCGCCGTCGTCCGCCGCGCCTTCGCACTCATCCTTAAACTCCAACAGAATATGTTCAATCTCGTCGCATCGCCGCGCGTTAAACGCTTTCGACCGTGTAACGCTGTTTTCCGACGCGAAGTTGTGGTATACCGCCCGATTGGTATATACCAGTTTCCCAGTTTGCTTTAACACCCTGAGATTGAAAAGCCAGTCGCTGAAAATATTGGTGCCGGGCTCGTAATTGACGCTCGCCCGTTTCAGTGTGTCGGTTTTATACATTTTGCCCCACGCCGCGCCGATTTCGGATAAATTATATTCCAGATATTCTCCCCCGCACGGATCCAGCAATTTCGGGAGGAGGGGTTTTATCTCCTCGCCCACGAAGACGAGCCGCTTAGCGCCCGGAAGTATGTTCGGTATGCTCGTTTTGTCAGGGGATACATAGTCGTTAGCGCACATAGCGATGTCGGCGCCCCCGGAGATGATTTCGCTGTACAGTATCTCTATATAGTCGAGATCGATGTAGTCGTCCGCGTCGCAGATTGTGAAATAATCCGATGTGACGTGGCTGATCCCGGCGTCGATGCCGCCAGCCGAGCCGATATTTCGCGCGAGGGTTATCACGCGAATCCTGTCGTCCCTCGCTCTGTATCTCTCGATAATGTCCGCGCCGCCGTCCGTCGAGGCGTTGTCCACAAGGATAATCTCGATATCTGCGAACGACTGCTTTATAAGTGAGTCTAGGCATTTTTCGAGATACGGAGCTTTGTTGTATACGCTTGACACAATGCTTACTGTCGCCACAAAATAACCTCCCAATAATATGTCGGTCCCCGAGTGAGTTTGCACGCCGTCAAAAGAACTAAAATGCATTATACAATAAAGGGGGGGGGGGGGGGGGTATAGTAGTATTTTAATATTATATAGGAAATTTTCCAAAAAATCCGTTAACGGTAGCATGCAAAAAAACTTCAGCCCATCTTCCCCCACGCCGTGGTCCCGGTGGCACGTTTTATATTTGGCGTCCCTCTCAATGTGTTTTCAGTATCCCTCTCGGCGCGAGAGGGCTTTTTTTATGCCCAAATTCGCCTTGATTTGCCCTTTTTTGCAACATTTGTCCATATACAGACAACATTTCTCCATTGCACGGGGGGGGGGGGCGATGGAGTATAATAATAATCGGTGGGAATATTCCGCCGAACAATTTTTGTGTGGGAGGTTGTCTTATGAGAAGTTTCCTGAAGCGGGTTTTGCCCGTAGCGTTGGCGGCGCTGATGCTGCTGGCGCCTGTTACGGGCGCGGCGGCGGGCGCGACCGCTCGGACTGTCGCGGCGGAGGACAAAGTTTATCATTTTGGCAAGAACCTGTTTAACCTTGACGACCCCGGTGTCGCTCAGGGCAGCGAGGGATGGTATTTTCTCTACTCCACGACGACAAACGCCGGCGAGACTTTCCCGACCGATACCCTAAGCGAAGCCGTGAGAGGCACTTCCGGCAAGTGGGACGGAAAATGGGCGGCGCCCAAGGGCGACAGCTACGCCGACTGGTGGAACATTCAGCCGACGGGGTATTTGGGGCCCGATACGGGCTTCGCGGTGGCGCTCAAGTGGGTCGTCCCCGAGGACGGGAGCTATACCGCGCAAATCGACTACTGGGGCGGCTCGAACAGCACCGCGGACGAGGTCGGCAACGACGGGGTTATATTCTTCGTTTACCAAAATGATCAGTTACTTAGTCGGGCGGAGACTATGGGCAAGGACAGCGCGGCGCCGGAGCAGGGCGACGGGTCGGAGGCTAAGCCTTACAAGGTGCTCAAAACCGAGAGTCTTAAGAAGGGCGACGCCTTCTATATGATCGTCGACCCCAAGACCTCCAGCGCGTACGATAACCCCTGGTGGGACATCGAGTTTACCCTTCACGCCGAGGCGGAGTCACAGCCGTCGGGCTCCGGGTCGTCCTCCGAGAGTTCTACTCCCGCGCCTCCTGTGGGGGAGGGGCCCTATACTTTCGGCGGAGATAAGTTCGATATTAACGGGAAAGATGTCGTTCAGGGCAGCGAGGGCTGGTTCTATCTCTACTCTCAGCGGGCCGACACGGGCGAGGGGTTCCCGCTTGACAGCCTGAGAGAGGCGGAGCGGCGCGACGGGGAATGGAAAGTCCCGGAGTCCGTAGCGAGCGCGCAGTGGTACCGCGTGCGCTCGGACGGGTATATGTCCCCCGATAACGGAATTTCCGTGGGGGTGAAGTGGGTGGCTCCCGCCGACGGGAAATACCTGCTGAGCATTGATTACTGGGGCGGTTCGAGCGATACAAGCCAAGAGCTTTCGGACGGGGTTATATTCTTTGTGTACTGGAACGACGAGCTGCTGAGTCGCACGGAGACCGACGGTAAGAGCAACCTTACGAGAGCGGCGTCGGCGGAAGCCGCGCGGGTGAACGGGGAGGTCACTCTTAAGAAGGGCGACGCGGTTTATATGATTGCAGACCCCAAGAAGAACTCCGGGTACGACAACCCCTGGTGGAGCGCGACCATAACGAAGCTTTCAGGCGCGGCGGCGGGAGGAGCCGCCAGCCCGGCGACGGGGTCCCGCTCGGTCGCGTCGGCGGCCGCTCTCGGAATGGCTCTCGCGGCGTCGGCGTTCGTACTTTTAGCGGTTCGCCGCAAGTAAAGGGGAGGTTTCGCGATATGAAACGAGCGGGACGGGCGGTTTTATCGGCTGCGGTCGCTTTGGCGTGCGCGTGCTTTCTCCTATTCGGCGCGGCGGCGGAGGGGCAGTTGTATGTGTTCGGAAACGACGAGTTCAACATTGAGGGAGTGAACGTTACCCAGGGGTACAACGGGTGGTATTTCCTTTACTCCAAGACAAGCTCCAACGGTGAGACTTTTCCGCTTGATACGCTGAAGGAAGCGGAGCAGAACCAGGCTTCCGGGCAGTGGAAAGTCCCCGAGAGCGAGGGCAAAGCGGATTGGTGGGCGATACGGTCCGACGGGTTCACCGGTCCCGCGAACGGGTTTTGCGTGGGGCTCAAGTGGGTTGTCCCCGAGGACGGTCTCTACAACGTGAAGATCGACTACTTCGGGGGTACGAGCGACACTTCTCAGGAGATGGCCGACGGCGTTATCTTTTTTGTTTACCGGAATGATCAGCTTCTCAGCCGCACGGAGACCACGGGCAAAAATGTCCTTCCCCAGGGGGACGACGCGGTGGAGGTAAACAGGACCGCCGAACAACTGAAAAAGGGTGAGACTTTCTATATGATTGTCGACCCCAAAAGCAATTCCGGGTACGACAACGGCTGGTGGAACGTGAAGTTTGAGAGGGCGGTCGCCTCGTCCGCCGAGTCGTCGTCAGGCGCGGGTTCATCCGAAGGTCAGGGCTCGTCCGCCGTGGAGAGCGAGCCGTCGGGCGGGAGCGTTTCTTCGGAAACGCAGAGCGCGTCATCCGATGCCGAGGCGACCGATAGCGACGGTTCGTTCCCGGTTTGGGTGCCGATCGCCGTCGCGGCGGGTGTCGTGATAGCGGGCTGCGGAGTCGCCGCGCTTATCCTTTACAAGAAGAAAATCGGCCCGTTCGCGAAGAAGTAGGGCGCGGGGTGAGGAGATGTTAAAATACATAAGACCGCGCCGGGTCCTCGCCGCGCTCATCGCGCTCGGTTTGCTGTGTCTTTCCGCTTGCGGTGGCGGGGCGTCGGGTCCCGGTGGGGGAAGCTCGGCGCCTGTCTCGGGCGGGTCCGGGGAGGTGTCGACGGTGGATGACGTGAAAAGCGGCGTGCAGTGCTACCCAGTGCCGCCCGAGTACCCGCAGGAGGAAGTCTGCTACGATGTCACCGCGAACGGGCAGGCGGTGGGGATTTACTCCGATGTGAACGGCTGGGACGGGCACCCCAATTTCGGGTACTTCGGTATCGCGGAGGGCGCGACCGCCGACGTAAAAGTTACCGCGAAAAACGCCTTTAAATCGGTGGAGCTTCTCCCCGAGAGCCTGGGTATTACCCCCGAGGTTGACGGGCGGACGATCACCTTTTCTGTAAGCCGTCCCGGGACGTATGTCACGCTGGTGTTCGACGGGCAGTACCGGGGTGACACGCTGCACCTTTTCTCAAACCCCATAGACGGCGACGCTCCCGAGCGGTCGTCCGCGACCCTGTTCTACTTCGGCCCTGGATTCCACGACCTTAATAAGCGCTACGGCGGAAAATTGGTCGTAAAAAGCGGTCAGACCGCCTATATCGCCGCCGGGGCCGTGGTAAAGGGGCAAATCTCTGTGGAAGGCGCTTCCGGAGCGGCGGTTAAGTGCTACGGGATGCTGCTCGGCATGGAGGATAACGAGATGACGGTCCCGCTCAACGTGACCCGCAGCAGCGATGTTGAAATAGGCCCGCTTCTTATCAACCAGCACCGGAGCCAGGGCTGGTGCGCCCATGTGGTGTTCTCAAACAACGTCACGCTGGACGGCTACAAGGTGGTCAGCACGCATTACGCTTCGACTGACGGGCTGGACATCACCAACTCACAGAATGTTACGGTGAGGGACAGCTTTATCCGGGCGTGCGACGACGCCATAGCCATAAAGGGGAACGGCGGCGGGGCGCCGGCGGACTGCGACCCGGACGAGCATATCCACATCTCCGACACAATTTTATGGAACGACTGCAATAATGCGATGGGTCTCGGAGCGGAGACAAAGGCGAAATACTACCGCGATATCACATTTAAGAACATCGACGTGCTTTTCAGCTTTGACGACAAGAACAACCACGAGAAACTGGACGAGCGCTCTGTGATGAACATCTGCTGCCTGCACGGGACCTACTTCAGTGACATACTTTTCGAGGATATCCGCGTGAACAACTGCCAGCGGCTGATAGGACTTGTGTTCCGCCCGGATTTCTGGTTCGGCAGCTTGGTCGGGGATCAGACGACGCCCGGCGGGATCAGCAATGTGGTGTTCCGCAATATTACGGATTTAAGCCCCGGCGGAGGGGTAATTACGGACGAGATCCGTCTCGAGGGCTGGGACGAAAGCAAGACCGTTTCCGACATCACCTTCGAGAACGTCACCGTACGCGGCTCCAAGGTCACGGAGAGCTACGACAGACTGAAACGCAACGGCTACGTAAAGAATTTGAATTTTAGGTAAGGAGGATAATATGATCAGACGCGGTTTGGTGAGATTGGTGACCGGGGGGCTCGCGGCGGCGGTCCTTTTGGCGGCGTGCGCGGGTTGCGGCGGCGGAAAGAAAAGCCCCGCGGACGGCGGCGGCGATAAAGCGGAGGCTAAGTATGACCTCGGCGGCAGGACGGTGACTTTAGGCTCGTGGGGGTCGTTGGCGCCGGATGACAGCGATCCGCATTACGCCGAGTGGATGGATCTGATCGGCGGGATAGAGGAAAAGTATAACTGCAAGCTGGATTTCTACACCACGAACGATTTTCACACCTACAACACCGCCATACTCACTACGGCGTTGTCGGGGGATATTATAGCGGACGCGTTCTGGGCGCATTTCCAGACTATGGTGCCGAGGTGGGTCAATCAGGATTTGGTGGCGCCGCTTGACGATTACTTCGATTTCTCCCTCGATATGTGGAACGCGAACGAGAACGACACCTGGAAAATGAACGGCAAACACTACGGCATCACCAACTGGATTGACGAGCCGGGGCATATGATCCTCTTTAACAAGAAGATAGTTTCGGATAACAACATTTCCCCGGAATCGCTCTACAAGCTCCAGAATGACGGCAGCTGGACATGGGACAAGCTCTCGGAATACGCCATAAAATGCACCCGAGACACCAACAACGACGGCACGATCGACACCTGGGGGTTCGGCTCGTACAGCGCGTCGCCCTACACGGCCGAGCCGTTCATATACGCGAATGGGAGCGCGCCGGTTACCCTGACCGAGGACTTCAAATATACTTACAATCTGGAGGACCCGAGGGTTGTGGAGGCGATGGAGTTCGGGCACAAGCTCTGCTATGAGGATAAAGTTTGCGATATGTCCTCCACGGACGTAGGGTACTGGGAAGCGCTCTGGAAACGCGGGAAGATAGCCTTCTACGAGGCGCCCTCCTGGGCGTGGGCCCCTTATTACGACATTTTCGCCGAGGCGGGGATAGAGTACGGCATCCTGTATTTGCCCAAGGGTCCGCAGGCGGACGACTATGTGAACCCGGAATCCGCGATGGGCGGAATCTTTATGCAACCCGCCGTGAAGGACAAGGAAGCCATCGCCGCTATAGTCACGGAGTTCGAGGCACCGCAGCCCTGGAAAACCAACTACGACTTAAGGGCGAAGCACGAGGGGCGGGTGTTCGATGACGAGTCCCTGGAAACGATTGTGGGCGTGAAGGACCGCTCGGTTACGCTTAAAGGAGAGGTCGCTACCTGGTTCCGCGACCACGTACTTTGGAGCGACTGGGGGATTAAGAGCAATACCCCGGTGATGACGTTTATCGCACAGAACAAAGCGCCGTCTCAAGCCGCGATGGACGAGATCTGGAACGCCAAGCTTACCATCCCCGAGGATGACGAGGGCGAGTAGGCCCTTTCCCCATAATCAGGCAAGCCCGCCTTCCCGCGCGGAGGGCGGGCTTCGGCGTTTGCTCTTGCTTTTTCTTTCTGACCGATGTACAATGTATTATGTGAAACAAAGTAACACGGTTATATGTGAATTAAAAGGAAGGAGCGATTAGGTATGTTCGACCGCATAACCGAGCTCGCGACGAGGCACGGCGCCGCGATGCTCTCAGCCGAGAGGTACATTTGGGCCCACCCGGAGACCGGCTTCCGGGAATGGACGGTGAATAACTACTTGGCCGGGAAGTTCGAGGAGGCGGGGCTCGCCGTGACGCGGGCGGGGGATATCCCCGGCTTCTACGCGGACATAGCGGGAGGGAGACCGGGTCCCTTGGTCGCGGTTTTGGGGGAGCTTGACGCGCTGCCCGTGGAGGACCACCCCGAGCGCGACCCCTCCACTAACGCGGTCCACGCCTGCGGGCACAACTGCCAGGCGGCGGCCCTTTTGGGCGTCGCTCTGATACTGTCCGAGCCCGAGGTGAGGCGTGAGCTTTGCGGGACGGTGCGGCTCGCGGCGGTGCCGGCGGAGGAGTTCGCGGATATGGATTACAGGACCGCCCTTCGGGACCGGGGGGTCATCCGCTACGCCGACGGCAAGACGGAGATGCTCCGGCGGGGCTGGTTCGACGGGGCGGCGATGTGCTTCTATATCCACACGGACCCCGTACAGAGTGAGAAACCCCGGCTTATTATGTGCCGGGGGACGGTGGGGGCCGCTCTGAAGCGCGTCATCTACACCGCGAAGCCGGGCCTTTTCCCCGGCGAGAGGGTGAACCCCTTTTACGCCGCTACGGTGGGGATTGACGCGCACGGGATTGTCCGCGAGAAGCATTCGGGGGACGGCACCTTTACCACCCGCGTGATGTTGCGCCGGGGAGGCGAGGCGGTCAACGTGGTGCCGCGCAGCGTGGTGTTGGAGAGCGATGTCCGCACGGCTGACGGGGACGAGCTGCGTATGGCGAACGGGCAGACGGATCGTGCTTTTGCCGCCGGGGCGCTGGCGGCGGGGTGCGAGGTTAGCGTCCGGGGGATAGGCTGCTACCTCCCCCACTGCAACTGCGAGGGGCTGAACGAGGAGTTCGCCAAAACCGTGCTCGCGGTGCCGGGGGTCGAGCTTGTCCGGCAGACCACGCACAACTTGGGTTCGTCCGACTTCGCCAACCTCAGCGCTGTCGTGCCCACCACCTGGTGCTACATCAACGGGGCGTCGGGGGCCCCTCACAGCAGGGATTACCGCGTGTCGCGCCCGGAGTGGGCCGTGGTGGAGTCCGCGAGGGTGCAGGCGATATTTATAAGCGAGATGCTGAAAGACGGCGCGGCGAGGCTCCTTGCCGCCGTGAAGGGCTACAAGCCGCTGTTCTCCTCCAAGGAGGCTCTCTTCGCCGCTCTGGACGGCTTCCTGGCCGAAAGGCGGCTGGTGGAGTATAGCGGGGACGGGGCGAGGGTTAACTGCTGACCGCCGCTTGCCGGTTACCAATAATTAAGCGGCAGCCCTTCTCCCCCAACAATCGAGTGGCAGCTCTTGCTTTCAGTAATCGCTGACAGCTCTTTACCTCAATAATCACCGGCGGCCTTGCCGTCGGTAACCGGCCGGCGGCCCTTTCCGTCAATTTTCCGTCAGCCTTTGCCACCGGTAACCGGCCGGCGGCCTTTCCCCCGTCAGCAATCAGCCGGCGACCCTTGCTTTCAATAATCACCGACAGCCCTTCCCTTTGGGGGAGGGTTTCTTTTATAGTCTTCACAATCTTGCAACATTTGTCCATTCCTATGCAACATTTGTCGTTGTAGAATAGTGACAAGAGAATTAGCGGAGCGGGCCGGTTCTTTGTGACGGGCGCGTACGGTGGGGAGGCGGAACGTATGGCAAGGCGGTCCGGAGGCGGTCGGAGGCGGGCGGTCGCGGTGCTTTTGTGCGTTTGCCTGGCACTGATGCCGGCCGCGGGGGCGTTGCCGCCCGTTTACGCGGATTCGAACGCCGCGCCTCCCGCGAGCGGCACATCGGAGGGAGCCGGAAGCGTGCCCGGTGGGTCCGCCGAGGGTACGGCTGAAGACCCTGCCGGGGGTACGGTTGCCGGGTCAGCCGGTGAGTCCGCCGGGCAAACCGCCGGGGGTACAGCCGGGCAGACCGCCGGGCAGTCCTCGGGAGCCGCCGGGAGCGGGGCTTTGTCCGGGAGGTACACCTACACCGATTATCTTGCCGAGCACGGGGATGCGCCCCGCGATGTCACCGCGTTTACCGCGGACGCGGGCACCGGCTTCTCCGACAACATCACCGTGAGCGGGGACGGCACGGAGGGGGTCCGTATAGCGGACGGCGAGGCGGGAGAGTTCCGCTTCACCGTGCCGGCGACGGGCCTGTACAACATCCGTGTGCGCTACGTCACCGAGAAGGGCAAGGATTCCGCCCTTCAGTGGAAGCTTTACCTCGACGGGGAGCAGCCCTTCTTCGAGGCGGGGCAGCTGACTCTTTTCCGCTACTGGACCGACGGCGAGGCTCCGGGGGCGCTTAAGGACGCTCTGGGCAACGACCGCACTCCCCCGCAGGAGGAGATTTTCCGGGAGCAGGAGGCTTATTTGGAGGACCACACGGGGAAGTACGCCGAGAGCTTCCTCTTCTACCTCACGGCGGGGGAGCACACCCTGCGGTACGTGTCGGTCAAGGAGCCGGTGACGGTGACGGCGTTCAGCTTTCTGCCGGAGCGGGTGCTGCCGACTTACGAGGAGGCTCTGGCGGGCTACAGGGAGAGGGGTCTCGAAGAGGTCCGGGGCGAGTTCGTCTCGGTCCCGGCGGAGAAGCCGTCGGCCAAGTCCGACCCCACGCTGTACGCGAGGAACGACAGGGCGTCCCCGGCGACGAAGCCGTCAAGCTCGCGGTACATCCTGCTCAACACCATCGGCGGGGACAGCTGGGCCGGCTCGGGCGAGTGGATAGAGTGGACCTTCACCGTGCCCCGGACCGGGCTTTACAGGCTGGCGTTCAGGGCGAAGCAGAACCTCCTCAGCGGGGCGTCCTCCTCGAGGAAAGTGTATATAGATGGGGAAATCCCGTTCCGGGAGTTTGCCGGACTGCCCTTTTCCTATAAGAACGGCTGGCAGATTGTATCGCCGGACTACCTCGTCGCTCTCGAGGCGGGTGAGCATACCATCCGTATGGAGGCGACTACCGGGGCCCTGGCCGAGGTTATCAGCGCGGTGGAGAACTCTTTGGCGGAGCTGAACGCCGCCTACAGGCAAATCATTATGATTACCGGGGTGACGCCCGACCCTTACCGCGACTATATGCTTGACGACCTGCTCCCCGGGGTGTTCGAGACCTTCCGGCGGCAGGCGGGGGAGCTTGGCGCGGCGTCGGAGCGGCTCTTGGAAATTTCCGGCAAGCGCGGGAGCGTAAACGGGACGCTCGACACCGTGACCCGGCAGCTGCGGCGGTTTGCCGGCAAGCCCGAGAAGGTGCAAAAGCAGCTCTCCGACTTTAAGAACAACATCGGCTCTCTCTCCACCTGGCTCATCACGGTGAAGGGGCAGTCGCTCTCGCTCGACGAGATCTACCTCTACGGCGAGGGGGCGAAGCTGCCCCGGCGGGAGGCCAACATCTTCAGCAAAATCGCGTACGAGGCGAGGCTCTTCGTAAACTCGTTCATCTTCGACTACAGCGTGATAGGCGGCGGGGCGAGCGGGGACGTCCGGCTTGACGTGTGGATCGACTCCGGGCGGGACCAGGCGACCATTCTGCAGGAGCTTTCCGCCGATTTTGTCGCGGAGACGGGAATCGGGGTAAACATAAAGCTTGTGAGCGGGCAGCTCCTTTCCGCCACAATGGCGGGGCGCGGCCCGGATATCGCCCTGAACCTCACAAAGGACACCCCGGTGAACTACGCCGTGCGCGGCGCCGTGGTTGACCTGACCCAGTTCGAGAGCGCCGAGGTGCCTTTCTCCGAGGTGGCGGCGCGGTTCCGCGAGAGCGCTTTCGTGCCGCTGAGGCTGGAGGGCGGGGTGTACGGGCTCCCCGAGACGCAGACTTTTCCGGTGCTCTACTACAGGACGGACATCTTCGCGGAGTTGGGGCTGGAGCCTCCCGAGACCTGGCGCGACCTTTACAAGTGCCTGAACGTTCTCCAGAAGAACAATATGACGGTGGGAATCCCCGCTCCTTCGAGCGCTGTCGGGGCGGCGGACGCTATGACCTCCTACCTGACGCTGCTGTACCAGCACGGCGGGCAGCTTTACACCGACGACAGCAAGGCTTCGGCCCTCACCTCCAAGGAGGCGACCGACGCTTTCCGGGAGTGGTGCTCACTGTACATCGATTACAACCTCGAGCTGAAGTTCGACGCCGCGACGCGCTTCCGCTCCGGGGAGATGCCGCTGATACTCTCCGACTTCACCCTCTACAATAACCTCAGCATAGCCGCGCCGGAGATTCGGGGTCTGTGGAGTATAGCCCCCGTCCCCGGGACGGCGGGGGAGGACGGCGTCGTCCGGCACGACGCGCCCGCCTTCGGCAACTCCTGCGTGATGATGTCCGCCTGCACCGAGCGGGAGGCTGCGTGGAGCTTTTTGGAGTGGTGGACGAGGGCAGAGACTCAGGTGGCTTTCGGGCGGGAGATGGAGAACCGGCTGGGAGAATCCGCCAGGTACCCCTCGGCAAACGTCGAGGCGTTCGCGTCAATGTCCTGGCCCGTGGCGGACCTCGCCATACTGCAGGAGCAGTGGGGGAGCGTGCACGGGGTCCCCGAGGTGCCGGGCGGATACTTCACCTCGCGGCACTTAAACAACGCCTTCCGCCGGGTGCTCTACTACAACGAGGACCCTCAGGAGACGCTGATACGCTATACCCGCTTCATAGACCGGGAGATAGAGCAGAAGCGGCGCGAGTTGGGGCTCGCGAATTAGGGCGACCCGCCGGGTGAGCGCCCGACGGCACCGGGCAATATCCGCCCGAATAAGCCGGAACAAGGGAATGGAGGAGCGACAATGAGGGAGCGCGGCGGGGAGAGCACGCTTAAGAAGATGAAAAAGTCCTGGGTGTCCTACGCGATGGCGGCGCCCTATATGATACTGTTCTTCGTGTTCACCGTCCTGCCGGTGATTATATCCCTGTGCCTCAGTTTTACCTCCTACAACATCCTCCAGCCGCCCAAGTTCGTCTTTCTCGATAATTACAGGCGGCTGTTTCTTCTTGACGACGTGTTCGCCACGGCGCTGCGCAACACCCTGCTCTTGGCCGTCGTGACGGGCCCGGTGAGCTACCTCATCTGCTTCTTCTTAGCCTGGGCGATAAACGATTTCGGACGGGGGCTGCGGACTTTCCTCACGGTGATATTCTACGCCCCGTCGATTTCGGGCGGCGCGTATATGATATGGTCGCTGATATTCTCCTCCGACAGCTACGGGCTTATGAACTCGCTGCTGCAGTGGCTTGGGGTGATAGACGCCCCGATACAGTGGCTGGAGGACCCCCACTACATCCTGCCGATAATTATGATAGTCGCCATCTGGATGAGCCTCGGCACCAGCTTCCTCGCGTTCATAGCGGGCTTTCAGGGGGTGGACAGGAGCCTTTACGAGGCGGCGGCGGTGGACGGGGTCACCAATCGCTTCCAGGAGCTCTGGTACATCACTATGCCGCAGATGCGCCCCCAGCTGATGTTCGGCGCGGTGATGCAGATAACCTCGTCTTTCGGCATAGGCGACATCACCACGGCGCTGGCGGGCAACCCGTCGGTGGACTACGCGGCGCATACGGTGGTCAACCACATTGTGGATTACGGCACGAACCGTTTCGAGATGGGCTACGCCTCCGCGATCGCCACCATACTCTTCCTGCTGATGCTCGGAGTCAACCAGCTGATACGCGTGCTTCTCAGAAAGGTGGGAACCTGATGGCCGCCGGGGTACGTGTCCCGCGCGCGCGGGCGCGGCATAAGCAGCTGAACCGCTCCAAAGCGGGCAACGTGGTAAGCTTCATTGTCCTGCTGCTGTTAGGCGCGTTTATGATGCTGCCAATGGTCTACATCGTGTCCAACGCCTTTAAGCCTATGGACGAGCTGTTCGTCTACCCCCCGAGGCTGTTCGTGAGGGTGCCGACGCTGGACAACTTCCGCGATTTGTTCGACCTTATCAACTCCTCCCGGGTGCCGTTCTCGCGGTACCTGTTCAACACGGTGTTTGTCACCGCGGTGGGGACTTTGGGGCACCTGTTTATCGCCTCGATGTGCGCCTATGTATTAGCCAAGCACGAGTTTCCGGGCAGGAAGTTCCTCTTCGAGCTTGTGGTGACCTCGCTGATGTTCTCCACGGCCGTGACGAGCGTGCCGACCTACATAATCATCGCGAAGATGAACCTGCTGGATAACTACCTCGCGCTTATCCTGCCGGCGTTCCAGTCCACTTTGGGGCTTTACCTGATGAAGCAGTTTATGGAGACGATCCCGGACTCCGTGATAGAGTCGGCGCGGCTCGACGGGGCGGGGGAGGTCACCGTCTTCTGGCGGATAGCGATGCCTATGGTGAAGCCCGCCTGGATCACTCTTATCATCCTTATGTTCCAGAACCTGTGGAACATAGTGAGCCCCTACACCTACAGCGAGCCTATGAAGACCCTGCCCCAGGCGCTCTCGCAGATCCTCGCGGGAGGAATCGCCAGGACGGGGGCGAGCAGCGCGGTGGCGCTCATTATGATGTCGGTGCCGCTGCTGATGTTCATCTTCTCGCAGTCGCGGGTCATAGAGACTATGAGCACATCGGGGCTTAAGGAGTAGCCGACGGGCGGAAATTTGCGAAGCGGGGGTGTCAAATGAAACGCGGGGTATTAAAAAGAGCGGCCGCGGTTTTAGCCGTGGCGGTCGCGCTGGCGGGGCTTTGCGCCGTGCCGGCGGCGGCGGATTCCTCGGCGGATCTCGACAAGCCTTACGACACCTATAACTATTCTCTGGAGGGTAACGAGGAGCTGCCCTCCCCCGAGGCGTATCTCCCGGGGAGGGTGCTGCGCGGAGCGGGGCTTGCCGGGGGGCTTAAGAACCCCCGCGACCTCTTTGTCGACGCCGACAGCGGCACCATACTCATAGCCGATACCGATAATAACCGCGTGGTGCTGACCGACGCGGCCTTCGGGGAGTTCAGGGTAATCTCCACGTTCACGACGGACGCGGGCGAGGACGCCTTAAAAGCTCCCGAGGGGGTCTGCCTCGCCCCGGACGGGCTTATATACGTCGCCGATACCGGCAACAAGCGGATAGCCGTATTCACCGCCGAGGGCGCCTACGCCGGGGAGATACCCGCGCCGAAGTCGCCCCTGCTGGGCGAGGACTTCAACTACGCCCCCGAGAAGGTCGCGGTGAGCGGGCTCGGGAACATCTACGTGCTGAGCGAGGGGGTCTACGAGGGGATACTCGAGATTTCCCGGACGGGCGAGTTTCTGGGTTACGCGGGGATGAACAACGTTTCCCCGTCCCTCTGGGACAGGTTCTGGCGGGCGATTTCCACGCGCCGGCAAAAGAAGGCTATGGTCTCTTTTATCCCGGTGAGCTTCACCAACATCTGTATTGACGAGGACGACTTCATCCTGGCTACCACCGAGCCGGACGAGAGCAGCAAGTACTCCACCTTCCGCCGGCTCAACCCCAGCGGGCACGATGTCCGGCGGAACACCGCTTCCGTCAGCGCGACGGGCGACCTTGGCAATATCTGGAAGGGGAAAATCACCGGGCAGTCGGTCTTTGTGGATATAACCTCCCTTCGCGGCGGGGTGACGGTCTGCCTGGACTCCAAGAGGAGCCGGCTTTTCCTCTACGACCGCGACGGCTACTTAATGACGGTGTTCGGATACGCCGGGCTGGGGCAGGACGGGCTCACTACCTCCCCCGCCGCCGTGGACCATTTGGGAGATACTCTTTACGTGCTTGACAGCCCGGCCGGGTCGGTCACGGAGTACCGCCCCACGGAGTACGGCTCCTGCCTGCTTTCCGCCACCACGGCGTACAACTCCGGGGACTACGAGAACGCTACGCGGTACTACGGGCAGCTGCACAGGCTCAACTCCAACAGCGAGCTTGCCTACACCGGGATAGGCAAGGCGCAGCTGCGCGAGGGCCGCTACAAGGACGCTATGACGAGCTTCCGCCTCGCCAACAACAAGACCCTCTACTCCCGCGCCTTCGCGGAGTACCGCAGGGAGCTGTTCTCCCGCTATTTCGTGTGGATATTCGCGGCGGTAGCGGCGGGGGTTGTCGCCGTCATAGTCGGGATGGCGGTCTCTAAGCGGCGGCGCGCCCTCGCCGGGGGCGGGGAAGTCAGTGCCGAGGCGGGCGAGCCGGTCGGCAGGGTCGCGCGGTACTTCTCCAGCGTGGAGTTCGCCTTCTACTGTATGTTCCGCCCGTTTAAGGGGACCAACGACCTCAAGAGGGAGAAGCGGGGGACGTTGGCGGGCGCGTTTACCTGGGTGGCGCTCTACACGCTGACGGTCACCGAGTCCGGGATATTGAGCGGCTACCTGTTCCGCTCGAGCGGCAAGCATATAAACTCCCTGCTGATAGCCGCCGTGTCCGTCGTGCCGATACTGCTCTGGTGCGTGGCCAACTGGTGCGTCACCACGCTGACTGACGGCGAGGGGAGTTTCCGGGACATATTCATCTCGGCGGCGTACTCCCTGGCGCCTTTCGTGATGATACAAATCCCGCTGATAGCGGTCTCCAATCTCTTAACGCTGGACGAGGCGGGCTTCTACTGGTTCTTCTATGTGCTCTCCGTCGCCTGGACCGTTCTGCTGCTTGTCGTGGGCAATATGCAGATACACGATGTCTCTATGAGCAAGGCAATTCTCACCGTGCTGCTGACGGTGCTCGGTATGGCTATAATACTTTTCCTGACGTTCCTTGTTGTGAACCTCGTTTACACCGTATTCCAGTTCGGGCGGACCATTTACCGAGAGATTATCTACCGGGTATAGCCGGAGAGAGGGGGTCGTGTGATGAGGGCCGGGCGAAAACTGCTGACTGTGGGCGTCGTGTACGCCGTGGTAATAGCGTTGGTGGCGGAGCTGGTGGGTGCCGGTTTCGCCACGGACGCCTCCGACTATCGGGGCGCGGATATGGAGGCTCCCGCCGGTATGAGCGGCTTCGGGCGCCGGGGAGGGGCGTTCAGCCCCGCGGACTACTCCGCCGCGGGAAAGCAGACCCTGCTGCCCGCCGGGTACAAAGAAGCGCTGTCGGGCGGGGGGCTGACGCTTTACTTTAACGAGGAGACAGGGGCTGTCGCCGTGAGGAACGGCGAGGGCGGCAGCGTGTGGCTGTCCAATCCCGCCGACGCGGACTCCGAGACTCTTGTGGGCGGCGAGACGCGGGACGCCCTGTACTCTCAGGTGACGGTGGGCTACTACAGCAGCGCCGGGCAGATGGTGTACCTCGACAGCTACAACGCCTCGGTTAAGAGTGGCGGGATGAGCTATAAGGTGTCGGGCGACGGGCTTACGGTCTCCTACCACATCAGCAGAAGCGTGTTCACCATTGACGATATCCCGTCCCAGCTGACGGACGAGCGGTTCGAGGAACTGTTAGAGCGTATGGAGCGCTCCGACGCGACCGAGATGAAGAAGTACTACCGCAAGCACAGCCTCTCGGGGATATCCGGCTCCAAGGCGAGGAAGGCTTTAATCAATAAGTACCCGGCCATAGAGCGCGGCGACGTCTGGTCGGTGGACACCGTCACGGACAGGATTGTGGCTAAAGTCCGAGCGTTGTTGGATAAGATAGGCTACACGGCGGAGGAGTTGGAGCGCGACCACGAGGAGAACGGGATCACCGCGAAGCCGGAGGAGAAGGCGTACTTCGACGTTACCCTCATATACACGTTGGACGGCGGGCGGCTGAACGTCACTCTGGACGGCTCAAAGCTTGCCTACGCGGAGTCGATGCCGCCCGTGGAGATGCGCCTGCTGGAGTTTTTCGGGGCGGCGAACCGCGAGGCAGAGGGCTACCTGCTTGTCCCCGACGGGAGCGGCGGGCTCATTCACTACAACAACGGGCGGGAGAGCGTCCCGGCGCTGGATATTTCCGTTTACGGGGACGACGCGTCTATGGCGGAGGACGGGAAGTACCAGGCGGCGGAGCAGGTGCTCCTGCCGGCTTTCGGGGCCAAAACCGGGAGCGGGGCTTTCCTCTGCCTGATGCGCGGAGGGGCGTCTCTGGGGCGGATTTGCGCCGCCGTTTCCGGGATGACCTACTCATATAACCGCGTATGGGCGACCTACAACACCACCCGCGTCTCCCAGATGTCCCTCACGACGGGGTCGGACTCCGACATAATAGTCCGCGAGAAGAACCCTTACCGGGGGGATTTCTCGCAGGAGTACATTTTCCTGGAGGATGAGAGCGCCGACTACTCGGGTATGGCGGCGGCGGCGAGGGAGCGGCTGACCGAGACGGGGGAGCTTACCGAAAAGAGCCTGCCCGACGCGTTCCCCCTCGATTTGGAGTTCCTGGGCGCGGTGCCGCGCAGGAAGGTCGTGGCGGGGCTGTCGTTAACCCTGACGGAGGAGATGACGACCTTCTCCGAGGCGGGGGACATCGTGGAGCGGCTTATATCCGCGGGGGCGGCCCCTACCGGCGTCGTGTACGAGGGGTGGCTTACCGGCGGGACGGCTCAGAAGTCCGCGGAGAAAGTGAAGCCCGCCAAGGCCCTCGGCGGGAAGAAGGGGCTGAACTCTTTTCTCGGCCTGTTAAAGGGACGCGGCATCCCGTTTTACGGCGAGGTGTACTTCACCTCCGTGTTCCGGACGGGCGGGGGGTACAGCAAGAGGACGGATTCCCCGAGGAAGCTGAGCGGGGACATAGCGGTGACGCGCCGCTACGACATAATGAACCGCTACAAGACTGGGGACCCGGTCTACAGGGTCTCGCCCGGGAAACTCAGCGGCGTGGTCGGCAAGTTCACGGATAAAGCCGGCAAAGTCGGGCTGCCGGGCGTCGCCACGGCGGATCTTGGCCACACGCTGGGCTCGGATTTCTCCTCCAAAAAGCCCGTCTCGAGGCCCGACGCCGAGCGGATAGAGAGGGAGCAGTTGGAGAGGTTGGCGAAGAGCTTCAGCCTGAAGCTGTCCGCTCCCAACCTCTACGCCCTCGGCAGCGCGGGCAGCGTCAAGGACCTCCCCGTGGACGACAGCTGGTTTTCCGTGGTGGACGAAAGCGTGCCTTTCCTGCCGATGTGCCTCAGCGGACTGGTGTCCTACACCGCGTCGCCGCTCAATCTGGCCCCGGATTACAAGACCGCCCTGTTGGAGGCCGTCGAGTACGGCGCCGGGTTCTCGTACTTGCTTATGGAGGGCGAGCCCGGGTTGCTCAGCGACACCTCCGTGAACGGCTACACTACGGGCAGGGCCGCCGACTGGGTGCCCGTGATAGCGGAGGATTACGTGAGGGCCGCGAGGGAGCTCGCCGCCGTCGCGGGGAGGAGAATGGTCCGCCATTCCCGCGTAGGCGAGAAGCTTTACCGCTCCGAGTACGAGAACGGCGCGGCGGTGCTTGTCAACTACGGCGACGGCGAGGCGGAATACGAGGGGCATACCGTTCCCGCTAAAGATTACATTGTCATCGGGTAAGCGGCGGCAGTGCCGTGTAATGACGGCCGGAGCCTTCAGGCGGTCGGCGGTATCGTTAAGTGTCAGTCAGAAAGGAGGAGGCGGCTGTGGCGGGTAAGCGGGCGCTGACGTTGGAGCAGCGCAAAGGGCGCAAGGGCTGGCTATTCGTGGCGCCATTCCTCTTCGGGTTCGTGTTCCTCTTCGGGATTCCCGTGGTGAAGTCGCTGGTCTACAGCTTCGGCGCGGTGTCGATCACCGACGGCTCGGTGACCTTCGTCGGGTTCAAGAATTACTACGACGCCCTCTTCGTCGAGACGGGCTACCGAGAGGCGGTGGTGCTGTCCATCCGGGATATGCTGATAAACCTGCCTCTCGTGACACTGTACAGCTTTTTCATAGCGAACCTGCTGAATCAGGACTTCCCCGGGCGGGGCATTGTGAGGGCGATATTCTTCCTCCCGATAGTGCTCTCGAGCGCGGCGCTGATGTCCTTTGACGCGGGGGACCTTCTGCAGTCCGCTATGGGGATAGGAGCGTCGGGCTTCAAGGAAACGGACTCCTTAGGCGAGAACGCCGGGCTGCTCACCTTGCTATACAACACGGGGCTACCGGAAAAGGCGATAGACGGCATTTACAACGTGGTCGCGAGCATTCAGGATATAGCGGTGATATCCGGGGTGCAGACAGTGATATTCTTGGCGGCGCTGCAGTCCATCCCCTCCACCGTGTACGAGGCGGCTCAGATAGAGGGCGCGACCGCCTGGGAGATATTCTGGAAGATCACATTCCCTATGATAAAGCCTATGCTTGTCGCCTGCGTAGTCTACACGATAATAGACAGCTTCAACTCCACGGGCAACCGAACGCTTAAGATGATGGAGGACAAGGCCTTCGGCGCGGCGCAGAACTTCGGGCTCAGCGCGGCGATGGCGTGGATCTACTCCATAGTGATACTGTTAATGATAGGGCTCGCGGCGCTGATATTCTTCAAAGCACGCCGCCCGCGCGAGACGGTGTAGGGAAGGAGGGCGAGAAAATGGAAAATACGGTCTCGGTCCGCCCGGCGGGGAGCGGGGGAAGGACCTCGAAACTCCGGCATATCGCCCCGGAGGTGGTGAAGAGCAAGGCGACGCACGTCGTCTGGGTGATCTTCAGGACGGTGTTGCTCCTCGGGCTCGCGTACCTGATCCTCTACCCCATACTGGTCAAGCTCAGCGTGAGCTTTATGTCGAGAGCCGATATGAGCGATATGTCGGTGCACTGGATCCCCCGCCACCCGACGCTCGCCAACTACCGCGATGTGCTCCAGCTGATCGACTACTTCCAGTACCTCGCCGTGACGCTCTTAGATACGGTCGGCGTGACGCTGCTGCAGCTCATCGCCTGCACTCTTGTCGGCTACGGCTTTGCGAGGTTCAATTTCCGCTTCAAAAAGCTGCTGTTCTTCTGCGTGATATTGACGCTTGTCGTCCCGCAGGAGGCGTACCGGGTCTCCTCGTATATGATGTTCCGCAACTTCGACTTCTTCGGGCTGGGGAGCATATTCCACTTTAAGTTGGGCTCGCTGCTGAACACCCCCCTCCCGGCGATAATCCTTTCCATAGGCTGCCAGGGCACCAAGAACGGGTTGTTCATATACATAATGAGGCTGTTTTTCGAGAGCCTGCCCAAGGAGATTGAGGAGTCCGCCTGGGTGGACGGGGCGGGGGTGTTCCGCACCTTCGTGAGGATAATGCTCCCCAACACCGTCCCGGCGCTCACCACGGTGGGAGTGTTGGGCTTCATATGGCGGTGGAACGACCTTTACGCCGCGAGCACCTACACCCCCAACTGGAAGCTGATGGCGCTCCTGTTAAACCGTCTCACCACGGAAATTACCCGGGCGGAGGGGGGTATGTCCGCCGCGCTGGACAACGTGCGGGTCTCTATGCTGACCAACGCCGGCGCGCTGCTGATCCTACTCCCGCTGATAATACTGTTCCTGATAGTGCAGCGGTTTTTCATCGAAGGCGTGGAGCATACCGGGCTTACCGGGATGTAACGCGTTCCCGCCGCGCGGCTGACCTGCCAGCCGTAGCCCGGGTCCGGGGAGGGCGGGCGGAGATGCTCCCCGGTGCAGTTAGGCGAAGCCGCTGTCGTAGGGGGGCGTTTGGGTGAGGCTGCTACCGCGAGGGCGGTTAGCCGGGACCGCTCCCCGGGGACGGCCGGATGAAGCCGCGGCCTGCCCGGAGCGCAGCTCCCGATATCTGTTCCGAGCGCGAAGTTTTTGCAATTCAATGCAAAAAGATGAGAATTTTAGAGAGTTTTTGCAGTAGGGTGCAAAAAGTTGACAATCTCTTCCGTTTGTGATATGATATACGCGGGAGGGATGCGCTATGGCAACGCCGCGCGAATTAAAGAAACGGGACCTTTACCTGAACAGGCTGATCGGCTTCCGCGATACCGAGCCGGTCAAAATTGTCACCGGGATAAGGCGATGCGGGAAATCGAGCCTGCTAAAGCTTATGTCCGGCCATTTAGCCGAGACCGGCGTCCCCGCGGAGCGGATCGTCGAGATGAACTTCGAGTCGGGCGAGTACCGTCGGATGACCTCGGGCGATGTTTACGCTTACGTGAAAAGCCGCGCCCCGCGCGGGGAACGGGTCTACCTCTTCCTCGACGAGATCCAGCGGGTCGAGGCTTGGGAGGACGCCGTAAACGCCCTGCGCGTGGACTGTGACTGCGATATATACGTCACCGGCTCGAACGCGTATCTGCTGTCATCGGAGTACTCCACATACCTTTCGGGGCGCTATGTCGAGATTAAAATGCTGCCTCTCTCGTTCCGCGAGTTCCTCTACTTCCGCGATTTCCGGGTGGAGGAGACGCGAGACGGGTTTGGCGGGTCCCGGAAGCGGATTGTCGGCAAGGACGGGGAGCGTTACCGCCCGTCGGAGGCGTTCGAAGCTTATACCCGTTTCGGGGGAATGCCAGGTATCGTAGAGGTGGGACTTGACCAGGAAAAGGCGCTTGCCCTGCTCGACGGGATATACTCCACGGTTGTCGTTCGGGATATATTGGAACGGGAGAGGCGTCGCGGGCGGATCACCGACCCCGTGCTGCTTCGCAAGATAGTGATGTTCCTGGCGGACAACATCGGCTCAAACGTTTCCGCCTCGTCCATAGGCGGCGTCCTCGCGAACGAGGGACTGCTTGAGAACGGGAAGCGGCGGGGGTCGCCGAGTGCCCACACCGTTCAGGCGTATGTGAAAGCGCTGTTGGAAAGCTACTTCTTTTATGAGATAAAGCGGTTCGATATCAAAGGGAAAGAGTTTTTACGCACGCTGGGTAAGTACTACATAGCCGATATAGGGCTGCGGAATTACCTTTTGGGCTTCCGGGATCGTGACAGCGGGCACGTCATAGAAAACATCGTTTACTTTGAGCTGCTGCGCAGGGGATACGACGTCGCGGTGGGCAAAATCGGCGATATGGAGGTCGACTTCATCGCGAGTACCCCGAGCGAGCGGAAATACATCCAGGTGTGCGAATCAATGTCAGGTGAGGAGACGAGGAACCGTGAGCTTGCCCCCTTAAGGAAAATCCCCGACAGCTACGAAAAGACCGTGCTTTCCCTCGAGCCGGGGCTGGACGACTCGTATGACGGGATCAAATCGGAAAACATAGTAGACTGGCTGCTTGAGGGTTAGACGGAGCGACAAGCGGTACAGCGCACGGTCTCGCGCCGCCGACCGCAAAAGCCTGTCGGCGCCTCGTGCGGTCCCGCTCCGCCGGCCGCAACAGTCCGTCAATACCTCCCGTCGGAAGCCTATCCGGGCGTCTGCCCGCGCCACCCGCCGTAATTCGCCCCGAGTCCCGGCGGCCGTATCTCGCCCCGCGCCCTCGCGATAGTGTTATTTAGCATAACTTGCCCCGGGTCCCCGCGCCCGCGCTATCTGACGTGGCCTGCTCCGGATCCTCATATCCGCGATGTCCGGCGTACTTTGCCCCGGGTCCCCGCTCCCGCGCGATTTATCCTCGCATACCCGCCTCGCGTCATTTTTGCTCCGTGCCCTCGCCCCGCGTGACTGGTTCCTCATTCCCCCCCCCCATATCCAAACAATTTAAAACCTATAACTCTATATTTCCCCTTCCCTCCCGTGTTCAAAAACCCCCGCGGGGGGGGGGGTAGTTCTTTAATAGGCAATAACAGGTGGCGGCGCCAACGAGCGCCGGGGTTTCACCGTCAGTCGTCAACCGTCAGCCGTTTGCGGTGCGACCGCCGGCAGCCGGGCCCCGCCACCGGGAAAAGAAAGGTTGTGTTGGGTGTGAAAGGGATGTTTCGGAGAACAGTATCACGGGTGTTGTCTTTGGCACTTATACCTTCGCTGCTCCTGCCGGTTGTGGCGTCGGGGAACGCTTCGGCGAAAAATGATGGGGGGGGGGTCCCTTATGTCGGACGAAACCTATGGCGCGGTGCTCTACGACTTTGAGAGCCTGGACAATGAGCGGCTGAGTGAGCTTGTGACCCGTCCGTCCGCGGCGACAGGGGTTCACCAGGGCGTTTACGCGAAGGTTGAAGTTTACACCGCCTCGGGCAAGGATGAAGATAAGGTCGCCGGCGGGAGTAAAGCCCTGAAACTTACGCAGGATACCGCCGAGCAAGCCGCCTGGCCCCCGGTGGGCGTGCAGTTCAGGCTGAATCCGGGGATAATGCGGCAGTTGTCTTCCATCGTCTTTCACCTGAGGGTGACGGATCCGGGGGACAGGGACGGCGGGATGTTCTTCCGCTTCGTAACGTCGGACGGCAGCGTGTTTGACCCACAGGTCGAGTATTTCGACGATATATCTAATCGGTGGATCGTCAGACCTCAGGAACCCGGCAACAAGCTGAATTACGCCCTTTCCGCGAGGGGGTTTAAGCCTACCTGGTTCCGTCTGTCCCTTGACAGCTCCGCGACGCGTGTCAGCGGGTCCTCCGTTACCTTCAATAAGAACAATATCGCGGGTCTTGTGATAGCGGGGCAGTCGGGCGTGCTCGGTACAAAGACCGCCCTTTACATCGACGAGATTTACGGGATTAATTGGCTGGAGCGGTATTACACCGATCAGGACAACGTTAATTTTAACGTGAGCGACCCCGCTGAGGTGATGCTTCCCGCGACACTAATCACCGACCCCGCGAGCGGGGTGGCGGAGCACCCCGAGTATTCGGAATATCTAAACGGTAACCGCTACTTCGACATAGCGGGTCACGTGGCGAGGGACGAGAAAACCGGGCGCTTGTGGTCCCTGATGGTATCCGGAGGCATAACCGAGGGCGCCGGAATGGTAAACCTTCTCTTTGCCTCTGACGACGACGGCAAAACCTGGGGAGAGCCCAAATTTCTGTTAAAGGGGCCTACCGAGAACGTGAGCGCCGCCGACGAGGTGCTTTGGATGGACCCTGACGGGAGAATGTGGTGGTTTTATTGCCAAAGCTATGATTGCTCCCGCTACGGAGTGGGTCAGGCTTCCGCTACGGACGGACGCGGCGGCGTCTGGGCGATGTACACTGACAATCCGGGCGACGAGACACCCGCCTGGTCGAGCCCGGTTCGCTTCTTCGACGGAATGATGAACACCAAGCCGACGGTGTTAGAGCGCGACGCGGGTGACCTTAAGGCCGGTACTTGGCTGGTCAATGTCTCCTATCCCGCGCAGAAAGATTTCGGTGTCCCCTATAATTACTCTACGGTTTACGCGTCATCCGATAAGGGAAAGACTTGGGTTTACCGGGGCGGGATAAAGGAAAACATCGGAGGCATCGAGAATATGATCGTACAGCGGAGCGACGGTTCTTTGCTGATGGGGTTGCGTTCCGCCGGGATCAATTACAGTGAATCGAGCGACGGCGGGAAGACCTGGACACCGAGGCACGCGCCTGAGAACCTGATCAACAAAGTGGGATCGCGGTTTTACTTGGGCAGGCTCGACAGCGGTACGCTTCTTTTGGTCTATAACGCCGGCGGTCCCTCCGGGCGTGAAACCGAGCGCTTTAATATGACCGCCGCGCTCTCCTACGACGATGGTGTTACCTGGCCGAAGAAGTTATTGTTAGACGACCGCTATACTTCATACCCGGATGCGCATATTGCGAGCGACGGCACGATTTACATCACCTATGATAACGGGCGGGACCAGAACGGCGTCATCTATATGGCGAAGATAACCAAGGAGGATATCGAGGCGGGCAAATTGGTGTCCCCCGGCTCGGAGCTTAAGATGGCGGTAGCCGACAACACTGTGGCCGGGAACCCGCCTACCGTCGTAAAGAAGCTCTACGATTTCGAGAGCACGACCGACGCGGATCTGAAAGATTTAATCAGCACCCCGCCCGCCGGCTACCCGTATGGAGGCGTGGACCATTCGATTAACGTTACCCCCTCGATATACTGCCCTTCCGCTGCTGATTCTTTTCTCGGTGCGGGCAAGAAGGCGCTTAAACTTACCGCGAGCGCGGCGAAGGACTGGCCTATGCCGGCGTTCGTATTGAAACTCGACGGAGCGTCGCTCATGGATGCGTCCTCGGTGGTTCTTCATATAGCGGCGCCGGGCGCCGAAGGTGATAGGGGTATGCTGCTGGATTTCCTGATGGAGGATGGAAGCGTCTACACGGTGTGCGATACCCCCTGGGGCAGCGGCGGCGCTTGGGAGAAGCCTTTTGGCGGAGATCCGTTTACAACCAGCTCGATGAATATTACAAAGTGGAACGGCGACACCGGCGTCTGGGACAACATTACCTGCGGCAACCCGATAACACCTAACTACGTTAAATATCTTTCCCCCTCGGCCGGCGGTGCGTGGTACAAAATCCCGTTGCTCGATTTCAAAATGATCAAATTGGGCGGACCGTCTACTCATTTCGATAAGACCAAGATAGTAGGGCTTTTGATAGGCGGGCAATCCCGGATTTTGAACGACAGCAACGCGCTCTATATCGACGAGGTCTATGCCGTGACAAAGGACAACAAGACCGCTGTGTTCACGGACAACCCCGGAGGTTCCGTGGATCCCGAGCCTTCTGCCCCCGATGTGGAGGATCCGTTCGTTCCCGGTGGGGGAAGCCCAGCTACCGGCTTCCCGGTGTTCCCCTTAGTGCTGGGCGTCGCTGGAATGCTAATCGCGGCTTGCGGGCTTATATTATTAACCCGCAAAAGAAGAACCGAACCCTTTGCTGAGAAGGGCGGCAAATAATGGCATGGAGGTATGCATATGAAACACGGCAAAGTTCTACGCAGGCTCCTCTCCTCGCTGTTCGCGGCGGCGCTCCTTTGCGGGTGCCTCGCGCTGACGGCGGCGGCGGAGGACACCGAATGGCTCTTCGGTGACAACAGGTTCGACATCACGGGTCCGCAGGCGAAGCAGGGCTACAAGGGGTGGTACTTCCTCTACGCGGCCGTCAGCGACAAGGGAAAGGAGTTCCCGCTGTCCGAGCTGAAGGAGATGGAGTTCGACGAGACCGCTTTTAAGTGGAAAGTACCCGCGAGCGCCGGGATTGAGTCGGGTCGCGTCTCGTGGTGCGGTCCCCGCAAGGATGGCTACATCGGCACGGGGGACGGGGTCAGCGCCGCGGTTAAGTGGGTCTGCCCCGAGGACGGCGAGTACGATGTGCAGGTGGCCTACTTCGGCGAGCCTACCGGGGACATTTCCAAGAACAACGGCGTGGCGTACTCGGTCTACTTCAACAACGACCTCGTGAGCTTCGAGGAGAACGACGCCAACTCCAAGGTTATCGACGAGATTAAGTACTCCAAGAAGCAGACGCTCAAGGCGGGGGACGCTTTCTACTTTATCGTCGACCCGAAGGGAAGCAACAACGGCGACAGCCCCTGGTGGAGGATAGATATTAAGAAGACGGTCGTCGCGGCGTCCTCTGAAGCCTCGTCCACCGTGTCCGAAGCCCCGGCTTCATCCGAGCCGGCCGTCTCCTCTGAAGTATCCTCCGCGCCGTCCTCGTCCGCCGAGGAGGAGAGCGACGGCGGCTTCCCGGTGCTGCCCGTGGTGTTGGGCGTCGTGGCGGTTGTGGTCGTGGCCTGCGGCGTGACGGTGCTCGTGATGTACAAGAAGCGGGTCGGTCCTTTCGCGAAGAAGGACGATAGATAAGCGCACCGCCCGTGCCATAAGTCAATAAGGCGACGCCCGGGGCGCCCGGCGCCGGATGAGCCGTCAGCCGGCGCCGAAAGCCGAGGGGCGCGGCGCCCCGCGCCGCCTAAAATATCAAAGGAGGAAAACGGCAATGAAGGAACCCTTAAAGTTAGCGCGCGTTTTAGCCCTGCTGCTCTGTATGGCGCTTGCCCTGACCGCGGCCGGCTGCGGCGGGGGAGGCGGCAAGAACGAGACCCCGTCGGGGAGCAAGGGCGAGGAGAAGACCTACGACCTCGGCGGGAGGACCATTCACATCGCCTCTTGGGGAGACGGCACCCCTCAGGAGACGGATCCTCATTACGCCGAGAAGATGTCGAAGATCGAGGAAATCGAGAAGAAGTACAACTGCAAGCTTGATTTCTCCGCCGTGGCCGGAGCGGAGGACTATATGACCTATATGCAGACGACGCTCAGCCTCGCGATGTCCGGCGAGAAGATAGCTGACGCGTTTGTGATGGACACCGACCGCGCCCTCTCGATGTTCGCGGCGAACGACCTCATAGTCCCCATCGACGACTATATCGATTTCGCGGCGCTGGAGAAGGAAGGCTTCACAAAGGAGAACGAAGCCTGGGTGAAGGACGGCAAGCATTACTTCATCACCGACTGGCTGGACGAGCCGGGGCATATGATCCTCTTCAATAAGAAGATAGTCTCCGACAACAACATCTCCCCCGAATCCCTCTACAAGCTCCAGAAGGACGGCGACTGGACTTGGGATAAGCTTTCCGAGTACGCGATTAAGTGCACCAAGGACACCAACAATGACGGCGTGAACGACACCTGGGGCTTCGGCGCGTACAGCGGGTCCCCCTACACCGCCGAGCCGTTCATCTACTCCAACGGTACTTCGCCGGTGAAGATTTCCGACGACTACAAGTACACCTACAACCTCGAGGACCCGGCTTGTATGGCGGCCATTGAGTTCGGGCATAAGCTCTGCTACGACGACAAGGTCTGCGACCTCTCCGTGAAGGACTGGGGATATTGGGAAGCTCTGTGGCTCCGCGGCAGAGTGGCGTTTTACGAGGCTCCCCGCTGGGAGTGGCAGCAGTGCTACGACGCCTTCAGCGAAGCGGGGCTTGAGTACGGGATACTCTTTGTCCCCAAGGGCCCCAACGCCAAGGATTATGTCGCGTCCAACTCCATTTACGCCGGCTACTGCATGCAGCCCATGGTCGAGGACAAGGAAGCCGTCGGCGCGGTGCTGACCGACTGGATGCGCTTTAGCAGAAGCCTTACCAATTTGGAGGATAAGTATCAGTCCTTAGTGTTCGACGACGAGAGTATGGAGACCATCAAAATGTGCGAGGGGAGAGTCGTGTCCATTAAGGGCGGCGTTGTGGAGGAGTTCCGCAACAAGGTGCTTTGGAGCGACTGGGGGATTTTGTCCAACACCCCGGCGCAGACCTTCGTCGCTCAGTGGAAGGCTCCGTCCCAGGCGCTGATGGATCAGATGAACTCCGGCAAGATTCCCGAAGTCTCCTCCGAGGGGTAGCGCGGGGGAGACGATAGGCCGATGAAGTATATAGTAAGAATTGTGGCCTGCCTTGCCGCGCTGTGTCTGCTCGTGGGGTGCGGCAAGGCGGGAAACGGCGGCGGCTCGTCCGTCACCTCGAGCAAGGAGGGGAATACCGTGAGCAAACCGGCGGGCGAGGCGAAGCCCGACTCCGTGGCGAAGGATTCCACCGACGGCAACGTCAGAGTCTACCCCGTGCCGGACGGGGCTCCCAAGTCGGCGGACTTTACCGTCACGGCTAACGGCGAGACGGTGGGGGTTTACTCCGCGCCGGTCAGCCTCGAATACTCCACCACGGACAGTTTCGGGTACTTCGACCTGCTGAAGGGCGCGGCGAACGTCACCGTGAAGCCGGCTTTCGGCTTCAGCTCCGTCGCGGTCCTGCCCGAGAGCGCCGGGGTGAAAACCGAAGTCAAGAACGGCGAGATCGGCTTTTCGCTCGACGCCCCGCGCGACCTTACCCTGGTGTTTGACGGCGACTACCACGGGAAGGTCCTGCAGGTATTCGTAAGCCCGCCCGAGACGGACGTCCCCAAGAGGGGCGACCCCGGGGTGATCTACGTCGCCCCCGGCTACTACACCGGCAAAAGCTACAAGCTGATATCCGGCGACACCCTCTACATCGCGGGAGGCGCCTACATAGAGGGCGGCACGGTCTCGGCGGCGGGGTCCAACATCCGCGTATGCGGCAGGGGAGTTCTGTCGCCCAACGAGCCGCAGGGTATGTATTTCGGCTCCTGCAGCAACTCGACGCTTGAGGGCATCATCCTCAACAAGAAGCAAAAGGGCTGGTCGGGCCAGGTGCAAAACTGCGACGGGATCACCGTCGACCGCTACCGCGTGGTAAGCCCCGTGTACTACTCCACGGACGGGCTCAACATCACCACCTCCAAGAACGTCACCTATAGGAACTGCTACTTCCGCACCGGGGACGACTGCGTTTCCATCAAGGGCGGGAACTTGGAGAAACCCTCCGATAACCCGGTGGACAACGTCCTTTTGGAGAACTGCACTTTCTGGTCGGACGGCAACAACGCGGTGGCCATTGGCAGCGAGACCTACACCCCCTATATGCGCAACATCACCGTGCGCAACTGCGAGATCCTCTACGTGCACGACGACACCGACAACCGGGGCGCGCTTGCTATAATCTGCCTGCACGGGACGGATATATCCAACATCCTCTTCGAGAACATCAACATCGGCCCCTGCGGGCACCTGCTGTCCATTTTCTACACGGCTAAGATATTCGACATCCCCGGCGACCTCAGCCTGCCGGGCGAGATCCACGGGGTGACCTACCGCAACATCTCGCAGAAGGGCGGCTCCAACGTAAAGCAGATCCGCTTTACCGGGTTCGCGGGCTTCGGCAACGACGCCAAGATGCTGAGCGATGTCACCGTGGAGAACGTCACCGTCGAGGGTAAGAAGGTCACGGCGGACTACGGGCACTTTATCACTAACGAGTACACGCGCAACATCGTGTACAAGTAACGGCAATACCGCCGGGAGCCGTAGGCGGTCACCCGGCGGCGTCGCTCAAAAGAAGGGAGAAGAAGTATGAAGAAGTTTCGCAGATTTATCGGGATATTCACCTCGGCGGCGCTGATAGCCGCGCTGCTGCTGCCGATGTGCGCTCTCGGCGGCTCCGCGGCGGAGTTCAAGGGCTACACAGTCAAGACGCTGTACGACTTTGAGAGCACCACCGAGGAAGAGGCTCGGGGTCTTGTCGGCAAGAATACGACCGGGCTTGATTGGGCCAACCAGGACTTTACCCTTACTCCGAGCGTCCACTCCGGCTCGGCGGGGGACGGCAAGGTCAGCGGAGGAAGCAAAGCACTGAAAGTTACAGGCAGCGTGAAAGCCGACTGGCCGCCGACAACCTTTACATTGAAACTTAACGGCGCGGATCTGAAGGGAGCCGAAGCCTTGGTGTTCCACATCGCGGCGGACAAGCAAGGGGAGCCGGATCACACTTCCTCTCACGTTTCTCTGGTAATAGGGGAGGACACCGTGGCATATCCTCTGGCGGGACAGCCTTCGACGGCTCTTAAAGTCTGGAACGGTGAAACATCATTGTTTGAGAGCAAAGAGGTAGTAGAGAACGATGCGCATTTCGCGTACGCCGCGATTGACGATAAGGGCGCCTGGATCTACATCTCACTCAAGGCGGAGGATTTGAAGTTTTCCGACGACAGCAAGAAGGACGGCTTCACAGCCGAAAGCGTCACGGGGCTGCGCGTAGGCGGGCAGCATTTCGGCGAGGATAACGCGTTCTACATCGACGATGTTTGCACTCTTGTTACCGCCGCCGAGCCCGAGCCCGAGCCCGAGCCGGAAACTCAGCTGCCGGCGCCCGCCGACAAGGCCGCCGTGAACTTCGGCGGCTACTCCGCGAAGCCGCTCTACGATTTTGAGAAATACACCGCCGCCGACGCGGCC
Source organism: uncultured Eubacteriales bacterium (assembly GCA_964406705.1). Lineage (GTDB taxonomy): Bacteria > Bacillota > Clostridia > Oscillospirales > Acutalibacteraceae > CAZRRV01. The sequence continues at coordinate 36,067 of CAYOSS010000004.1, forward strand.
AAAGCGGTTTCCGTGAACACTAAGGAGCTCGGTAACGCGCAATATACCATTACGGGCGAGGTTTACAAATCAACCGGCAAAGATGACGGCAAGGTCGGAGCGGGGGATATTGCCCTGAAGGTCACCACCAAATATAGTCAAGCTTGGCCGCTCTGTTCCGCTACACTCGCCGTGGACGGCGCGTCGCTCAAAGGCGCGGCCGGAATTGTCGTTCACTTGGCGGCGGATAAGTACGATAGCTCCGAACACGGCGTTATGGTTCACTTGTTGACTAAGGATAACGCCGTATTCGGACCAGCCCCATCAGGAGAATCTTCAAAAGGGCTTAAGATTTGGAACGCCGATAGTTCAGCGTTTGAGGGCGTTCAGGTAGGGGATAATAAGATATCGTATCTTCCCGAAGGTAAACTTGACGACAAGGGCTCTTGGCTGTTCATTTCGCTTGATGCTAATAATTTGATAGCTCTCGGTGGCGCTAATAAAGATAACTATTCGGTGGAAAATATCACCGGGCTTCGCATCGCCGCCCAAAATTTCCGGGACGGCAACGCCCTTTACATCGACGAGGTCTACGCGCTGACGCCCGCTTCCGGGACTTCCGGCGGGTCCTCGCCCGCGACCGGCGACACCGTGGCTTTCGCGGTGATAGCGGCGCTCTCGGCGACAGCGCTCGCGGTGCTGCTCATCACCGGCAGGCGGCACGCTGCCTCCAAGTAACCTTCGGCGACGGTAACCGCGCCGAACGCTCCCCGGCTCTCTGGGCTTCCCGCTCACCGAGTCGGGGTTTTCTCGCAAGTAGTACTTGACACACAAAACGGCACGCGGTATAATATAAACAGCGAAGGGGGCGGGGGAAACGGAGAGAAGCTACATCGCCATTGACTTAAAATCGTTCTACGCGTCGGTCGAGTGCCGGGAGCGGGGGCTCGACCCGTTGCGCGCCAACCTCCTTGTGGCGGACGAGACGCGCACGGACGGGACCATTTGCCTCGCCGTGTCCCCGTCGCTGAAGGCGCTGGGCCTGCCGGGGCGGCCCCGGCTGTTCGAGGCGCGCCGTAAGATAGCCGAGATCAACGCGGAGCGGCTCGCGAGGGCCCCGGGGCATACCTTTACAGGGAAATCCGCCGACGCGGACGAGCTTGCCCGTCACCCGGAGTACGAGTTGGACTTTATTATAGCGCCGCCCAGAATGCAGTGCTATATTGATTATAGCACCCGCGTTTACGATGTTTACCTGAAGTACGCCGCCCCCGAGGACATCATAGTCTACTCCATAGACGAGGTGTTCATCGACGTTACGGGCTACAGAGCTTTATATAAGAAGACCCCTCACGAGCTCGCTATGACTATCGTTCGGGACGTGCTCGCCACGACCGGGATCACCGCCACCGCCGGGATAGGTACCAACCTCTACTTAGCTAAGATTGCGATGGACATTGTCGCGAAGAAGATGCCCGCCGACCGCGACGGGGTGCGTATAGCCGAGCTTGACGAGATCTCCTACCGCGAGAAGCTCTGGTCCCACCGCCCGCTGACCGACTTCTGGAGGATAGGCCGCGGCACGGCTGCGCGGCTCGAGGCTAACGGGATGTTCACTTTGGGGGACGTCGCCCGGATGTCGCTCTCACAGTTCGGTGAAGACTTATTATACAGGCTTTTCGGCGTCAACGCGGAGCTAATTATAGACCACGCCTGGGGCTGGGAGCCCGTCACCGTCGCGGACGTGAAAGCCTACCGCCCGAGGGCGGAGTCGTTAAGCTCCGGGCAGGTTCTCCCCCGACCCTACAGCTACTCCGACGCGCTCCTTGTCGCCCGCGAGATGGCGGACGGCCTCTCCTACGAGCTTGTGGCGAAGCGGCTTGTCACCTCTCAGGTGGTGCTGAACGTGGATTACGACGCCAAGAGCCTCGACGACCCCGCGAGGCTCGCCGCCTACCACGGGGCGCTCGCGAGCGACCCTTACGGGCGGCCCGTCCCCGCCCACGCCCACGGGACGGCAAATTTGCCGCTCTTCACCAGCGCCGGCTCGCTCATTGAAAAGGCTGTTGAGGAGCTTTTCGGGAGGGTGGTGGACCGCGGGCTGCTCGTCCGCCGGATTAACATCTCGACGGGACCTTTACGCCCCGAGGGGGACGAGGGGGAGCCGTTCCGGGGCGAGCAGATGAGCCTTTTGGAGGAGCGGGAGGAGGAGACCCGGGCGCAGCGCGAGACGGAGCGGTCATTAAGACGGGAGCGCCGCCGGCAGGAGGCCGTGCTCTTAATTCGCCGCAAATACGGGAAGAACGCGGTAGTCCGGGGGATAGATTTCGACGACGCCGCCACCGCGAGGGAGAGGGCGGAGCAGATAGGAGGCCACAGGAAATGATCGACGAGCGGTACCGGGATATGCTGTACCTCCCCCACAAGCAGTCTGCCACCCGCCCGCATATGCCGCTGCCGGAGCGCGCCGCCCAGTTCGCGGCGTTCCGCGCGCTCGACGGCTACGACGACGCCATTGCTGAGGAGACACAGAAGTCCGAAAACGAGGAGCTGTAGGGGGCGGGAGCGGGTTTCTCTGTACATTCTCTGGTCTTCGTGTTATAATGCAACGTGGCAAAGGAGGGACACCGCCGTGAAACTGCTCGATAAGACCTTTCTAAAATTTCTGCTTGTAGGCGTGGCGAATACGCTTGTGGGCACAGCGGTTATGTTCGCGGCGTACAACTGGTTAGGGCTGTCATACTGGCTTTCCAGCGCGCTCAATTATATCGTGGGCAGCGTGCTGAGCTTTTTTCTAAACAAGAAGTTTACGTTCCACAGCGAGGAGCGTGGCATTGTTCCTGCGCTACGATTTGCGGTCGGCATCGCGGCGTGCTATCTTGTGTCATACGGCGCGGCGAAACCCTTAGTTCGGCTTATCCTGAAGAACGCTACCCCGCGCGTTAGGGAAAATATAGCTATGGCGGCGGGAGCTGTCATATTTTTCGCGCTAAACTATCTTTGCCAGCGTTTCTTCACGTTTCGCAAGAAGAGCACCAAAAGCGGTCAATAAAACGCTGTGGCAAAAACCCGCCTTTTGAGGGCGGGTTTTGTGTTCACTTGAGATTTCGCGTTGAAGTGAGGCTTTACTTCGCCGCGTCGCTCCGGGTCAAGATCCTCGCGGGGGGCCGCCGAAGGGCGAACATCACCGGGAGCAGTCCGGCAAGGGCGTTTAGCGCGTAGAGTATCAGCAGGGAGAATATCGCCACGGCGGGGTTCAGCCGCACGTATGCCGCGAAGGACTCCACCTTCTGCAAATGGTACAGCACGTAGCACATCACAGCCGCGCCGGGAAGGCTCCCGAGGCTCGTTATGGCGAAGATTTCCCCGCCGAACATCCGCAGAATGTCGCTCTTCTTGACGCCTATCGCCCTGTAAACCCCGACTTCCCGTATCCTCGAGAGGAAGGACGCTCTGGTCATCAGTATCATTTCCACGAGGGAGACGGCAAGAAGGACGAGGGCCACGGCCAGAACCCCGTTCATAAGACCCCGGCGCTCCTCCATCAGCGCGGCCCTGTCGTCCTCCACGGCGTCGTAAGCCGCTGCTTTGGAGTCTCTGAACGCCGCGAGCGCCGCCGCCTTGTCCGTGGTCTCGGCGGTGAAGCCGTGCGCCGCGGCGAGACAAAGCTCGGTCAGCGTGGCGTCGGAGACGGGGTAGCAGGTAAGCCCGTCGGGGCTCTCATAATACCCCGTGACGGTGAATTTGTGTCCGTTCGCCGCGATGTCCTTTGCTTCTTTTCCCAAGGGGTAAAGCGTTTTCATCGACGCCGGGACCAACACCTCGTACGCCGCCTCGGGGAGCCGTCCTCCGGTCAGGGTGAACGGCGCGGGCGGCGCGTTCATCCCGCAGAAATTCGAGGATACTCCCGCGTCCGTGTCGGGGAAGCCCCCGCTATCGCCCACGGCGGCGTAGCAGAGCTCCGGGAACATCACCGGGTCCGCGTACACGGCGGGCTGAGCTTTATCCACTATGCTTACAACCGTAAGCGGGGATATACTCCCGGCAAGCCCGCAGGTTATCCGTCTGCCGACAAAGTCGCCTGCCGAGAGCACCCCGGCTTCCTGCGAGATTCCGTTCCCCAACAGCAGGTTAATGTAGAAGAGGTCTACCGCGACTTCCGAGGAGTTTTCCGGCAGCCTCCCGGCTACAAGGTCGCCCTCGGTAAGACCCGCCGAGGAGCAAAGGGAGACATCCTCCCAGGCGTAGCTGCCGTTGGTCTGGTAGTAGCCGCCTATATCCACCCCGAAGGAGAAGGGGTCCGTCACGGGCAGGACGTAGTCCACACCCGTGAATTTGGCGTACCCCTCGAGCGCCGCCGCGTCGATTTTCCCGGAGTTTACAATTACGGAGGAGCGGCTGTGTCTGAGGTAGTCCGCCTCGCGGATGTTGGAGACCCCGGCGATGCTCGCCGCGGCGTAGATTATGAAGGCTCCCGCAAGGAGGAACCCGGCTAACAGCACCTTTTTTTCCGGGGAGTACCGCCCCACAGCTTTGAACCCGGCTTTGAGCGAGGAGAAAAACCCCAACAGAGAGCGATATTTGAGCTTTTTGGGCGGCGGGCCCGCGTCCTTAAGGGAGAATTCCAACTCTTCCCCGCCGCGTTCCTCCGGGGTGTACATACCCTTTCTGACGCGCACGGGGTGCCCGTCGCCGACCGCCTCCACGCGCAGACCCGGGGCTTCCACGTAGAGGTTCCCGCCCCTGAGTATCAGCCTGACGGTCCCGGCAGGCGTAGCGGCGCCGTCGCCGTAGCATTCCACCGGCTTATCGCCGAGAGCAGCCTCTCCCTGTCGGGCAAAATCGCCGAGGTAAAGGGTGTCGTGAGAGCGAAAATCCAGCTCGCCCGGGGTCTCGTTCTGGTAATCCGCCGTTACGGAGCCGTCTTTCAGCTCAATAATCCGCGTCGCGTAGTACCGGGCGAGGTCCGTCTCGTGGGTGACAAGGATCACCAGCCTGTCGCGGGATATCGCCTTCAGGATATTCATCACGGCGACGCTGTTGCCGCTGTCGAGGTTGCCGGTGGGCTCGTCCGCTATTATGACGGGCGGGTCCTTGACCAGGGCCCTCGCTATGGCGACACGCTGTCGCTGCCCGCCGGAGAGGTTTTCTGCTGGGCGGCCCCGGTAGCGTTCGATCCCCAAGGCCTTCAGCACGTAATCCACCCGCCGGGATATCGTCTCTTTGTCGCGGTAACCCGTCAGGCGAAGCGCTATGGCGACGTTCTCGAAGACGGTAAGCCCCGACTGAAGTTTGTAATCCTGGAAGACGTAGCCTATATCGCGGGCCCTCACCGCGTCGATCCTGCCCGAGCGCCTCCGGGTGACCCGTTCCCCGTTTATAAAGATGTCCCCTCCGTCGGGCCTGTCCAGCCCGCCTATGAGGTTTAAGAGGGTCGTCTTGCCGCACCCGGAGGGACCCAGCAGGGCGACCAGCCCCGTGGAGCCGAATTCGAGCGTGATGCCGTCCACGGCGCGGATCTCGTTTCGCCGCCCCTTGTTAAAGTACCGGCGGACGTTTTTCAGCGTTACCATTTCGCGGCTACGCCTCCTTTCCGGCTTTTGCCACGGTGCCTCGGAAAAGCTTGCGGCTGTAGCGCAGTCCTAACAGCAAAGCGAGGATAAAGCACACCGCGTACAGGGCGACGTAGTGCCAGGGCTTCAGGTAGCTTATAAGAACGCGTATATACGGCAGCGGGATAACTCCGGTGTAAGTCAGGGCGGCGAACAGCGCGAACACCGCGAAGGAGACCGTCGCCGCGAAGAGAAGCTCTATCACAAGCAGCTCCGTGACCGTCCTTCGGGAGGCCCCCAACGTCCGCAGGGTCGTGTAGTAGGACGCTCTGGACGACAGCGCTATCTTTATCACGAAGTAGGATATAAAGAACAGCGCGACTATCAGCAGTACAAGCGCGAATCCCCGGGCGAGCGAGAGCATCTCTCCTACGCCGGAGTCGTAGCTCCTGAGGGTGTCCCGCACCGCGACGGGGGAGTAGCCCATCTCTTTCAGCTTTGCCAAAGTCGCGTCTATATCTCTCTTGTCGGCTAAGTACAGCGAACTTTGGTATACGCCCCTGCCTAACAGCGCGCTGTACTCCGCGGAGTTTATGTAGACCCACCCGTCCCGGCCTTCCGAGTACTCCTCGCCCAAAAGCCCGGAAAAGTTGCTTTTGGAATACGTAGCGGAGACGGTGAGATTTAGCGTGTCGGCGAAGTAGGGGTTTTCCACGCCGACGGAGAGCGGCATTCCGCGGCAGTCGCCCTTTTCGCTAAAGCCGTCAAGCTCTGTGGAGACGTACGCCCCTCCCGCCGGGACCTTGTCGGACGGGGTGACGAAGAAGTACGGGCTCCCCGGGCGGCTCCAGTAGCTTTCCCCGGCGAACAGCACCCTTACGGAGTTGTACTCCGCGACGGCACGTTCGGAAATTCGCGCCAGTATCTCGTCCCCGGCGTAAAACACGGCGTCCCCGTGGTGACCCGGGACCTTCACCAGCCCCGTGACCTTCAGAGTGAAGTTCTCGGTGTCCTTGGAGCCGTCGTTAAACGGGGAGAACTCCGTGGCGAAGAGGGCCGCGGCGGCGGTGTCGTCGCCGAAATAGTAGTAGCTGTCGTCCGCCGCGAAGAGAACCTCGTTCTCGGCCTCGGGCATACGTCCCAAGGTGATCTCCCCGGTAAAATCCCCTAACGGGCGGAACTTGCCGTAAAGCCAGTCGCTGTCCGACATCAGCTCCACGCCGTAATCTGTCAGCAGGTCGTCCCGCAAAATGCGGTCCACGGCGGGCAGGGCTTCAAGCCCGGCAAAATCCTCGCCCGATATGGCGGAGCCGTCCGCCTTTTTCACCACAATTCGCGAGGAATCCGAGTCGGAGAAGAAGCCGCTGTACCCCTGCCAGCTTTCCTCGTCCGCGAGCCGGTGGAACGACGTCCACGCCCCTGTGACGGAGAGGGCCACAACTAAGAACACGGCCAATATCACCGAGAATTTCCCGGGGACGGCGGCGGCGGAGCGGATCCCGAGGCGCAGTTTCCCGCCGAAACCAAGCGACCCCCGGGGAGCCGGAGGTTTTAGAGGAAGGGAGGCTACCGGTCGCAGGATTTTGTCCTCCGCGACCCTGCCGTCCCGCATCCTGATTTCCCTTGTCGCGTAGTCAATGGCCTGCTCGGGGCTGTGCGTCACGAGTATGACCAACTTGTCCCGCGCGACTTTGGCGAGCACGGCGAGGACCTCCACCGCGGAGGAACTGTCGAGGTTGCCCGTGGGCTCGTCCGCCACGAGGACGGGCGGGTCGGTTACAAGGGCTCTCGCTATGGCGACCCTCTGCTTTTGCCCTCCGGACAGCTTCTGGCACCTCGCGCCGGAGAAATTCTCCATACCGACGTCCCGCAGCGCCGCCGTCGCCGCCCTTTTGGCCTCCCTCGCGGATTTTCCCGAGAGGAGAAGGGGCAGCTCCACGTTTTCGAGCGCGGTATAATTCTCCACCAGGCGGTAATCCTGAAAGATGTTGCCTATGTAGCGGCGGCGGTAGTCTCCCCAGTCGGCGGGCGAATAGTGGCTGGTGGGCTCCCCCGCGACCGACATCTCGCCCTCTTCATAGCTGTCCACCCCGGAGATGACGTTCAGCAGGGTAGATTTTCCCGAGCCGGACTCCCCCGTGACCAGCACGAACTCGCCGGGGCCGAAGTTTAAGCTCACCCCGACTATCCCGGCCGAGACCGTCCCGCCCCCGTAGTAGAATTTGGAGACGTTCTGCAACGATATCATCGGAGACACCCCTTTTAGCATAAAGGGTCCCGTGGTAGTGACGCCGCGAGACCCCGAATGTTATCGCTCTATGACGCCGCTCGCGGCGGCTCCTCGACCGGCAGTCCGATGCCCGTCGCGATGCAGGTCAGACAGTTATTGATGTCGGTATCGCTCATCCCCTTGCGACAGAGCCATTCGATCATCCGGGCGATCTCTTCCACGTTCATCATACTGACCGTTTCCTCTTCGTTTTTCGGTAAGTTCAGTGGCATAGTGTACCTCCTCGCCGCGATCGCTCCAAGCCGCTTTCACATTATACACGCCCTGTTCACCGCTGTCAACCGCGCCGGCGTAAATTTCTCTTGACAATGGGGCGGCGGCGCGTTATAATATTTGGTGGACATAGGGGTATGGTGTTAATGGTAGCACGTCGGTCTCCAAAACCGCTAGTGAGGGTTCGAGTCCTTCTACCCCTGCCAAGGTTGCCTCGCGGAAGCGGGGCTTTTTTGCTGGAACGGTCGAAGGCTTGGGGTATGGTGTTAATGGTAGCACGTCGGTCTCCGAAAACCGCAAGGGACGGGTTCGAGTCCTTCTACCCCTGCCGGATAAGTTTATATAAAGGTAAGCCCGTCTGGAGAGGCGGGCTTTCGCTATACAGGCTATACGGGCTACGCCTGTTTCCAATTTTTCCCGTGAAAATATCTTGCAATTCCCCACAACCTGTGCTATAATACCGGCAAATGTTGTGTTGGAGGCGCGTATGAATAACGATTTGCGGTTAAAGCTCGGCAGTCTTATCCTCTTCAGAAACCTGCTTCAAGACCCCGTGGTGGCGGCGCTCGTGCGTTATTTGGATGTCCCGGAAAATGATGAAGAGGGGCTTGTGGAGGCGTTCGCGGAATACTGTGCGGAGCTCGCCAAAGTCCGGCGGACGCTGCCGGAGCATCTGCTGGACATTGTCAAGAACGATGAAAACGCCTATGTGAAGGCGATCTTGGCGGGGGAGGACGTGTCCCGGTACGACGCCATAGTTCGGCGGGAGTTAGCCGTGTTGGCTGAAACGGCGAGGTTCGACAGGGAGTATCTCCCGGCGCCGCTGCGCTGCCACGTCCCTCCGGCGCTCGAGTGCGGTGTCCCGGATTTCTACGCCTCGTATATGGAGTACACCGACGGCATACGGGAGAAGGGTTTCGGCGATTTCGCGAGGTTTTCCGTGTTCTCGGTGGAGGAGGACGGCTCTCTTCGCGGCGTCGAGCCGCGCAACGTGCTGACTCCCGACAGAATGAGGGGCTACGCCGTACAGCGGGACAAGGTGCTCTCCAATACGAAGGCCCTCGCCGAGGGGAAACAGGCTTGCAACGTGCTTCTCTACGGGGACGCCGGCACGGGCAAAAGCTCTACGGTCAAGGCAGCGGCGTATACTTATAAGGAGCGTGGCGTGAGGTTGGTGGAGCTGCCCAAGGAGCGGCTGTCGTATCTCCCTGAGCTGCTGCGAGCTCTCGCCGGCAACCCGCTAAAGTTTATAATATTCATAGATGACGTGACCTTCTCGCCGAGCGACCCGGAGTTCGTGCTGCTTAAGAATGTGATGGACGGTGACGCCGAAGGCTTACCCGCCAACACGGTGATATACGCCACCAGCAACCACCGCCATTTGGTGGATGAGTCCGCGTCGGAGCGGGAGACGGCGGTAAACGAGAGCGACAGGGTCCAGGCGGCGCTCACCTTGGCGTCCCGCTTCGGCCTCACGGTGACCTACCTGAGACCCGACCGCGAGGTTTACCGGGAGATAGTGTGCTCATTGGCGGACGAGCGGGGCTTGCCCGGGGACCGGGACGCTCTCTGCGAGAAAGCCGAAGCGTTTGCTCTCAGAGCCGGAGGACGCACCCCCAGAGCCGCCCGGCAGTTCGTCGACCTGCTCGCTGGAGGGGTGGAGATATAGGCTACCTATCACGGAGTGCCACGTATTTCCGTTTCGGGCATACGGTGTCGTAGGCCGGGCGGATGATCTTGCCCGCTCCGACTAACTCCTCCAAGCGGTGCGCGCTCCACCCGGATATACGGGCGATGGCGAATATCGGGGTGTACAGTTCCGCCGGAAGCTCCAACATATCGTACACAAAGCCGCTGTAGAAATCTATGTTCGCGCTGACACCCTTGTAGATTTTGCGCTCCCGGGCGATGACCTCCGGGGCGAGACGCTCTACGAGGGAGTACAGCGCGTACTCTTTATATAAGCCCTTTTCTTCGGAGAGGCTTTTTACGAACGAGCGGAAAATCTCCGCCCTGGGGTCGGATACCGAGTACACCGCGTGACCTATTCCGTATATAAGCCCCGCCCCGTCGAACGCCTCCTTGTGTAGGATCTTTGTGAGGTAATTCGCTACTTCCTCCTCGTCCGTCCAGTCTGCGACGTGTTCCTTTATATCCCGGAACATATCGCGCACCTTGATGTTCGCCCCTCCGTGCTTGGGACCCTTCAGCGAGCCCAAAGCGGCGGCGACCGCCGAGTAAGTGTCCGTGCCGGAGGAGGTGACGACGCGCGTCGTAAAGGTGGAGTTGTTGCCGCCCCCGTGCTCCGCGTGCAGGACCAGCGCGAGGTCGAGGATTTTTGCCTCGAGAGGGGTGTAGCGGCTGTCGATGCGCAGCATATGGAGAATGTTCTCGGCGGCGGAAAGCTCCGGGTCCGGCTCGTGGATAAAGAAGCTGCGGTTGCCGCGCTTGTAGTAGTTGTACGAGTGGTAGCTGTACACCGCCAGCATCGGGAACGAGGCGATCAGCTGCAGGCACTGCCGCAGGACGTTCGGCACCGAGGTGTCGTCCGGCGAGGTATCGTAGGAGTACAGGGTGAGTACGCTCCTCGCCAGCGAGTTCATAAGGTCGGTGGAGGGCGCCTTCATAATTATATCCCGGACGAAGGACTCCGGCAGGGTCCTGTAGTCGGCGAGTACCCGGCTAAATTTCTCCAATTCCCCGGCGGTGGGAAGCTCGCCGAACAGAAGCAGGTAGGTTATCTCCTCGAAGCCGAAGCGCTTTTCCGCGAAGAACCCGGCGACTAAGTCCTTGATGTCGTAGCCCCGGTAGTAAAGCTCCCCCGGGCAGGAGACCTCCTTGCCGTCCACCGTTTTATGTGAGATGATTTCGGATATTTGCGTAAGGCCCGTTAAAACCCCGTGCCCGTCGAGGTCGCGGAGCCCCCTGTAGACGTGCTTTTCGGAGAACAGGCTCCCCTCTATGGTGTCATTTGCCCGGCAAAGGGCGGCGTAGCGCTCTATTTCGGGCGTCACCGCGGAGTAGTCGCGGTCGGTCTTCTGGTCGCGTGTCACGGTTTTCCTCCTGTAAATGTGATTGGCACATTTTGCCTTAAATATTATATCACACCGCCGGAGGGAATGTTTGAACAGATTGTGAATTGTTAGGTGGCGCGGTCCGGCTCCGCCCGTCCCCGGGGCTGCTTCCCGCTGCGCCAGGTAGATTATGATGGTTGAGGGCTTTCAGCGTTTGGAAGCCTTTTGCCCGCCTTGCGGTGCCCGGCTCGTCGCTCGCTTGGGGCGCGGCGCCTCGCCGACCGCTGCACAAATGAAGCCTTCGCTGTTTCGTCCACCGGACGCGCTCGGCTTCATTCCCAGCTGGGCTGGGGAACGATGTCCGCTTTTCTTCTCTGTGCCGGAACGGTCCGGCTGAAAGA
>CAYOSS010000005.1:0-39426 GCA_964406705.1 uncultured Eubacteriales bacterium
TACACCGGGATAATAACGCTGATCAGCGGCTCGTCCATTGGCGCGTCCTCCAAACTTTCTTGCTGTCCCCCGCATTATAGCACAAAACCCGCCCCGGCGCAAGGGGTTTCGCGGCCCGGGAGCGGGAATATTTTGACGGCGGCTACCGCACCCTGTAGGCGTCGTCCAGGGCGCAAAGCTCGTCGTAGGAGTCGATCTCGGTCACGTCCGACGCCGCGCACTCGCGGAGACGGATTTTGTATTTCTCGGGGTAAACCCCGAACACCACCTGCTCGTAGAACAGCCGCTCCCCGCCCGGCGCTGCGAACGCTTCCCGCAGGTCCCCGGCGAGCCTGCTCCCGGAGTCGGGGTCCCAGTAGTGGATCCCTACTACTAAGTAGCAGTCGCTGCCCTCGATCCCCTGCCTGATTTCGGCGGTGATAATCCCGTCCTTCATCCTAAAATGCCAGTCATCGGTGTGCGTTACCCAAACCCCGCACATATTGGAGGCGTAGTGGTATTTCCTAATCAGCCGGGGGTTGTATAGCACCAAATCCGTATGTATAACATACGCCCCGGAGAGAAGCTCCCCGGCGCGCAGCGCTGATGTGATATTGTTCGTTTCTGCGTAGTCCGGGTTATCGATAAACTTGATCATAGGGTACTTGCAGAGCAGCTGGTCGAACTGCTCGCCCAAATACCCCCGCACGATGTAGATATCGTCGATCCCGGCGGCGAGGCAGGCGTCAAGAAGCCCGTCGATTATCCGTTTGCCGCGCACCCGCACTAAGGGCTTCGGCGTGTTGAGGGTGATGGGCCTCATCCGCGAGCCGAGCCCCGCCGCGAAGAATATCGCCCGCTTTACCCTGTACGGCTCGAGCGCCTCGAGACCCGCCGGGGTGACGGTCCCGCCGTCCAAGTAGCCCGCCTCGCGCAGCCACGCGAGGTCCGCTGCCTGCTCCGGCGTAGCGGCGGCGGCGTCCGGCAGCCCCTCGCCCGTCGCCGCGCCCGAAAGAATGTTAAACCGCGTTTCACTCAGCATTTATAACCTCTCCTATAGTACGTAATTCTCGAACAGCGCGTCGTACTGCTCCTTATTCAGCCCCGCGTAGTCGGTGTACGGCCGGTCGGGGTCGAAGAAGCCGTGACAAACCCGCTCCTCGTCGGGCGGGAAGACGGTGTAGTCGCCGTAGGTCTGCCTTAGCGTCTTGTCATACTCCGCGGGGCAGGGAAGTGTCAGATCGTCAAACCGTAGCATAATAGTCTTGTCGAACCACTCGACCCGATAGGTCAATTTTTCGCTTTTCTCCCTGAAGCTGTACAAAAGAGAGCCGAATTGCCCGGTCCTGCGTTTTGACGGGAACGGGTTGATCGCTTTCTCGCCCACTTGCTCATATGTGTGAAACAGGTTGTACACATCGGCGAGAACGAACCATACGGCGCTTTTTAGCGATTTCGGCTTCTCCCGCTCGGCTCTCCTGCACCGCGCCAGGTTGTAGAACCAAAGTTTCGTGATCATACGGAATTGCTTGCGCTTGCTTTGGGGGAGGTAATCCAGCGGAAATATGTCGATGAATATCCCGAAACAGGATTTGCCGACCTCCGAGTGGACCGCTCCCAGTCGTCCCTAAACAGCACTGTGGTGCGCAGATCCTCGATCTTGGTGAGCGACACCATAAAATTTATATCGTAGTATTCCGGGAGTTCCTTCTTGATGATGTGCATAAGCTTGACGTAGTCCTCACGGGGCATCACGACATCGAGGTCGTCGTCCCAGGGAATGAAGTTCTTGTGCCGCACCGCCCCGATCAGTGTCCCGTACATCAAGTAATACCTAAGTCCGTATTTCCTGCAAATGCCGTCGAAGAGCTTGACTATCTCTAACTCGCACGCCCAGACCTTTTTCCGCCGCTCGCTCACCTCGAAGCCGCACAGCACTTCCCTGTTAAGGTTCATTTCCCGCGTCATCCCGCTTTCATAAAGTATACTTTATGACAGAGCCGGCTCCGCGGGGCGAACGGGCCTATTTTCCGCGAATTTCGGGGCGGACGGGGCAAAAAACAGTTGCAATCGCCGCCATAATATGGTAAAATAACCCCTGGTTTGGTCCCTTCAAAAAGTATACTTTTTGAGGGGGCTATTTTTGTTTCAGCTCGCGAAGCCTCCTGTAGAGGGTGGACAGGCTGATACCGAGCTCGCGCGCCAAGTCCTCCGGGGTGACGAGCCGGCGCCGGAGCAGGTCCGCCCGGCTCTCTAAGTCGTCCGGGAGGGGTTTCCGCGGCCGCCCGAACCGCGCCCCGCGCGCCCTCGCCGCCGCGATGCCCTGGCGCTGCCGCTCCCTGATGTTCAGCCGCTCGTTCTCCGCCACGAACGAGAGGATCTGGAGCACCAAGTCCGCGATGAACGTGCCCAAGAGGTCCTTGCCGCGCCGGGTGTCGAGCAGCGGCATATCAATCACGGCGATGTCCGCCCCGCGCTCCTTCGTGAGCAGCCTCCACTGCTCCATTATCTCACGGTAGTTCCTCCCGAGCCGGTCTATGCTGAGGACGTACAGCAGGTCGCCCGCCGAGAGCGCGCTCACAAGCGCCCCGTATTCCGGGCGGTCGAAATCCGCCCCCGAGCGCCGGTCGCAGTAGATGTTCCCCTCTGGGACCCCCGCTTTCCGCAGCGCCGCGAACTGCCGCTCGCCGTTCTGATCCGCGCTTGATACCCTCGCGTACCCGTAAATTTGCATAATATGCGCCTCCTCCTTTTTGCATATTATACAATATCGGGAGATTAGTCTTTGTTTTCCGCGCCTGCGGGCCGCATCAGGCGAGGTCCCGCGCCTGCGAGCGCCCATAACAAAACCCCTGTCGCGCTTCGCGGCGGGGGCTTTTCGCGTTTCAAAAAATTTTTCAAAAAAGTCTTGACTTTTGCCCCCCCCCCCCCCGAGTATAATTGGGATACAGAGCGGGGGGGGGGGAGCGCGATATTTGGTTTTTGGAAAGGATTGTTGCGAATATGGTCGCGGACAAAACAGACGTATCTTTTATGCAAGAGTACCTGGCTCAAGCCGTCGAGTTCGAGAAATACGTTTACATCTGGTCGAACGCTATGGCCAATGCGAACTCGAGGATGCGTGATATATACTCGCGGCGAGGCAAACTTGAGGAAATCCGGGATTCCTCGAGGAGCGCTTTAGATTCGCTGTCTGACAATATCAAACGGTGCAAAGCCGCGCTTGGTCGGGCGGCAAAATCCTACAAGAGAAAAGCCACGGTCGCGCTCGTGATTACGCTTGTGGATTTTGCGATTTGCCTGATCGCCTGCTTCGTAGCTCTAAGAGACAGCGCCATATCGCTCAGGTTATTTATGAGCGCGCCGACGTTTCTCAGCACAATAATAGGGCCGGTCGCTCTTAATCATATTTATCAGGAGCACGGTTCGCCTAAAGGCGGAGACGCGGGACATCAGTTATGTTTCACGCGACGGCTCGAGGCGAAGGCAGGAGATCATACTAAAGAATAAAGAGAGCAACGCGGAAAATGACTGGGTCATTACTGTCGTCGAGGAATCGGTGCTTAAAGAGAAGCAACAGGAAATATCGGGCGCGCTGCGGGAGGCGAAGAATAATCTCGCCGACATTTACGCGCAGGACGTGCTTCCGGAGAGATACAGAAGCTTTTCCGCCGTCGCGACCCTTTATGATTATCTTGAAACGGGGCGGTGCGATAAAATACAGGGCCACGGGGGCATATACGACACCTACGAGAACGATTTGCGACAGGGGCTTATCATCGAGAGGCTGACGGAGATCAGCAACGGTCTGAGCCGGATAGAGGCAAATCAGCAAATGCTTTATATGGAGTTGCGACAGGCGAACGCCGCGCTTTCCGATATTGGCCAGAGCCTTGCGCAAATAGAGAAATCCGACGCAGAGATTGCCGCTAACACCGCGATTTCAGCGGTCGCTGACCAGCAGACGGCGGCATCCGTAAACTGGATGGCGTGGAAACAGTGGGCGAATGAAGACAAATAGGCTTGCAAAGCATATAATAGTAAACAATGAAAGCGGAGGTATAGTATTATGGATCGCATTAGAGTAATGGAATATTTGGAGGAGAACAAGGATTTTCTGTTCCCCAACAAGAAGTACACGGACGAGGATATAGAAGACGCCCTCATAGCGGCTCCCGATTCTTTTGAGATGATGATGGAAAGCATCTCCTTTCGCAAACCATCATCGGTGCAGAAGATTGCGGTTTTTCCGGGCTCACTGGGGGGTGGACAGGTTTTATCTTGGAAATATTTGGCAGGGGACACTAAAATATTTTTCTTTTGGCGGAGTTGGTGTATGGTGGATAATCGACATAGTAAATGCGAAATCCCGGTGCAGAGTATATAATTGTGAGAAGCTCTTGAAGGCGATCGGCGACCCCGCTGCAGTGTCCAATATGCAAAATAAGGACGACAAAGCAAGGAACGCCGTTGACACGGCGAAGCGTTTAGCGCCGGTAATCGTTGACACCGTCAAGAAAAGCTCGAAAGATATCGGCGACACCCTTTATGTCAATAAGTAGGGGAGGAGAACAGATATGTCACGGGAAGCCGACGAACTTTATAACGAAGGCTACGATTATTATTACGGCGGGAACGACTATCCGCTCGATTACGATAAAGCGTTCGAGCGCTTTACCGGCGCGGCGAATTTGGGTAACTCCGACGCGATGAATTATCTGGGAGTGATGTATCAAAACGGTCAAGGCGTGGGGCGCAACACCGCGCTCGCGGCGGATTGGTACTATAAGGCTATACGAGCTGACAACGCGAACGCCTACGCCGCTTATAATCTGGGGAATTTGTATTACACCGGCGACGGCGTGCCGAAAGATATGGTTAAGGCGTTTGAGTTTTTTAAGGCGTTTATAGATTTAACCTCCAAGGATAAGACGCAAGACTACGCGGACGCCTGTTTCAAAGCCGGATATATCGCGATGAAGTTTTATAAGAACGAGCAGGTCGCCGCGCGTTATTTCAAGGAGGCGGCGCTTCGCTGCAATATTCCGGCGGCGTGGCATAATCTGGGGTTGTTATGCGAACAGGGGGCGATGAACCTCAGCTCGGATAAAATCCCGGGCGAGGCGTATCAATATTATGTGCGAGCGGCGAACGTGGGGATGCCTGAATCGATGTACAATGCCGGCAGAATGTGCATTTTGGCGGGAATGGAGGACGAGGCGAGGGAATGGATGAGAAAGGCTGCCGACAAAGGGTTCGCTCCCGCTAAAAAGTGGCTGAAGTTCGACCGTATCGGCAATGGTGGCTCGCTCTGGAACCTTTTTTCGTAAGACAATACCGCGCTGCCCGCGCTCATTCATTTTTTACGGTTCGCTCGGTTTCGCGGAAGCCTTCCTTTCCGCGATAATTTTTTATCCAAAAAGGCGCCTGCTTGTGTCAGCCGCGGACCGTCACAACGTCAAGCCGGAGCACGTCTAAGCCAAGGGTAAGCGGCTCCCCATCCCTGTATTGCCGAGCATTTTCGCGGAAGTATAACGGCAACACCGCACAATGACCGGCTAACGGCTTTGCGCGTCATTTGCTCGCAGATTTTCCGTTATATTTCACAAAAATGCTCGGCAATACACAAAGTATTCCCTGCGCTTTTTGCTTTCTCTTAACAAAAAATCTGACTGTGCATCTGACGCACAATCATTATGCGGTATTGCCATAACGGAAAATATGCTGACAGGTGGCGCACAGTTATTGCGCGATGCTGCTCCAGCTCCCCGAGCCCACCATGGACGCCGCCGCCACAAGCTCGAGCCGGGCGCACTTCCGCTTCGCATAAAATCTCGTGAGGACCCGGAACCCCGGAGCATAAGAAAACCCGCTATTCAAGCGGGCTTATAAAATAACGTCTGCAATATGGGTCGAACCCGTGCGCCGAGTAAACGTTTGCCAAATCCAACACGGCCGTCGGGCGTTAGTCAAGAAAATTTTTTCGCCCGCTGCCTCACAGCATATCGGCTTTCGTTTAACTGTGGGAGCCGCTTTACCCGAAATTTATCCCGTTATCCAGAAACTCCAGCCTCTCGAACCGGTGCCCAAGGGCGAGGTTCACGTACCTCGCGGCGAAAGCCACCTGCGAGCGCCCGCATATCAGGCTGTCGCAGCACGCGAGCGTGTAGACGTCCCGCAGGACCTCGAGCCCCAACAGGTAGCGGTGGAGCGGTCTTAAGGCGGGCCCGGAGTGCACCCCGGTGGTGGTGGAGCTGCGCAGGACATCGGGGTAAAAGGCGAGGGCGTCGCCGAACTCGGCTCTAAACGCGTCCAGCGCGTTTTGGTCGTCCGTCGCGAGGAAAATCTTCCCGTAGCCGCCACCGTCGAACACCTCGCGGGTCCTTTTGACACACTGATCTATCCCGATTACGACGGGGTGGGCCAACAGCCCCTGATTGAAGTCCGTCCCCCGATAGTGGACCCCCAGCACTTTACTGGGGGGGGGGGGTGTCTGTATAATAGTGCTAATATCTTTCTCGAACCGTGCCTTTGTAGGCCGGTTCAGGCGGAAATACTTGGAGTAGACCACGGAGTATTTGGCGATTTCGCCGGAGCCCAGCGTGTAGTTGTCGTGCCCGTTGGCGCACCGCAGCGCGAAGCGACCGTCGCCGGGTCCTCTCCGGATTATGACCTCGCAGTCGGCAATCTCCCGGTAGGGGATGCCGGAGAGCGGCTCGTAATAGTACTCGAACACGTTCTCGGTTTTGTCGTCCAGCGCCTGCTCGCGGTAGAGCGTCCCCTTGCCCCAGAACGCCACCGGGGTGAAGCCGTAGAGATCCGCCACATAGGAGGATTCCACCGCCCTGCGAAGCTGCGCGCACAGCCCGCCACCTATCATCTTATTGCCGGGTTTCCAGTCTGGGTCGCCTTCCTCCGCGAGGTAGAGAGCCTTGTGCCGGGCACCTTCGCGCTTGACGTGCTTCGAGAGAATGGTAAGGTAGTCCTCCTCGTCGTAGTTTGCCCCGTAGTAGCCCCGTAACAGGTTAGCGAGATTGGGGTCGCCCCTGTGCTGCGCGACGATAGCCGCCACATACAGCTTGTCGTGGCGCTTGACGTATTCCTTTATCCTTTTCTTAAAGCCCATAGCACAATTCCCCCTCCGCAAATCGCTAACGTCAGCATTATACCGCGAAACGCCCCGGGGCGCAAGTGTTTTTTTGCCCCACCGGGCAAATTTCCCTTGCGTTTAGCCGGGGGCTGTGGTATAATACCCCTTACTTACAAGTGGGAGTTTACACTCTCACCGGGAGGGAGCGAAGCGGTGAAGAATTACGAACGGTACGGGCGGCAGTACTTTTGCCCGCCGGAGCGCGATTACAAGTGGGTCAAGAAAGACTACATAGACCATGCGCCCAAGTGGTGCTCCGTCGACCTGCGCGACGGCAATCAGTCGCTGGTCATACCGATGAGCATTGACGAGAAGCTGCGTTTCTACAATATGCTTCTTAAGATAGGTTTTAAGGAGATAGAAGTCGGCTTCCCCGCCGCGAGCGAGACGGAGTACAAGTTCCTGCGCCGCCTTATCGAGGACAACCTCATCCCCCCCGGCGTGACGGTGCAGGTGCTGACGCAGGCGCGGGACCATATTATCAAGAAAACCTTCGAGAGCCTCGACGGCGCGAGCGACGCGATAGTGCATTTCTACAATTCCACCTCCAAAGCCCAGCGCGAGCAGGTGTTCCGCAAGTCCAAGGCGGAGATTATAGACATCGCCGTCCGGGGGGCGGAGCTGATTGTCAGCCTGCAAAAGGAGTACGGCTCGCACTACAGATACGAGTACTCCCCGGAGTCGTTCACCGGCACCGAGCCGGAGTTCGCGCTGGAGATTTGCAACGCGGTGCTCGACGTCCTCCGGCCGACGCCCGACCACAAGGCTATAATCAACCTGCCCGTGACGGTGGAGCACTCCCTGCCGCACGTCTACGCCAATCAGATCGAGTATATGTGCGAGGGGCTTAAGTACCGCGACAGCATTGAGGTTTCGCTGCATCCGCACAACGACAGGGGCTGCGCCGTGGCGGATACCGAGTTGGGGCTCCTCGCGGGAGCCGACCGCGTGGAGGGGACGCTTTTCGGCAACGGGGAGCGCACCGGCAACGTGGATATAGTCACCCTCGCGATGAACCTCTTCTCGCAGGGGGTGGACCCGGGGCTGGACTTTTCCGATATACCCTCGGTGTGCGCCCTTTACGAGGATGTCACCCGTATGAAGGTGCCGGAGCGGGCCCCCTACGCGGGGTCGCTGGTGTTCGCGGCGTTTTCCGGGTCGCACCAGGACGCCATAGCCAAGGGGACCAAGTGGCACGAGGAGAAGGGGCTTTCCACCTGGACGGTTCCGTACTTACCCATTGATCCGGCTGACGTGGGGCGCGAGTACGAGACGGACGTCATCCGCATCAACTCGCAGTCCGGCAAGGGGGGAGTGGGGTTCCTCTTAGAGAAGCATTACGGTTTTGTCCTGCCCAAGGCCATGGCGGAGACCGTGGGCTACTATATGAAGGGCATATCCGACCGCGAGCACAAGGAGCTGTTGATCGGAGAGATGTTCGACGCGTTTTCCGAGGCGTTTATCAATGTGGATACGCCCCTGCGCCTCACCGATATAGTTTTCAGCAAGATTAACAAGGGCGAGCGTATGCACGTGACCCTCACAGTGGAGCGGGACGGTGTCTCAAAGACCGCCGAAGCGGAGGGCAACGGGAGGCTCAGCGCGGTCAGCAACGCGCTACGGGAGCACTGGGGCGCGGACATCAGCGACCTTTCCTACACCGAGCACGCTCTGGAGCGCGGCTCCGATTCCAAGGCGGTTTCATACGTGAGCGTCACGGATAAGGACGGGCGCACCGAGTGGGGCGTGGGCGTGGATAACGACATCATCTACTCGTCCGTCAAGGCGCTGTTCGGCGCGGTCAACCGCCGGGAGAGAGCAAAGGAGAATTAGGTTTATGGGAATGACTATGACCCAGAAGATCCTCGCGGCCGGGGCGGGTCTTGAGAGTGTGGAGCCGGGGCAGCTGATCAGGGCGAAGCTCAGCCTTGTCCTCGGCAACGACATCACCACGCCGGTGGCGATAGGCGAGTTCGAGAAGCACGGCTTTACCGGGGTGTTCGACCGCGAGCGGATAGCCCTCGTGATGGACCACTTTGTGCCGAATAAGGATATAAAGGCCGCCGAGCAGGCTAAGCGCTGCCGGGTCTTCGCGGGGAAGTACGACATCAAGAACTACTTCGATG
Source organism: uncultured Eubacteriales bacterium (assembly GCA_964406705.1). GTDB lineage: Bacteria > Bacillota > Clostridia > Oscillospirales > Acutalibacteraceae > CAZRRV01. The sequence goes on from CAYOSS010000005.1 coordinate 9,256, forward strand.
TGGGGGATATGGGCATAGAGCACGCCCTGCTGCCCGAGCGGGGTCTTGTCGCACCGGGAGAGATAGTGATAGGCGCGGACTCGCATACCTGCACTTACGGCGCGCTGGGAGCTTTCTCCACCGGCGTGGGAAGCACGGATATGGCCGCCGGTATGGCGACGGGCGAGGCCTGGTTCAAAGTCCCGTCGGCTATTAAATTTAACCTCACGGGGAAGCCCGGCCGCTACGTATCCGGCAAGGACGTCATACTTCACATTATAGGCGAGATAGGCGTGGACGGGGCCCTCTACCGCTCCATGGAGTTCGGCGGGGAGGGGTTGCGCTACCTTTCAATGGACGACCGGCTCTGTATCGCCAATATGGGGATAGAAGCCGGGGCCAAGAACGCGATATTCTGGTTTGACGATGTGACGGCGGAGTACGTGGACGCGCGGGTCGACCGCCCCTACACGGTCTACTCGGCCGATCCCGACGCGGAGTACGAGCGGACGCTGACGGTAAATCTTAGCGAAATCGAGCCAACGGTCGCCTGCCCCCACCTGCCGGGAAATACGAAGTTGGCGGCGGAGCTGGGCGACGTCGCTGTGGACCAGGTGGTGATAGGCTCCTGCACCAACGGGCGGCTTTCGGACTTAGCCGCGGCGGCGGAGATACTGAAGGGCCGGTGCGCCGCTTCCGGGACGCGTGTCATAGTGATCCCCGCCACGCAGAGGGTGTACCTTGACGCGCTGAAGGCGGGATATATAGAGACATTCATCGAGGCCGGCTGCGCGGTGTCCACGCCCACCTGCGGGCCGTGTCTCGGCGGGTATATGGGCATTTTGGCGGCGGGGGAGACGGCTCTCGCCACCACTAACCGCAACTTTGTGGGGAGAATGGGCCATCCCTCCTCCAAGATTTACCTCGCGAGCCCCGCCGTGGCCGCCGCGACCGCGCTGACGGGCCGTATCACCGACCCGAGAGACTTATAGAGGAGTATACATAATGGAAGCGAGAGGGCAAACGCTAAAATACGGCGACAACGTGGACACCGACGTCATCATCCCGGCGCGGTACTTAAACACGAGCGACCCGGAGGAATTGGCGGCGCACTGTATGGAGGACATAGACGCGGATTTCCGCGCCAAGGCGAACAGGGGCGACATAATCGTGGCGGGGGCGAACTTCGGCTGCGGCTCCTCCCGCGAGCACGCCCCGATCGCGATAAAGGCTTCGGGGATAGCCTGCGTGGTGGCGAAGAGCTTTGCCCGCATCTTTTACCGCAACGCCATAAACATAGGGCTGCCTATCCTGGAATGCCCCGAGGCGGCGGAAAAAATTTCCTCCGGCGACACGGTGCATATTGATTTTGACAGCGGAATAATATATAATAAGACTGTGGGCGAGGAGTACCGCGCCCAGCCTTTCCCGCCGTTTATTCAGGACATCATCAGGGCGGACGGGCTTCTCAATTCCATAGGGCGGTGAGAGAATGGTTAAGCGTATAGCGGTGCTGAAAGGGGACGGCATCGGTCCCGAAATCGTAACCGAGGCTCTCAAGACCCTCGACGCGGTGGGGACGGTGTACGGGCACAAGTTCCGCACTGAGGAAGTGATGATAGGCGGCTGCAGCGTCGACCGGAACGGCGTCCCCATTACCGACGAGGGAGTGGCGCGCTGCAAGGCGGCGGACAGCGTCTTGCTCGGAGCTGTTGGCGGCCCCAAATGGGACAACATAGACCCCAAGCTTCGCCCGGAGAAGGCTCTGCTGCGTGTCCGCGCGGAGTTGGGTCTGTTCGCGAACCTGCGGCCCACGCGGCTTTTCCCGCAGTTGGCGGGGGCGTCCCCGCTGAAAGAGGCGGGCGATATCGACCTCGTGATCGTGCGGGAGCTCACCGGCGGGATTTATTTCGGTGAGCATAAGACTTACCAATCGGACGGGAAGCCCGCCGCCAGCGACCTGATGATCTATTCCGAGGGCGAGATCGAGAGGATAGGGAGAGTGGCGTTCGAGACGGCGAGGAAGCGCCGGAAGCGCGTCGCGTCCGTCGATAAGGCGAACGTGCTCGACACCTCCAAGCTTTGGCGGAGCGTGATGCACCGCCTCGCGGGGGAGTACCCGGATGTGGAGTACAGCGATATTTTGGTGGACAACGCCGCGATGCAGCTGATCAAGAACCCCACCCGTTTCGACGTCATTGTGACGGAGAATATGTTCGGCGACATCCTCTCGGACGAGGCGAGTATGCTCACCGGCTCTATCGGTATGATGCCCTCCGCCAGCCTTTCCTCCGGGACGCTCGGGATGTACGAGCCCATCCACGGCTCGGCGCCGGATATAGCCGGCACGGGCAAGGCGAACCCCCTCGGCACTATCCTTTCCGCTGCGATGATGCTGCGCTACTCTTTCGGTATGGCGGCGGAGGCTGACTCGGTGGAGAGGGCCGTGGACGAGGTGCTGAGCGACGGCTGGAGAACCGCCGATATAGCGGACGACGCCCCGCCGGAGAAGGTGCTGCCCTGCTCCGGGATGGGCGATAAGGTCGCGGAAAAAGTCCTCTCCGGGGGTAAACGTTAGTATGCTGACGCTTGACAGTGTGTACAGGGCGGCTTATGTGCTGAAGGATATAATCCGCAACACGGAGCTGATCCCCTCGCCCCAGTTAAAGTCCGGCACCGAGCTTTATATCAAGCCCGAAAACCTTCAGGTTACCGGCTCGTTCAAAGTTCGCGGGGCGGCGTACAAGATCTCTCAGCTGTCCGACGAGGAAAAGTCGCGCGGAGTGATAGCCTGCTCCGCCGGGAACCACGCTCAGGGGGTCGCCCTCGCCGCTCAGAAGAACGGCATCCACGCGGTTATATGCCTGCCGGACGGGGCCCCCATATCCAAGGTGGAGGCAACGCGTGGCTACGGCGCGGAGATTGAGATGGTCCCCGGGGTGTACGACGACGCTTTCCACAGGGCGTTGGAGCTTCGCGACGAGAAGGGGTACACCTTCATTCACCCGTTCGACGATGAGGCCGTGATAGCGGGGCAGGGCACAATAGCTCTCGAAATTCTCAACGACAATCCCGGCGTGGAGGCGGTAGTCGTCCCCGTGGGGGGCGGGGGGCTTATCTCCGGGGTCGCCTACACGCTGAAGACCCTGCGCCCCGACGTGAAGGTTTACGGCGTTCAGGCTGCGGGTGCGCCGTCGATGTTCAACTCCCTCGCGAACGGCAAAATAGAGTGCCTGAGCTCCGTCTCCACCGTGGCGGACGGCATCGCGGTGAAGGAGCCGGGGGAGCACACCTTCGACCTCTGCCGCCGTTATGTGGACGGGATTGTCACGGTCACCGACGACGAGATCTCCACCGCCATTCTCACTATGATGGAGAAGCAGAAGCTCATAGCGGAGGGCGCGGGAGCGGTTTCTGTGGCGGCGGTGATGTTCGACAAGCTCCCGGTAAAGGGCAAGAACACGGTTTGCCTTGTGTCCGGCGGGAATATAGACGTCACCATTCTCTCGCGGGTGATCGACCGCGGGTTGCTAAAATCCGGGCGACTCTGCAGGCTCTCCATTGCCCTCGCGGACAAGCCCGGCCAGCTGCGGGACGTCTCCGCCATAATTTCCGAGTGCGGAGCGAACGTCGTCGGCGTGGATCACGAGCACGGGGGCAAGGATTCGGAGATCACCAGCTGCGTGCTCCGCATCGCACTCGAGACCAAAAATTCCTCGCATATCGCCGAGGTCCGCCGCGCCCTCACCGACGCGGGGTTCCAGCTGATATAAGGTTATAAGGAAATACCGCCGGCTGAACGCCCGACGGTCCCCGGCGGTATCGCCGTAAAGAAGGAGCGAGCTAATGTTAGAGAAGATTTACACCCCGGGCGCGCCGGAAGCCATCGGTCCCTATTCTCAGGCCGTGAAGGCGGGAGATTTTGTGTTCACCTCCGGGCAGATAGCCATTGACCCCGCGACGGGGGAGGTGGTCCCCGGCGGGATAAAGGAGCAAACCGAACGCGTGATGAAGAACCTCTCGGCGGTGCTTTCCGCCGCCGGCTCGTCACCCGACAGCGTGGTGAAGACGACCTGCTTCCTCGCCGATATGGGGGATTTCGCGGCGTTCAACGAGGTTTACGGGGAGTATTTCAGCGGTAAGCCGGCCCGCTCCTGCGTCGCCGTGAAGGCGCTGCCGAAGGGCGTGTTAGTCGAAGTCGAAGCCACGGCGTTGGCACGGTAAAGAGGGTTTAAGCGGGATGAAGTGTAACGGTTCCGAGATCTTGGTGCGGGTGCTGCTGGAGAACGGGGTTGACACGATTTTCGGCTACCCCGGCGGCGCGGTCCTCGATATATATGACGCGCTCTACCGCTTCCGCGATAAGATTCACCATTATATGACGGTCCACGAGCAGGGCGCCGCCCACGCCGCCGACGGCTACGCCAGGGCGACGGGGAAGACGGGCGTTGTCCTCGCTACGAGCGGCCCCGGAGCTACCAACCTTGTCACCGGGATCGCCACGGCGTATATGGACAGCGTCCCGCTGGTGGCGATCACCGGGAACGTCCCAAACAAGCTCATAGGTCGGGACAGCTTCCAGGAAGTCTACATCGCGGGGATCACCATGCCCATCACCAAGCACAATTTCGTGGTGCGCAGAGTGGAGGATCTGGCGGATACGCTGCGCAGCGCTTTCCGCATCGCGGCGAGCGGCAGACCCGGCCCCGTGCTTGTGGATATACCCAAGGACATAGGCGTCGCGGTGACTGACTACGAGCCGGCTCCTCCCGTCACCCCCGATAAACCCTCCTACCTCAATTTGGAAGATCTCCCGGAGATCGCCGAAGCGGTGAACACCGCCCGCAAGCCCGTCCTGTTTATCGGCGGCGGGGCGAAGTCCCCCGAGGCGGTGTCGCTTATTAAGGAGATTATAGCGAAGACCGGTATCCCGGCGGTGCACACCATTATGGCGACGGGAGTGCTGCCCCGCGACCTGCCGGAAAATTTGGGGATCGTGGGTATGCATGGCTCCGTGAAGGCCAACCGCGCCGTGGACCACGCCGACGTGCTTCTTGCGGTGGGCACCCGCTTTTCCGACCGCGTGGCGCTTAATACGGACAAATTCGCGGGCAAGGCGAGGATTATCCAGATTGACATCGACCGCAGCGAGATTAACAAGAACGTCCAGACCGACCTTTCCGTGGTGGGGGACGCGGTCACGGTGCTCTCCTCCTTAAAGAGTATGCTGAAGCCCCTCTCCCTCGACGAGTGGTACGCCAAAATCGCCGGGTACGAGCAGCCCGTGGCTGAGAAAACCGGCGGCGGGACGCTTCACCCCCGCGAGATTATGGACGCTCTCGGCGAAGCGGCGGCTCCGGGCTCGATTTTCGTCACCGACGTGGGTCAGCACCAGATGTGGGCGGCTCAGTACTTGGACCCCGGCGCCCCCGAGGATTTCCTCACGAGCGGCGGGCTCGGCACGATGGGCTACGGCTACGGAGCGGCCATAGGAGCCGCGGTAGGCACGGGGAAAACCCCGGTCTTCCACATCACCGGGGACGGTTCCTTCCATATGAATATGAACGAGGCTTGCACCGCCGTGACCTACAAAGTCCCCGTGATTTCGGTTATCCTGAACAACTCGGCCCTCGGGATGGTGCGCCAGTGGCAGACGGTGTTCTACGGGCGGCGGTACTCCTCCAGCGAGCCGGAGAGGGTGACGGATTACGTCAAGGTGGCCGAAGGGTTCGGCGCCAAGGGATATTCCTGCTCCACGCCGGAGCAGTTGAGGGTGGCTCTCCGCGAGGCGGTTAACGCGGGCGGCCCGGTGTGGATAGAGTGCGTGGTCGACCGCGAGGAGCGCGTGCTCCCGATGATCCCCGCCGGCGGCACCGTCGAGAATTGTATTTGCGATTAGGGGCGGCGTATGAGTGATCAAAGATATATAAGCGTGCTTGTGGCGAACCACGAGGGGGTCCTGGCGAGGCTTTCCTCCCTGTTTTGCAGGAGGGGCTTCAACATAGACAGTCTCACCGTTTCCGCCACCAACGACCCGCTGCTCTCCCGCGTCACCATCACCACGCGCGGCAGCGAGCAGGAGATCCTCCAGATAATGCGCCAGACGGAGAAGCTCCACGAGTTCAAGGGCTTCTACGAGCTTGACGAGAGCGACAGCCTGCTGCGCGAGCTGCTCCTGATCAAAGTCAAAGTGGATGACGTGACCTTGGGCACGCTCCGCGAGATAGCGGGCATCTACAAAGCCAAGATAATCGATCTGTCCGTGGGGAGTATGGTGTTCGAGCTGACGGGCGAGCCGGCCAAGTTGGACGCGTTTGTCGAGCTTCTCAAGCCCTACACCATTTTGGAGATGTGCAGAACCGGGGTTACCGCGTTGCAGCGCGGCCCCGTGAAGCTAAGTACACAGTATAAAGGAGACGTGTGAAATGATCAAGAAGTACTACGATTCCGACTGCAATTTGGGATTGCTCGACGGCAAAACCGTCGCCGTTATCGGCTACGGGAGCCAGGGCCACGCCCATGCGCAGAACCTCCACGAGAGCGGCGTCGACGTGATTGTGGGGCTCCGCCGCACGAGCGAGAGCTGGGCCAAGGCCGAGGCGGCGGGTCTCAAGGTCGCCGAGGTGCCGGAAGCCGCCAAAGCCGCGGATTTCGTGATGATGCTGGTCCCGGACGAGCTCGCCGCGGACATCTACAAGGCCGAAGTCGCCCCCTATTTGGAGGAGGGCAACGTGCTCCTTTTTGCCCATGGGTTCAATATTCACTACAACTTTATCCAGCCCCCGGCCAACGTCGATGTGATTATGGTCGCCCCCAAGGGTCCCGGCCACACGGTGAGGAGCCAGTATGTGGAGGGTAAGGGGGTTCCCAGCCTCATAGCCGTACATCAGGATTATTCCGGGCGCGCTAAGGATTACGCTCTGGCGTACGCCTGCGGCATCGGCGCGGGGAGAGCCGGGATCCTTGAGACCACTTTCCGCGAGGAGACCGAGACGGACCTTTTCGGCGAGCAGTGCGTGCTCTGCGGCGGCGTCACCGAGCTGATGAAGGCCGGGTTCGACACCCTGGTCGAGGCGGGCTACGCGCCTGAGATGGCGTACTTCGAGTGCATTCACGAGATGAAGCTGATCGTCGACCTTATCAACAGCGGCGGCTTCGGTATGATGCGTTACTCCATCTCCAACACGGCGGAGTACGGCGACTACCGCACCGGCAAGCGCCTGATCACAGAGGACACCCGCAAGGAGATGAAGCAGGTCCTCTCCGAAATCCAGGATGGCACATTCGCTTCCGAGTTTATGCAGGAGTTCTCCTCCGGGCGCAAGGCGAAATTCCTCGCCACCCGCCGCAAAGAGGCCTCTCACCCGCTGGAGAAGGTGGGCGCGGAGCTGCGCAAGATGATGAGCTGGCTGAAGAAATAGCTTTTCTCACCGCCGGGCGGTTTCGGGTTGCCGTGCCGCCCGGCACGTCTTTAACCGTATATAGAAGGAGGTTCGCCGATGCCGAGAAGAAGCGATACGGTGCTGCGCGGAGCGGAGAGAGCGCCCAACCGCAGTTTGTTCTACGCTATGGGGTACACCGAGGAGGAGCTACGGCGTCCGTTGATAGGCGTCGTGAGCGCGTACAGCGAGATAGTCCCCGGGCACTCGCACTTGGATAAGCTCGCCGAGGCGGCGAAAGCCGGGGTCCGCTCCGCCGGGGGGACGCCGGTGCTCTTCCCCTCTATCGGGGTGTGCGACGGCATCGCGATGGGCCATATCGGGATGAAGTACTCCCTCGCGAGCCGCGAGCTGATAGCCGACAGCGTGGAGACAATGGCGATGGCGCACGGGTTCGACGGGCTGGTGCTGATCCCCAACTGCGACAAGATTGTCCCCGGTATGGTGATGGCGGCGGTGCGGCTGGATATCCCCTCTGTCGTATGCAGCGGCGGGCCTATGTTGGCGGGGCGGTTCGGCACCGAGAGCGTCAGCCTTTCCAAGATGTTCGAGGCTGTGGGCGCGGAGAAAGCCGGCTTCATGAGCGAGGACGAGCTGGAGGAGTGCGCAAAGAACGCCTGCCCCGGCTGCGGAAGCTGCGCGGGGATGTACACCGCCAACAGTATGAACTGCCTTTGCGAGGCGCTGGGCATCGCCCTTCCCGGCAACGGCACCGTCCCCGCGGTGAGCGGTAGGCGGATCGCCCTTGCGAAAAAAGCCGGTGAGGCGGTCGTCCGCCTCGTTAACGAGGGCGTCACCGCCCGGCAGATCGTGAACGCACGCTCCATAGCGAACGCCATCGCCTGCGATATGGCGCTGGGGTGTAGCTCCAACAGCGTGCTCCACCTGCTCGCCATAGCCAACGAGGCCGGCGCGGAGCTGCCCCTTTCCCGGTTCAACGAGATTAGCGCGAGGGTGCCGAACCTTTGTCATTTGGCCCCGGCGGGTCCCACCCACGTGGAGGACCTCGACAGGGCGGGAGGGATCCCGGCGGTGCAGGCGGAGCTTATTCGAGGCGGATTTATAGACCCCACCCTCCCGACCGTCACGGGCCGGACAGTTGGTGAGAACGTGGCGGGAGCGCGCATTCTCGACCCCTCGGCCATTCGCACCATTGACGAGCCCTACTCTCCTACGGGTGGCCTTCAGATTTTGTGGGGGAACTTAGCCCCGGACGGCTGCGTGGTGAAGCGCAGCGCCGTCGCCCCGGAGATGCTGCGCCACGAAGGCCCCGCGCGGGTGTTCGACAGCGAGGAGGAGGCCATCTCCGCCATATACGCCGGCGGGATCAAGGACGGCGACGTGGTGGTCATCCGCTACGAGGGGCCCGTGGGAGGGCCCGGCATGAGGGAAATGCTCAACCCGACGAGCGCGCTCGCCGGTATGGGGTTGGATAAGACCGTCGCGCTGATAACGGACGGGCGCTTCTCCGGCGCGAGCAGGGGCGCGTCCATCGGGCATGTGTGCCCCGAGGCGGCGTCGGGCGGAACTATTCGCCTGGTGGAGGAGGGCGACCTCATCTCCATAGATATTCCGGGGGCGGCAATCACGCTGAAGGTCTCCGACGATGAGTTGGAGCGCCGCGCCGCCCGGTACGTACCCCCCGAGCCCAATGTCAAGACGGGTTGGCTCGCCCGCTACTCGCGGCAGGTCGCGAGCGCGTCGGAAGGCGCCATAATGAAGTAGCCGTATGGACTCCGTAGACCTGAAACTCATTAAAATGCTCCAGGAGGACGCCAGAATGCCTCTTAAGGACCTGGCTGAGGGCGTGTTCCTCTCCTCTCCCGCCACGGCGGCGCGCATTCGCCGTCTGGAGGAGCAGGGGGTCATCACGGGGTACGGCGCGAGGCTTGACCATAAGAAGTTAGGCTTCCCGATCGTGGCGTTCATCAACTTGGAGGTTCACCCCACGCAGAAGGCGGTGTTTTACCCGTTCATATCCAGCCATCCCAACGTGATAGAGTGCGACTGCGTCACCGGGAGGTACTCCATGCTGATCAAGGTCGCCTTCCAGAGCACGGAGCAGCTGGACTCGTTTATAGGGACGCTGCAAAACTTCGGCAGCACAGAGACAAAGATAGTTTTCTCCACCGCTAAGGAGGATTTCAGCGTCGACCTTTGCGGGATAGCGGAGGGAAACTACCCGGAGCTGCCCGGGGTCCCGTCGCCGTAAGCTTAACGTATAGCTTTGTCTTGCTTTACAACTCAATATTCCAGGGGGAGCCGGTAACCGAGCCGGCTGAGATGCCTCGTTTTCGCGGCGGACCCCTATTTACCTGATGCGGGTAATGCCGACGAAGGGATGGACTGCTTTTATCCTCTTTCCGTCGCCGGGTTACCCCTCGCGGCGGATTTTATTATGCGAAAAGGAGCGTTAACAAATGCCAAACAGCAATGTCAGCACAAAATCGGATAACATCAAGAGGATCACCTTCACGGCTATAATGATAGCCCTCTCCTCCGTGCTCAGCATGATCCCCCTTTACCAGTACCCTCTGGGCGGGAAGGTCACCCCCGCGAGCATGCTCCCGGTGCTTCTTGTGGTGCTGAAATACGACACCCGCTGGGGGGTGTTCACCACGTTTTTGTATTCGGTCCTGCAGGCGGCTTTCAGCTTCGCGAAGGCGCTCACCTGGGGGCTGACCCCGTTCCTCTTCGTGATGTGCATACTCTTTGACTACATCCTGGCGTACACGTCGCTGGCGGTCGCGGGGCTGTTCCGGCGGTACGGCAACGCGGGGGCGATAGCCGGGGTGGCGTTCGCGCTGTTTATGCGCTTCGTGATGCATATGATTTCCGGGATGACCTGCTGGGGCTACGTCGCCGACAAGGGCTTCTGGGGGGCGTTCCGCTGGTCGCTGTTGGTGAACGGGCCGCTGATGGCGGTCGAGTTCCTTATAATCCTGCTGGTGCTGATCCCCCTGCTCGCGACAAAGGCTTATCAGAAGATAATGGAATATTGACAAGATTTCAGACCCCGTCAACTCTTCCGCCGTGGCTCCGTGGGGGGGCCAGGTATATAGGGGGGGGAGCGGAATCCGCTTGCCCCAAAATATACGGAAGGATGTGGCAGGGTATGAAGTTTACGGGTGCGGAAGATGTGGCGCTGCTTACGGGGGAGCTGGAATATGACAGCTACAGGAAGGCGGTGGCGGTGTCGCTCGATCTTACGACGGGCGAGGTGAGCGGCTTTTTGGAGGAGGACGACTTCTCCTCGCCGCCGAAAAAGCCCGGCATAATGCCCGTCGCCGAGCTGACGCGCCCCGCGAGCATTGAAGGCATATACGCGAGGCTTTGCCTGAGGCTCTGCTCCGTGGCGGAACGAGGGCGGTCCCCCGGCGACCCGGCGCGGAAATTCTACGCCGACAGCCGCGGGGAGCGCTACCCCGTCTACGCTATAACCGACGCCCTGGCGGGGAGCGCTCTGAAGCACGCGAAATGCCACGCGTACGACACCCCCGGAGGGGAGCTTTGGGAGGACGAGGCCGGGCGTTTCCACATATTCGGCTTTCGCGGGGATGCGGTCTGCTTCTACTGCCGGGGTCTCGACGCTAAGGGAGCGGGCCGCGCTTACGAGTTGTTCTCCGGCGGTGATATAACGGAGGTGGAGAGAGCCGCCTCGGCCTTTAAGCCATGGAAAAGCGGGTACTCCCTGCTGTTCGCCGCCGCGAGGCGGAAGATCTTCTACGAGGAGAGGTTTTTCGATGGCTCGGCGCGCCTGCTCTCCGACTTTAACGGGGAGACGTTCCGCCTTCGCCTTGATCCGGACGGGCTCACGCCGGACGAGGCCGCGGCGCTGCGGGTGTTCCGCCTCCCCGGCTTTCTCCGCTCGCCCGGCGGCTGGAGCGGGGTGTGGGAGTACGGGGAATAAGGGACGGCTTTTCGGACCGCGACGCTGGAGGCTCTCTTTACTTTTCGTTGTTCCAATCGTTCATTATCCCGTAAAATTTGACATTTTCCTCTTCGTGTAGTATAATATAACCGTAAGCGCGTTGGGGGAGCGTTCCCGGAGAAACGAGGTGCCGCGTATGCATTTGCAGGAATCGGGAGAAATGTATCTTGAGACCATACTCATACTGTCGAGGGAGAAGAGTGCGGTGCGCTCCATCGACGTGGGGGAGTATATGGGCTACTCCAAGCCCAGCGTGAGCCGCGCCGTGGGGCTTTTGAAGGAGGGTGGCTACCTCCTTATGGATAGGGACGGCTATCTCACTCTGACCGACGCGGGGCGCGAGGTCGCGGAAAAGATATACGAGCGGCACACCCTGCTGACGGATTTTCTGACTCGTCTCGGTGTGGAGCGGGAGACCGCCGCCGAGGACGCCTGCCGCATAGAGCACGTTATCAGCGACGAGTCGTTCGCCGCCATAAAGCGGAATATGCCGGGCGCGGAGCGGCATTTCTCTATCGCAAGCGTGTGATCTGCTCCGGGTGCGTTCGGCGCGGCTCGCAATTTATATTAAGCGCTTTCGAGAGGCAGCTGTCGTTCGGCGCGCGATCTGCCCCGGGTGCGGTTCCCGGTCGGCGCGGACGGGCAAGGGCTTGTCAGCCGGCGGCGGGACGCGCTAAGAGCCGGCGCGAGCCTCGCGGCAGTATCAGCCATAAGTAAAACGAAATCCCCCGGCAGAGCCGCCGGGGGAATCTTTATCGCTTTACCGCCGCCGCCCGCGCGACGGGCACGCTACTTGCGGTACTTCTCTATCCTCGCGGAGACAATGGTGACGTCCGTGACAGGCTTGTCGCTGGAATCGGTCTCTACGGCGGCAATCTTATCCACAACGTCCATACCTTTGAAGACCTGCCCGAACACCGTGTGCCCGCCGCTCTCGCGGAAGGCCCCGTCAAGGTTGATGTTACCGCCGGTCCTGCCGTAAAGCTCCCAGACCTCCTCCGGGACGGCGTACTCCAACGGGTAGATCCCGCCGTTGGCCTCTATGAACGACGCGAGCGTCGGGTACTGGCCTAAGATTTGCGGGTTCTGCCGCTTGTAGGCGTCGTACGACTCCTTCGCGTTTTTGTAGGTCTCGTCGTAGTTGAAGTTCTCGCGGTCGAAGTCGTCGGCGGTCGCCTGGTTGATGAAAAACTGGCTGCCGTTAGTGTTGACGCCGGAGTTCGCCATAGCGAGTGAGCCGCGAAGGTTGAGCAGCTTCTTGTCGAACTCGTCCTCGAAGTCGTCCTCCCAGATGCTTTTGCCGCCGGTGCCGTCCTGGTTCTCGGTGTCGCCGCCCTGGATCATAAAGCCCTCTATCACGCGGTGGAATATGATCCCGTTGTACGCGCCCTTGTTAATAAGCCCTTTGAAGTTTTCCACCGCTTTGGGGGCCGCCTCCGGGAACAGCCTTATGTAGATTTCCCCCATCGAGGTGACGAGCACCGCGATTTCCTCCCCGGCGGCGGGCTCCTCCAACTGAAAGCCGACCGCCTTGTCCGGGTAGGCGTCGCCGACGGTCTGCGGGTCGGGGTGGGGGATGTAGTCGGGCGAGCTGTCGAAGCGGCCGGGCGTCGTCTTCTGCTTGCCGCAGCCGCAAAGGATCAGCGGGAGTGTCGCCGCGGCGCAGAGCGCTCTCAGCAGGATTTTCCTTTTCATTAAAGTTACCTCTCATTCGTTTTATTGATAGCTTGAAGTGTTCGCGCCCCGGGCGCGGAGCCGAGCGGCCGGGCCGCGCGGCCGGCGGGCGAATTTCCCCCTCTCTACTCTATAATTTACCGCGGGCGGGGGCGTTTGTCAAGTATTTTCGGCTCCCGCCGCGAAATTCCTTCGTTTTTGCTTGACAATCCGGGTAAAAGATTGTACAATAGTAGAAACGCGATGAGGAAGGGGGCGCCGCCGTGGCATTCGAGAGTTTATCCGAAAAGCTCTCCGGTGTGTTTCGGCGGATGAGATCCCACGGTCGCCTCACCGAGTCCGACCTTAAGGACGCGATGCGCGAGGTGCGTATGGCGCTGTTGGAGGCGGACGTCAACTACAAGGTCGCGAAGGACTTCACCGCCCGCGTCACCGAGAAGAGCATAGGGGAAAAGGTGATGGACAGCCTCACCCCGGCGCAAATGGTGATCAAGATTGTCCGCGACGAGCTCACCGAGCTTATGGGCGGGGAGACGGCGAGGCTCAAGACCGCCCCCCGGATCCCTACCGTGGTGATGATGTGCGGTCTGCAGGGTTCGGGCAAGACCACTCACAGCGCGAAGCTCGCGAAACGCCTGAAATCTCAGGGCAACCGCCCGCTCCTTGTGGCGTGCGACATCTACCGCCCGGCGGCGATAGACCAGCTCAAGGTTCTGGGCGAGAAGGTTGGCGTGCCGGTGTTCGAGCGCGGCACCAACCCCCCCGAGCAAACGGCTAAAGAGGCTGTCTCCTATTCGCGGGACCACGGGTACGACTGGGTCATACTCGACACGGCGGGGCGGCTCCACATCGACGACGAGCTTATGGCGGAGTTGGAGCGGATATGCGCCGCGGTTGAGGTCAACGAGAAGCTGCTTGTCGTGGACTCTATGGTCGGTCAGGATTCCGTGAATATCGCTAAAGCGTTCAACGATCGGTTGGAGATAGACGGCGTCATCCTCACCAAGTTGGACGGCGACACCAGGGGCGGCGCGGCGCTCTCCGTCCGCGCGGTGACGGGCAAGCCCATAAAGTTTGTAGGCACGGGCGAGAAGTTGGACGATTTGGACGAGTTTCACCCCGACAGAATGGCGTCGAGGATCCTCGGGATGGGCGACGTGCTCTCGCTCATCGAGAAGGTGGAGAACGAGGTCAGCGAAAAGGAAGCCCAGAAAACCGCCGACCGGCTGCTGCAAAACAAGTTTGACTTAAACGACTTGTTGGAGCAGTTTCGCCAGATTAAGAAAATGGGCTCCGTCAAGTCCCTGCTCTCCATGCTCCCCGGGGTGGGCAACAAGCTGAAGGACGTCGATATAGACGAGCGCGAGTTCGTCCGTTTCGAGGCCATAATCCAGTCTATGACGGTGAAGGAGCGGGAGCACCCCGAGGTGCTGAACGCCTCCAGACGGCGGCGCATAGCGGCGGGGTCCGGCACGACGGTGGAGCAGGTTAACCGGCTTATGAGCCAGTACAACCAGATGAAGAAGATGTTCAAGGAGTTTGGCGGCAAGGGCAAGAGAGGGCTTCGCGGAATGCGCCTGCCGAGCGGCTTCGGGATGTAGCGGCTTTCCCGCGCCAAGGGTCGGCGCGTGCGGAATATACATATACACAAAAGAATTTTTAGTGGAGATGGAGAACTTTATGGCAGTAAAAATCAGGCTGCGCCGCATGGGCGCGAAGAAATCCCCGTTTTACCGCGTGGTCGTGGCGGACGGGCGCTATCCGAGAGACGGGCGCTTCATCGAGGAGTTGGGTTACTACGACCCGATGACCGACCCGGCGAGCGTCAAGATCGACGGGGATAAGGCGAAGCAGTGGCTGGCGAACGGCGCCCAGCCCACGGATACGGTGAGGGCGCTGCTCAAAAAGAGCGGCATCATAGGTTAGGTTTAACCCTAAGGCAACTTTAAGGAGGAATTGTGGTATGACCGAGTTACTTGAGGCGATGGCGCGGGGGCTTGTGGAGGACCCGGAGCAGGTCGCGGTGACGGTAGACGAGCCGGACGAAGAGGGCGTCATTGTGTACCATCTTCACACCGGCGAGGAGGATATGGGGCGCGTTATAGGCAAGCAGGGCAGAATTGCCAACGCCATTCGCGTGGTTATGCGCAACGCCGCCGCGAGGCTGGGTCAGAAGGTTCGCGTCGAGATAGGCTAAAACCGACCGCCGCCCCGGGGGAGAACCGCCCGGGGTGGTTTCGCCGCCGGGACCTGCACACTTGGGGTGGTCTTGCCGCCGGGGCCTGTACACCGGGGGCGGTCTTGCCGCCGGGGCTCGCGCCGGGCGGTTTGGCGGCGCCGGCAAAGGAAAGTTTGGAATGCTGAAAAAATATATAGAGACGGGTCAGATCGTGGGCACACACGGGGTGCGCGGAGAAGTCCGCGTGTACCCTATGGCGGACAGCCCCGATTTTTTGTTGGGCTTTAAGCGGGTTTACCTGTCCCGGAGGGGGAAGCCCGTCGCGGTGCTTTCCTCCAGGCGGCACGGGAACGTGGTCTTGTTAAAGTTGGACGGTGTCGCCGACGCGAACGCCGCCGAGCAGCTTGTGGGCAAGAAGGTATTTATCAACCGCGAGGACGTGACGCTCCCTCCCGGGCGCTACTTCGTGGAGGATTTGGTCGGCTGCCGGGCGTTGGTCTCCGGGACCGATAAAGAAATCGGCGTCATCTCCGAGGTGAAATGCCTTCCCGCGAACGATGTCTGGGTGATAAAAAGTTCCGGCAGGGAGGTGCTGCTCCCGGCGGTGGAGGAGTTTGTGGGAGCGGTGTGCCCCGAGGAGGGGTATGTTGAGATAAAGCCGCGCAAAGGGTTGCTCCCCGATGAGGATTGACATTCTGACCCTCTTCCCCGCGATGTGCGAGGCGGTGGCGGGAGAGAGTATCATAGGCAGGGCAAGAAAAAGCGGCGCGGTGGAGATTTACTGCCACAATATCCGCGACTACTCCACGGATAAGCACGGGCGGGTTGACGACGCCCCCTACGGCGGCGGCAAGGGCATGGTGATGGCGGCGCAACCCATTTTTGACTGCGTCAGGGCGGTCACTAAGGGGCGGCGGACGCGGCTTGTATACTTATCCCCCAAGGGGGAGCGGTTCACCCAGGGTAAGGCGGAGGAGCTTTCCCGAGAGGAGAGTTTAACCCTGCTTTGCGGGCATTACGAGGGCGTGGACCAGCGGGTGCTGGATAAACTCCGCCCGGAGGAGATTTCCATAGGGGACTACGTGCTGACCGGCGGGGAGCTGCCCGCGCTTGTGGTGACCGACGCGGTGTGCCGTATGCTGCCGGGGGTGCTTTCGGACCCCGAGTGCTACAGCGAGGAGAGCTTTTACAGCGGGCTTTTGGAGTACCCGCATTACACGCGGCCCGAGGTTTGGGAGGGTATGGCGGTGCCGGCGGTGCTCTTAGGCGGCAACCACGCCGAGGTGGAGCGCTGGCGGCTCGAGCGCGCGAGGGAGATCACTCTCGAACGCCGCCCGGACCTGCTTGGCGCGGAGAAGATCACCCCCCGGCGCCGCCCGGACCTGTCAGACGCGGGGGAGTCCTCCCCGGTCGGCGTCTCTTGCGAGGAGGGGACCACCCCGGCTGCCGACTCCGGCAATACGGAGACCGCCCTGACCGTCGGCCCCGGCAGGGCAGAAAGCACCCCGGCTGTCAATCTTTGCAAGGCGGAGACCGCCCCGGTTGTCGGCCCCGGCAAGACGGGGAACGCCTCACCTTCTGACCCCGGCAAGGTGGATAACGCCCCGACTGCCGACCCCGGCAAGGTGAATAACGTCCCGACCGCCGACCCCGGCAAGGTGAATAACGTCCCGACCGCCGGCCCCGGCAAGGTGGCGAGCACGCCGACCGGCGGCCCCGGCAAGGTGGATGACGCCCCGGCTGCCGGCCCCGGCAAGGCGGAGAACACGTCGACCGGCGGCCCCGGCAAGGCGGAGATCGCCTCACCTGCTGACCCCGGCAGGGCGGCGAGCACCCCGACCGCCGGCCCCGGCAGGGCGGCGAGCACCCCGACCGCCGGCCCCGGCAAGGCGGAAACCGCCGGGTAACGGTCTTTCGCCGTGCGATCCGGCACGGGGTGTGGTGGCATTTCGCCGATAAGTTTTGCACACGGTTGTGCTTTTAGACGAAACCTAAAGCGGCACGATCCGCAATTTTGGGTGTTCCTACGATCTTTCGCTATTTTCCCTCGCGGGTGTTGACTAAACCCCGGAATCGGTGGTATAATAAGCATATCTTAGAGGGAAGTAAGGAGATCTTGCTGATGTACGTAAAGGATGTTGTCGTTAAAAATCAGGTCGGGTTGCACGCCCGCCCCGCGACGTTCTTTATTCAGAAGGCCAACGAGTACAAGTCCTCCATCTGGGTGGAAAAAGAAGAGCGCCGCGTCAACGCGAAGAGCCTACTCGGGGTGCTCTCCCTCGGGATAGAGGGCGGCGCCGCGATAAAGATCATCGCGGACGGCTCCGACGAGGAGTCCGCCGTGTTAGGGCTCCAGCGTTTGCTTGAGTCGGGCTTCGCGGAGTAGCAGGGGAGCGGCTGTCAATGCGGAATCCTCCGAGTCCCGGGGGTTCCGCGTTTTTTGTTTTGCCGGCGCGTTATAAGCGGGTCTTGCCAAGCGGGTCTAACCCGTCCGGCGCCGCGCCCGCGCCGCCCCGCAAGCGGTTTGCTCCCGCCGCGTTGCGCCCGCGAGGCCTCATAAGCGATCAGGCGGGTTATGCCCGGCGCCTCGTGCCCGCGCCCCCGCGACCGCCCTCACCGAGCGCCTCTCGCCTGCCCGCCGCGACACCCTATCCGCCCTGCCCCGCCGCAAGAAAGCCTTGCCATAAGCCGCCCTATGTGGTATAATGTAGCTATCATCTTGAGCGGGGGCGGGGAGTTGCGCATATTGGGGGTCGATCCCGGATACGCTATTGTGGGGTTCGGCGTGCTGGATTACTCCGGGAACACCTTCTCCACGGTCGATTACGGCGCGGTGGAGACTCCGGCGGGGATGCCTTTTTGCGAGCGGCTGACGAGGATTTACGACGGTATGTCCGCCGTCATAGCCCGCGACCGCCCCGAGGCGATGTCCGTGGAGAAGCTCTTCTTCAACTCCAACTCCAAGACCGCCATTGACGTCGCCCAGGCGAGGGGAGTGATCCTCCTTTCGGCGGCTAAAAGCGGCGTCCCGGTGCACGAGTACACCCCCCTTCAGGTAAAGCAGGCCGTCACCGGGTACGGGCGGGCGGATAAGCGGCAGACTATGGAGAAGACGCGGGTCATTTTGGGGCTGGAGCGCCTCCCCAAGCCGGACGACACCGCAGACGCCCTCGCCCTCGCCATTTGCCACGGGCACAACGCCGGCTCGCTGTTGGGGCGGCTGAGTGTAGGTACGGAGGGAACACCGTCTTCATATAACGCGTGGGGGAAGAAATGATCTATTCGCTGAGAGGGATATTGACCGAGTGCGACGGCTCGTCCGCCGTGGTGGAGTGCGCCGGGGTCGGCTACCGCCTCGCCGTGAGCGCGTACACGGGCAACGCCCTGCCCCGGCGCGGTGGGGAGGTCTTTCTGTATACGTACCTCTCTTTGCGGGACGACGGGGCGGAGCTTTACGGGTTCTCGGAAAAGGC
This sequence comes from uncultured Eubacteriales bacterium, assembly GCA_964406705.1. Classification (GTDB taxonomy): domain Bacteria; phylum Bacillota; class Clostridia; order Oscillospirales; family Acutalibacteraceae; genus CAZRRV01. Next base: position 27,931 of record CAYOSS010000005.1, read on the forward strand.
GGAGCTTGAGATGTTCCGGCGGCTGCTTTCGGTGAGCGGAGTCGGCCCCAAGGTCGCGCTGGCGGTGCTGTCCCGTTTCAGACCCGACGATCTCGCGAGGCTGATCGCCACGGGCGACTCCAGGACGCTCACGGGGGCGCCCGGAGTGGGGGCCAAGACGGCGCAGCGCATCGTGTTGGAGCTTAAAGACAAGGTCGCGGCGGTGGCTTTCCCCGGAAATGTTACCTCTGAAGGCCCGGCGGACGGGCTTTCCGGCGCGTCGGAGGCGGTGGGGGCGCTGGTGTCGCTGGGGTACTCGGCGTCAGACGCGGCGGCGGCCGTCGCCAAGCTCGATATGAACGAGAGCGCTGAGGATCTTATAAAGCAGGCTTTGAAGCTTTTGGCGGGGAGGGTGTAGCGTATGGCGGAATTTGACCCCGAGAGCCGGTTTGTCACCCCCTCCGCGACGGAGAACGACAAGGACACCGAGCCCACCCTTCGCCCCCGCACCCTTATGGAGTACATCGGGCAGGATAAAGTCAAGGAGAATCTGGAAATTTATATGAAGGCGGCATCCCTGCGGGGCGAGCCGCTGGATCACGTCCTGCTGTACGGGCCTCCCGGGCTGGGCAAGACCACCCTCGCGGGGATCATAGCCAACGAGATGGGGGTGAACCTGCGCATCACCTCCGGGCCCGCCATAGAGAAGCAGGGCGACCTCGCCGCGCTGCTGACCAACCTCGGCGAGGGCGACATTCTCTTCATCGACGAGATCCACCGGCTCAACCGCAGCGTGGAGGAGATTTTGTACCCCGCGATGGAGGATTTCTCCCTCGATATTATTATCGGGAAAGGTCCCTCCGCGCGCTCGATAAGGCTGGATTTGCCGAAGTTTACTCTCGTGGGCGCGACGACCCGCTCGGGGCAGCTGACCGCGCCGCTGCGGGACAGGTTCGGGGTGCTGCTGCGGCTGGAGCTGTACACCCCGGAGCAGTTGGCGGAGATAGTCCGTCGCTCGGCGGGGATCCTCCATATCCCGGTGGACTCTGACGGCGCGCTCGAGATAGCCTCGCGTTCCCGCGGGACGCCCCGCATAGCGAACCGCCTGTTAAAGCGCGTGCGCGACATAGCCCAGGTGGAGTACGGCGGGGAGATAACCGCGGAGATAGCCTCCGACGCGCTCTCGCGTTTCGAGATTGACGAGTTGGGGCTGGACGCGTTCGACCGGCGGATGCTCTCGATCATCATCAGCAATTACGGCGGGGGGCCGGTGGGGCTCGAAACCTTAGCCGCGGCGCTGGGCGAGGAGAGCGTCACCATCGAGGACGTGTACGAGCCGTATCTGATGCAAATAGGCTTTTTGACGCGCACTTCCCGCGGGCGCTGCGTGACGGGTCTCGCCTACGACCATTTAGGGCTGCGCCGCCCGGACGCGCCCGCGCAGGAATCCCTGCTGTGACGCCCGTGCGCAGCCCGGACGATTTCGCGGAGTACACCCTTCTTGACGCGGCGGGGGGAGAGCGTCTTGAGAGCTGGAACGGCGTCGTGCTGATCCGTCCCGAGCCGCAGGCGGTCTGGAGCGGGCCGCGCGAGCACCCGCTGTGGAGCCGGCCCCACGCCGTGTACCACCGCTCCGACAGGGGCGGCGGCGCCTGGGAGACGCTGAAACCCGTCCCCGAGGACTGGAGTGTGGGCTATCGGGGGATGCGGTTCCGCCTGCGGCTGATGGGCTTTAAGCACACCGGGCTTTTCCCCGAGCAGGCGGCAAACTGGAACAGAGCCATGTCGCTTATTTCCGGCGCGGGGAGGGCAGTCAGGGCGCTGAACCTCTTCGCCTACACCGGCGCCGCTTCCGTGGCGTGTCTAAAGGCCGGGGCCTCGGTCACCCACGTGGACGCGGCGAAGGGTATGGTGCGTATGGCGAAGGACAACGCGGCTCTAAGCGGTCTCGCGGACCGCCCCGCGCGCTGGCTTCAGGACGACTGCTTAAAGTTCCTCGCCCGCGAGGGGCGGCGGGGGGGCCGTTACGACGCGGTGATCCTCGACCCGCCGGTATACGGGCGCGGGCCCGGCGGGGAGCTTTGGCGGCTGGAGGAGCAAATCGAGCCGTTACTGCGCCTCGTCGCGGGGGTGCTCTGCGAGCGGCCGCTGTTCGTGCTGCTGAATACTTACACCTCCGGGATCTCCCCCACCGTGTTCGAGTTCCTCATAAAGCGGGAGATAGCGGGGCGGCGGGGGAAAATATTTACGGAGGAGCTGGGGCTTCCCGTGCGGGCGAAGGACGTGATCCTTCCCTGCGGGTACTCCACCTGGTGGATAAACGATGCCGAATGATTTGATTACTCTGCGCGACGTGTGCTACACATACGACGCCGACGGGGAGAGCCCCAACGAGGTGCTGAAAGGCCTGAACATCTCTTTTCCGGCGGGGCAGTTTTGCGCTGTTTTGGGGCGGAACGGCTGCGGAAAGTCGACGCTGGCGCGGCTTCTCAACGGCCTCTTAAAGCCCACTTCCGGCGAGGTCACCGTGGGAGGGCTGCCGGTAAACGAGGAGAACGAGCTTGCTGTCCGCCGAAAGGTGGGGCTGGTCTTCCAGAACCCCGATAACCAGTTGGTCGCGACCTCAGTGGAGGACGATGTCGCTTTCGGTATGGAGAACATCGGCGTCCCCCGCGAGGAGATGGCGCGCCGGGTTGAGGCGTCGCTGAGAGCGGTGGATATGTGGGAGTACCGGGAATCCTCGCCCGCGAACCTCTCCGGGGGGCAGAAGCAGAGGGTCGCGATAGCCGGTATTTTGGCGATGGAGCCGGAGTGCGTGGTGTTTGACGAACCCACCGCTATGCTGGACCCCAAGGGGCGCCGCGAGGTTATGGACACGGTGCTCTCTCTCAAGGCGGCGAAGAACATCACGGTAATATTTATAACCCACTTCATGGAGGAAGCGGCTTTGTCCGACAGGGTAGTGATTTTGGACGAAGGCGGAGTGGCGGCGGACGGTAAGCCGGGCGAGATTTTCCTCCAAACCGAACGGCTGCGCGCCCTGGGGCTTGATGTACCCGTGGGGGCCGCCCTTATAAACGAGCTAAACGCCGCCGGGGCGGGGCTGCCCGTGGGCGCGGTCACGGCCGGGGAGTGCGCCGCGGTGCTCGCCGAGGCGCTTATGAAGAGATCCCACGGGGGCGCGGTATGCCGGTCTTAGAAGTGCGGGACCTCTCCTACAGCTACGATGTGGGGACCAAATTCCCCGTAAAGGCGGTGAGCGGGGTCAGCTTTTCCCTCGAGGCGGGGGAGATATTGGGCGTGATAGGGCACACGGGTTCCGGCAAATCCACCGTGATGCAGCACTTAAACGGGCTTATAAAGGCCGAGCCGGGGCATATATTCCTCCGGGGGCGCGATATCTGGGAGAACCCCAAGGAGATAAAATCCGTGCGTTTTAAGGTGGGGCTCGTCTTTCAGTATCCCGAATATCAGCTTTTCGACGAGACAGTCTATAAGGATATCGCTTTCGGACCCCGGAATATGGGGCTCGACGCCGAGGAAGTCCGCCGCAGGGTGCTTAGAGCCGCCAAAATGGTGGGGCTTTCCCCGGAGCTGCTAAAGAAATCCCCCTTCGACCTCTCCGGCGGGGAGAAACGCCGCGCCGCCATAGCCGGAATTATAGCGATGGAGCCGGAAGTCTTGGTGTTAGACGAGCCCACGGCGGGGCTTGACCCGGCCGGCAGGGAGACGGTGCTGCGCTTTATCAAGGACTACCGAGACGAGACGGGCGCGTCGGTGATTTTCGTCTCGCACAGTATGCGCGACGTCGCCGCCACCGCCGATAAGATATTGGTGCTGAACAAGGGCGAGGTGTTCGCGTCCGGCACCGTGGAGGAAGTGTTCCGGGGGGCCGAAAGGCTCGCGTCCGTGGGGCTGGACGTCCCGGACATCACCAAGATTTTCATCGGGATGCGCGAGCTCGGCGCGGACGTCCCCACCGACGTTTACACTTTAGAGCGGGCCAAGGCGGTTCTCCTTGAGAAATTGGGGAGGGCGGGCGTTGCTTAGAGACATAACTCTGGGGCAGTATGTCCCGACAGCGTCTTTCCTCCACAAGGCGGACGCGAGGACGAAGATCCTTCTTTTGATAGTCTGGATTGTGATTCTCTTCCTCTCCGGCAACTTCTACGGGCTCGCGTTTTGCGCGGTCTGCGTTGTCGCGCTGATGGCGGTCTCACGGGTGCCGCTCAGGATGTACCTGCGCAACGTCAAGGCGGTGTGGTTCGTCATCGCCCTGACCTCCGTGATAAACGCCCTGTCGGTGCGCTCGGGGCGGGAGCTTTTCTCCTTCTGGGTAATACACGTGACCGTGGGAGGCTTGGAGCGAGCGCTCTTTATGTCGGCGAGGATAATCTTACTGATACTGCTGAGCGCTATGTTCACCTACTCCACAAAGCCCACCGAGATCACCGACGCTATAGAGAGCCTGCTCGCGCCGCTGCGGATATTCGGACTCAGGGAGGCGGTGCATGTCCTCGCGATGACGATGACCATCGCCCTGCGGTTCATTCCCACGCTGATAGACGAGACCAACAAGATCACCTCGGCTCAGAAGGCCCGCGGCGCGGATATCGACAGCGGCTCGATAATAAAGCGCGTGAAGGCAATGCTGCCCATTCTGATACCCCTGCTGCTTTCCTCGGTGCGCCGGGCGTACGAGCTTGCCGAGGCGATGGAGAGCCGCTGCTACAACGGCGGCGCCGGGCGCACCAAGTACAAGCGCGCCGCTCTCGGCTGGCGGGACGCGGTGTGCGCGGGAGCGAGCCTTCTCGCTTTGGACGGGGTACTGTTTCTGAGGTTCACCTTTTAGCCGATATGAGACGGTTATGCTTGAAAATCCGTTTCCTCGGCACGCGCTACCACGGCTGGCAGTCGCAGACGAACGCGCCGGCGGTGCAGGATGTCCTGAAAGAGGCGCTCCTTTCCCTCACGGCGGGGGACGCGCGCGGGCTTACGGGCTGCGGGAGGACGGACAGCGGCGTCCACGCGAACGCCTACTACTGCCACTTTGACACCGGCTCCTCTCTGCCGGAGGAGCGGTTCGTGGCGGGGCTCAACTCCAAGCTCCCGGCCGATATAGCGGTGCTCTCCTGCCGCGAGGTGCCGGGCGACTTTCACGCGAGGTACAGCGCCACCGGCAAGAGGTATGTTTACCTGATTTACTCCTCGCCCGTCCGCGACCCCTTTTTGGAGGGGCGGGCGTACCGGGTAAACAGGGAGTTAGATGTGGATTTACTGAACCGCGAGGCGGCGGCGTTCGCGGGGGAGCATGACTTTTCCGCTTTTATGGCGTCGGGGAGCTCGGTTAAGTCCACACGGAGGGTGATCGGCGAGTGCCGCTTTACGGAGCACGGGCGGTTCACCGTTTTCAGCGTGACGGGCAACGGGTTTCTCTACAATATGGTGCGCATTATGGTGGGGACGCTGCTCGACACCGAGCGGGGGCGCTTCTCCCCCGGGCAGGTGGAAAGGGCGTTGCTCTCCGGGAGACGCGACGACGCCGGGCGCACCGCCCCCGCGCACGCTCTTTATTTAGACGAGGTATTTTACGGGAAGGAGGGTCCGGGTCTTGCCCAAACGGAAACGTGACCGCCGGGAACGGGCCGGCGCGTCCACCGACGGCCGGGCGGCGAAGAAGAGCGGCAAGCCGGCGAAGAAGTCCCGCCGGGCCGATCCACCCCCCTACACCGTGATAAAGAGCCGTCGCAGGGTGAAGCGGATAATAATAGCCGCCGTGGCGGCGGCGCTGGTCGCGGGGCTGCTCACCTGGCATTTCTGCACCCCCACCGGGATATTCGAGTCTCTTCAAAACAGCTACTCTCTCCACTCCACGGAGGGGAACGCCGAGAACGGGCTCGCCGGTTCGTCCTTTCTGCAAATGGACGCGCGGTACGGGCGGGTGGACGTGCTCTCCGACAGCTACATAGAGATATACAACTCGAAGGGCGGGGGAGCGTACGCCGCGAGGCACGGCTTCTCCTCCCCGGCTATGGTGTCCTCGGCGGCGCGGACGCTGGTTTACGACCGGGGCGGCTCCGGGCTTGCCGTATACACCGCGAGGAAACGGGCACAGAGCCTCGCCTTTGACGGCGAACTTTACACCGCCGCGATTTCCCGGAACGGCACCGCCGCCGCCGCCTACAAGTCGAACGACTACCTCTCCGTGGTGGAGGTCTACTCCAAGTCCTCCAAGCGGCGCTTTGTGAAGAATTTTCCCGATTCCTACGTCACCGCGCTGGTGTTAAACCCGCGCGGGAGGTATTTGGCGGTCGCGACGGTGCGCGCGAGCGGCGGGACGCTGCAAAGCGATATTTATTGCTTCGACGCCAGAAAAGGTAAGGAGCTTTCCCGGGAGAGCTACCCCGGCGCGTATTTCAACTGGGCGGCGCCGTCGGGTAAGAGGGCGCTCTTCGCGGGGCCCGACAAGGCGGTGTACGTGACTTTCCGGGGCGGGGAGCAGTCCGGAGCGGAGCTCCCCGGGAGGATTTTGGCCTGCGCCGCGACGCCCAAAGGCACCGTGGGCTTCATCTGCGGGGAGGAGAGCGCCGGGGAGCGGCGGGTCTTAGTGTACGACAAGAAGGGCCGCGAAAAGGCTGATTTCGCTTTCTCCGGGGCGGCGGAAGGGTTTTCTATCACCGAAAACCGGGTGTACATCCTCTCCGCGCCTGATCTGTACAAGTATGATTTTTCCGGGGGGGAGCCGGAGGTCACCTCGCTGCCCAAAGCGAGGATGATTTCCGCGTCAAAGAGCGGCGCCGCCGTGCTGAGCGACGCTCGTCTGCAATTCGTAAAATAGGCGATACCGCGAATAGCCGCGCTGTGTCGCCAAAAAGAAGGGTTGGTCATTATGTTCATTATCCTTGATGTAATCGTCGTCGCCGTCGTCGCGCTGCTCGCGTGGCTCTCCGCCAGAAGGGGCTTTGTCCGCTCTCTGATAGAGCTTGTGGGCTTCATCGGGCTGTTTGTGCTGATCCTCACCGGGATCAGGCCCCTTTGCGCCAAGATCTACGACTCCTCCGTGGAGCGCACCGTGGTGGAGCGGGTGGAGGATATAGTCGACCGCATCGGCGGGGAGGATATAGAGCGCATCAAGAACGGGTTGCCCGACGAGATTAAACGCGCGGCCGCGGCTTTGGGCGTGGACCTTGACGAGATCTTCGAGGACGGCATCTCCGCCGACCGCGTGGCGGAGCATATCTCCCGCCAGGTCGTGCGCCCGATGGCGGTAGACGCGCTCTACTCGCTGCTGAGCGTCTTGGTGTTCGTAATAGGTATGGTAGTGGTGCGGTTCGCGGCCAAGGGGCTTAACCGTCTCTTCAAGGCGCCCGTGTTGGGGGCTCTTAACAAGGGGCTCGGAGCCGTGTTCGGAGCGGCTAAGGGAGTGATACTTATGATGGTCATCAGCGCCGCCGTGTCGCTCGCGGTCAGAGCGGCGGGGAGAGGCTTCTGGATCTTCACCGAGGCGAATATCGACAAGTCCTTCCTGTTCGGGAACTTGGCTAAAGTCCTCCACGGGTAAACGGGGCGACAGTACCGCCGGGGGAGAGCCAAAGCTTTTGAACGGGTGCCGCCGGCTACCCGTGGTGTTGCCCTGACCAACCCGGCGGCATTGCCGGATGCAACCGGCGGTACCGTGATACAACAGCCGCGCGAGGCGGCGGGGAGCGTTTTTATGAAAATGTGCTATAAGTGCGGGAAGCGCCCGGCGGTGGTGTTCATCTCCGACGGAAGCAACCCGCAGGCGGAGCCGCGGGGGCTGTGCCTTGTTTGCGCCAAGGAGTCCGGGATACGTCCCGTCACCGACCTGCTGCGCAATATGAACCTGTCCGACGACGACATCGAGCAGATGAGCGACCAGATAGGCGACGCGTTCTCGCTTATGGAGGAGAACAGCGACGGGGAGGATTTCACCCCCGGCGGCGCCCCGGCGTTTCCGTTTATGGGCGGGGTTTACAACGGGGGAGACGCGGGCGAGAGGGAGAAGCAGAACGGCGAGCGCGAGGAGAAGCGCGGCGAGGGCAAGAAAAAGGGCAAGAAGCGCCGCTTTATGGAGCAGTACTGTACCAACCTCAACGAGCGCGCGAGAGATGGCCGGCTGGACAGGGTCATAGGCCGTGACGCCGAGATGGAGAGGGTCATACAAATCCTCTCCCGCCGGCAGAAGAACAACCCCTGTCTCATAGGCGAGCCGGGCGTGGGCAAGACCGCCATAGCGGAGGGTCTTGCCCTGCGCATAGTTGAGGGCAAAGCCCCCGCGAGGCTGCTGGACAAGGAGATTTACCTGCTGGACCTCACCGCGCTGGTCGCGGGGACGCAGTTCAGGGGGCAGTTTGAGAGCCGCGTCAAGGGGTTAATCGAAGAGGTCAAGGCGGCGGGGAACATCATACTCTTCATAGACGAGGTGCACAGCCTCGTTGCGGCGGGGGATTCCGAGGGAGCGATGAGCGCGGGCAACATACTGAAGCCCGCCCTCTCCCGCGGGGAGATACAGGTCATAGGCGCGACCACCCTGACGGAGTACCGCAAATATATAGAAAAGGACGCCGCCCTGGAGCGCCGCTTCCAGCCCGTGACGGTGGAGGAGCCGTCCGTCGCCGCCTGCGTGGAGATTTTAAGCGGGGTGCGCTCCTACTACGAGGGTTACCACGGGGTCACCGTGACGGACAGGATAGTGAGGCTCGCCGTCTCGCTCTCGGAGCGGTACATCAGCGACCGCTTTCTCCCGGATAAGGCCATTGATCTGCTCGACGAGGCCTGCGCGTGCGCGGCGCTGCGCAACAAGGCGGCGGACAGGCTCTACACCCTCAACAAGCGGGTGGCGGAGTTGTCCCGTACCGCCGAGGAGCTCGAGAGCGACACCGAGAACACGGATTACGAGCGGCTGGCGAACATCAAGCAGGAGCTGGCGCGCTGCAACGACGAAGCGTCCTCTCTTTACGGGCCCGCCTCTCAAAACGCCGTCACCGAGGACGACCTCGCCAAGGTGATAGAGCTGTGGACGGGCATCCCGGCGGGGAAGGTACGCGAGGGGGATTTAACCCGGCTCAAGCACTTATCCGAGCGCATTAAGGAAAAAGTCGTCGGGCAGGACGAGGCGGTGGACACCGTCGCGATGGGGGTCCGGCGCAACGGGGTGCAAATCTCCTCCCACCGGCGCCCGGCGTCGTTCATCTTCGTGGGGCCCACGGGCGTCGGAAAAACCTACCTTGTGAAGGTGCTCTCGGAGCAGCTTTTCGACTCCCCCGAGACGTTTATCCGCCTCGATATGTCGGAGTTTATGGAGAAGCACGCCGTTTCGCGGCTGATAGGCGCGCCTCCCGGCTACATCGGCTACGACGACGCGGGGCAGCTCACCGAGAAGGTTCGTCGCAAGCCGTACTCGGTGATCCTCTTCGACGAGATCGAGAAGGCTCACCCCGACGTGCTGAACGTGCTGCTGCAGATACTCGACGACGGGCGCATCACCGACGCTCAGGGGCGCACGGTGAACTTCGAGAATACCGTTATAGTAATGACTTCCAACGCCGGGAGCGACAGGGCGGAGAACCCTCTGGGTTTCGGCAAGACGGAGTACACCGCCACCCGCGAGAAGGCTATGAAGGCGCTGGAGCAGTTCTTACGCCCGGAGTTTTTGGGGCGGGTGGATGATATTATAGTGTTCAACCCCCTGGGCGAGGAGGACCGGGTCCGGATAGCCGGGCTTATCCTGGACGAGCTGAAGCCCGTTCTCGCGGAGCGGGGGATTACCCTTTCCTACACCGGGGACGCCCTTCGGGAGATTTGCAAACGGGCGGGCAGCGTCAAGCGCGGGGCGAGGGACCTGCGCCGGGCGGTCCGCCGCGAGGTGGAGGACCCCATTATAAACGAGATTGTCGAGCGCGGGGACGGGTCCTTCGGCAAAGTGACGGTCACCGGCGGCGAGGGCGGGCTCCGCCTGCTGTTCGAGGATTAGCGAGGTATGGAGGAAAATTCGATGGCGAACGAGCTGGCGAAAGTTTATTCCCCCCGGGACACCGAGGATAAAATATACGGCTTTTGGGAAAAGGGCGGGTATTTCCACGCCGACCGTAATTCCGGCAAGAAGCCGTTTACCGTGGTGATGCCCCCGCCCAATATCACCGGGCAGCTGCACATGGGGCACGCGCTGGACGAGACGCTGCAGGATATCTTAGTGCGTTACCGCCGCATGCAGGGGTACGAGGCGCTTTGGGTCCCGGGGACGGACCACGCCTCAATAGCTACCGAGGCCAAGATAGTCGAGGCGATGCGCGAGGAGGGGCTCACCAAAGAGCGGATAGGCCGCGAGGCGTTCCTGAAGCGCGCCTGGGAGTGGAAGAAGACTTACGGCGGGAGGATCACCTCACAGATACGGAAGCTCGGCTGCTCCTGCGACTGGGAGCGGGAGCGGTTCACCCTTGACGAGGGCTGCTCTAAGGCGGTGCGCGAGGTGTTTTGCCGCCTGTACGAGAAGGGGCTCATTTACCGGGGCAACCGCATTGTCAACTGGTGCCCCCGTTGCCGCACCACCATATCCGACGCCGAGGTGGAGTACGCCGAGCGGGAGGGGTGCTTCTGGCACCTGCGCTACCCGTTGACCGATGGGAGCGGCTATATTGAGCTCGCCACCACCCGCCCCGAGACGCTGCTCGGGGATACCGCCGTCGCCGTCCACCCGGACGACCCGCGCTACTCCTCATTGGTGGGCAAGACCGTCCGCCTGCCGCTTGTGGGCAGGGAGATCCCCATTGTGGCGGACAGCTACGTAGACCCGGAGTTCGGCACCGGCGCGGTGAAGATCACCCCCGCGCACGACCCCAACGACTTCGAGGTGGGTCTGCGGCACAATCTCCCCGTGATAAACGTTATGACCGACGACGCCCGGATAGTCGAGGATTACCCCAGGTACGCCGGGCTCGACCGCTACGACGCCCGCCGCGCCATAGTGGAGGACTTGGAGACGGAAGGCTTCCTGGTCCGCACCGAGAAAATGACCCACAACGTGGGCGCGTGCTACCGCTGCGGGACGGTCGTGGAGCCGAGGGTATCTCTGCAGTGGTTCGTCAGGATGAAGCCCCTCGCCGAGCCCGCCATAAAGGCCGTGGAAAACGGCGAGATCAGGATGATCCCCGCCCGCTTCGAGAAGACCTACTATAACTGGATGCGCAACATCAAGGACTGGTGCGTCTCCCGGCAGCTCTGGTGGGGGCACCGTGTTCCCGCCTGGTACTGCGCCGACTGCGGCGGGGTGACCGTCGCGCGGGAGGACCCGACCCGGTGCCGGGAGTGCGGGAGCGCCAACATCCGCCGCGACGGGGATACCCTCGACACCTGGTTCTCTTCGGCGCTCTGGCCCTTCTCCGCGCTCGGCTGGCCGGACGAGAGTAACCCGGATTACGCCAAGTTCTACCCCACGAGCGCGCTCGTGACGGGCTTCGACATTATTTTCTTCTGGGTTTCGCGGATGATCTTCTCCGG